>JASGGD010000214.1:0-7883 GCA_047605225.1 Novosphingobium sp.
CCCTCCGTCAGCCCTTCGGGCTGCCACCTCCCCATTGCTTCGCAACAGGGAGGATAAGCATCTTACAGCACCAGCGGCGCGTGGTTGATCTGCGGCAGCACATGCCGCGAGAACAGGTCCGCTTCCGCCGCATGCGGATAGCCCGACAGGATGAAGGCATCGATCCCCTCGGCCTGATAGGCGCGGATCTTGGCCAGCACCTGATCCGGATCGCCGACGATCGCGGCCCCGCAGCCCGACCGGGCGCGGCCGATGCCGGTCCACAGGTTCTCCTCGACGAAGCCGTCACCGCCCGCAGCCGAGCGCAGTTCCGCCTGACGGGTCACCCCGACGCTGGCGGTGTCCAGCGACTTCTGGCGGATCGCCTCTCCGGCTGCATCGTCCAGCTTGGACAGCAGGCGGTCGGCATAGACGCGCGCCTCGTCCTCGGTCTCGCGCACGATGACATGGGCGCGGTAGCCGAACTTGAGCGTGCGGCCGTACTTCGCGGCGCGCGCGGTCATGTCCGCGATCGTCTCGCGCACCTTGTCCATCGTGTCGGGCCACATCAGGTAGACGTCGCAGCCCTTGGCCGCAGCCTCGCGCGCGTCTTCGGACAGGCCGCCGAAGTAGAGCGGCGGGCACTTGCCCGAGACGGTGGTGATGCGCGCCGGGGGCAGGTCGAGGTTGTAGAACTCGCCCTCGTACTTCAGGTGCTCGCCCGAGAGCATGATCTTGAGGATCTGCATCACCTCCAGCGTGCGCTGGTAGCGGGCGCGGCTGTCCAGCTTCTCGCCCGGCAGGTCGGACGAGATGATGTTCACCGTCAGCCGTCCGCCCAGGATGCGGTCGAGCGTGGCGATCCGGCGCGCCAGCTGCGGCGGCCAGTCCTCGCCCATGCGCACGGCCCAGAGCAGGCGGATCTTCTCCACCAGCGGGGCGATGGCGCCCGCGAACATGGTGGTGTCGATGCCCAGCGCATAGCCCGAGGGGAGCAGGATGTTGTCGAACCCGCCTTTTTCCGCCTGCAGCACGATATTGCGGCAATGCTCCCAGCTGGAGGCCAGCGCCGGATCGGGCTGGCCGAGGAACTCGTAGTCATCGTCGCACAGCGCCGAAAACCAGCTCACTTCACAGGTCTTATCGCTCACGGCAGGGGCTCTCCTTTCGATGCGACCAGTACCGCGTACCAGCTGGCGCGGGTCCAGCGGACCTTGAGTGCGTCAGTGGCTTGTGCGATCCGGTCTGCCTTTTGTGATCCGACGATGGGAATGATGCGCGCGGGGTGCGCCATGATCCAGCTATAGGCCGCCGCGGTGCGCGACACGCCGAACTCTTCCGCAGTCTGATCCAGCAGAGCGGCGACGCCCTTGGAGCGCTCGTCCTGCGGATCGGCGAGGCGGCCGCCGCCCAGCGGCGACCAGGCCAGCACGGCCATGTCCATGGCGATCGCCTGATCCAGCTCGCCGTTCTCGATCGTGTCGAGGCGCAGCGCCGAGATTTCCGGCTGGGTGGAGACGATCGGCAGGCTCACGAACTGCTGCAGCGTGGCGATCTGGCTGGTGGTGAAGTTGGAAACGCCGAAGCTGCGGATCTTGCCCGCCTTATGTGCCGCTTCGACGGCCTTTGCGATTTCCGAAGGATGCGTGAGGATGTCGGGACGGTGGATCTGCCACAGCTCGACCGTGTCGGTGCCGAGGCGCTTCAGCGAGGCGTCGATGGCGCTGGTGAGGTATTCGGCGCTCGAATCGTAAGGCAGCGGGGGCATGATGCCGCCCTTGGTGGCGATCACCAGCTTTTCGCGCAGGCCCGGTTCGCTGGCGAGCGCCTTGCCCAGCAGCACTTCCGCATCGCCGAAGCCGTCCGTGCCGTTGAAGCCGTAGATGTCGGCGGTGTCGATGAAGTCGATCCCGGCGTCCAGCGCGGCATGCAGCAGGCGCACGGCGTCGGCGGCTTCGCCTTCCATGCGCCAGTTGCCCCAGGCGAGGGCGGAAACTTCGATGCCGCTCTTGCCGAGCTGGCGGCGGGCGGCCGGGGAGGGGAGGTATGTCATGGTGTGTCCTGTCAGGAGAGGAGATCGGGGTTGATGCGGGAGACCGAGGCACGCTCGATCAGGTCGTGGGGAAGGCGCCGGTGCGTGGCCTGTGCGCCTTCGAGAAGCAGTTGCGTCGCCGCCAGCGCGAGTTCGCGCGTGGGCTGGCGGATCGTCGTCAGCTGGGGCCAGACCATGCGCGCGACCATCGTGTCATCGAATCCGACCACCGAAAGATCGTCCGGCACGGCAAGGCCCATGTCATGCGCCACCGACAGGATGCCCGCCGCCATATCGTCGTTGCTGGCGAAGATCGCGGTGGGCCGGCGGCGGCCCTTGAGGAAGTGGCGGGCGGCCGCCACGCCGCTGTCGAAGTCGAATTCGCCCGGCACCACCAGCGCCGGTTCGTAGGCGAGGCCAGCCCGGTCGAGCGCGCGGCGGTAGCCAAACAGGCGCTCTTCCGAGGCCATGTGGTTGGAGTGCCCCTTCACGAAGCCGATGTGGCGATGGCCGCGCGCGATGAGGTAGCTGGTCATGTCGTCCGCCGCCTGGGCATCGTCCATGAAGACCGAGGAGGTCATCGCATGGTTGGTGCCCGGCGAGATGCGCACGAAGGGAATGTCCATGCCTTCCAGCGCCTTGAGCACCGGCACGCAGTCGGTCACGGGAGAGGACAGGACGATGCCGTCCACATGCGTCTCGGTGACGAGGCCGCGCACCTGATCGCCCACCAGCGGATCCGTTACGTCCACCGGCTGGGCCAGCAGGCGCGACCCGCTTTGCTGGCAGGCTTCCCAGCAGCCCATCTGGATCTGGTTCATGTAGTAGGGGCTGTGGTTGTCGTAGATCAGCGCGATCTGGCCCGACTTGGTGCCCGCCAGAATGCGCGCGGCGACGCTCGGCCGGAAGCCGAGTTCCTGCATCGCCTTCTCGACGCGCTCCTTGGTGTCGGCGCTGACGTAGCGGTGGCCGTTCAGCACGCGGCTGACCGTCTTGATCGACACGCCTGCCAGCGCCGAGACGTCCTTGATGTTGGACCGTTCGCTCATGTTCTCTCCCCCAGGCACGACGCAGGCACGCCGCCCCACGGTCCGTCATTGCGAGCGGAGCGAAGCAACCCAGGGCGGCTTGCACACGCGCTGGATTGCCGCGCCCCTGCGGGGCTCGCAATGACGAGGAAGGGGGGAGGTGTCGTCATGCCTTCAACGATGCGAAGAGAGGCGCGAACTGGCTGTCCGGCAAGTAGAAAACGGGCGGCTGGCCATAAGGCGCGGCGACGGTGTGCGTGCCGGGCGCGAAGTCCTCGCCGGTCCAGAGGTGCCGCCACGGGGTATCGCCGGGGAGAATGACTTCGCGCTGCGTCGCATCAGCCTCGACGATCGGCGCCACCAGCATGTCGGCGCCGTAGAGGTACTGGTCCTGCACGCCGAACAGCGCCTCCTCGAAGTAGTGCAGGAACAGTGGGCGCTGCACCGGCAGGCCGGTGGCCACGGCCTCGTCGCTGAGGTGGCGCACGTAAGGGGCCAGTGCTTTGTGGACGCGCGACATCGCGGCGAAGCAGCCCAGCAGTTCCGGGCTGGAATCGATCTGCAGGTTGTCGTCGGGGCGGTTGCCTTCGTGGCTGCGCATCACCGGCGAGAATGCGCCCAGCTCACACCAGCGCAGCATCAGGTCCGCCGTGCGCACGTTGCCGTGCAGGCTGGTGTAACCGCCGACATCGCTGTGCGAATAGGCATTGCCGACCAACCCCGCAGACAGCGCGGCGGTGAGCACGGTGTTGATGCCGTCATGCCGGGTGAAGTCGACCGACTGATCGCCTGCCCACAGCAGCGGGCAATGCGCCTGTACGCCCGAGAACCCGGCGCGCATGAAGAACACCGCCTCGCCGGTCTTGCCGCGCGATGCCACCGCGCGCGCATTCGCCTCGGCCCAGAGCACCGGCCAGCGGTTGTGCATCAGCATCGGGTCGCTGCCGTCGTGGAGGCGCAGATCGACCGGCAGGTATTCGCCGAAGTCCGCCATCCAGCCCGAGAGGCCGAAGTCCAGCATCTCGCGGCCGATCACCCGGTCAGCGAACCAGTCCAGCGCGGCGGGGTTGGTGAAGTCCACCACGCCGCAGTCGAACTCGCCGAAATCGACGAGATAGACCGCGTCCGAATCCTGCCGCAGCGCCAGATAGCCCAGCGCCTCGGCCTCGGCATACTGCTTGCCGTCGTTGGCGAGATAGGGGTTCACGTAGCCGAGGAAGCGTATGCCCTTTTCCGCCAGCGCAGCAATGCGCGCGGGCAGTTCGGGATAGCGCGCCTCGTTCCACGACCAGTCCCAGAACAGGCGGCGCCCGAAGCTGGTCTGGCGGATGCCGATCCAGTCCTCGCACCACAGGCCGGAGACTTCGGCGCCCGCCGCCATGATCTTCTCAAGCCGCTCGAAGCTGACGTCGCCTTCCTTGAGGCCGACGATGCCGCCGCCGATCGCCCAGTCGGGCAGGGCGGGCTGGCGGCCGAAGCGGGTGGACAGCGCACCGACCAGCGCAGGCAAATCGCCTGCTGCGAAGAATTCGAGGGAGAAGCTGCCTTCCCAAACTTCGATCCGGTGGCGCGCGGCGTTGGTGAAATCGAGCACCGAATAGGCGCTGGAGTCCAGATGGCAGGCCCAGAGGCTGGAGGTCAGGAAAGTGGGCTGCGGATAATTGGTCCACCAGTAATCGCCGCCCGCCATGCCGTTCTGGTCCATCAGCTTCGTCAGTTCGGTGGACTTGTCCCGCCCCACGCCGGGCTCGCTGGTCCAGATCGGGAAGCGACGGCCAGAGAGGTCGAGGTAGCTCATCTGCTCACCGCCGCCCCAGACATGCTCGCCCGGCTGCGCGACAAGATCAGCCCAGACGCGGTCGTAACCGGGGGTGAGGGTGGTAACGGTCAGCGAGTCGCCCTGCGCAGAAAGGCGCAGCATCTGGGTTCCACCTGCCTCGGCAGACAGCAGCAGGTCATCGCCGTCGAGCGCCGCGAAGCTGAGGCCCACGCGATCGGTCGGGCTATCGCTGATGGCGAAATTGCCCCGCACCATTTCCACTTCCGGCGCGCCCTTTGCGACTGAAAAGGCGGGGTTTCCCGACGAACTACACAGGACTTCCCGCCCTGCGAGCACGCAGGCAAATCCATCTTCCCGAATGGTGAAGGTCAACGGCAAGGCCCGGCTCCCATGGTGTGCTTCTTTTGCAGCACTGGCTTGGTCGCCGCGCTGTCCTGATGTGACAACGCTTGACAGAAATGACGCACCCAATCAAGAGGGTCGCTACCGACAGGACGACCTGAGGTGTTGCACCCGGGCTTACTGTGTATGGAGGGGAGAATCATGATTTCCACACAAGGTATCGTCGTGGGCACCACCACGGTCGCACGGGCTGCTCTGGCGCTTTCCGCGTCTGTCGCGGCGCTTGCCGCAGCTACGCCCGCGGATGCGCAAGTAGACGAAATTATCGTTACCGCGCAGAAGGTTAAGCAGAACGTCCAGGACGTGCCGATCGCCATCAGCGCGGTCACCGGAGAGGCCATGGCCCGCGCCGGCGCCAAGAGCCTCGAGGACATCACCTCGATCGTGCCGTCGGTGACCTTCCGCAAGGGCACGACCAACGCCAACAGCGCGATCGTGATGCGCGGCGTCGGCACCATCAGCTTCTCGGTCGCGGCCGAGCCCAGTGTGTCCACCGTTGTCGATGGCATCGTGCTGAGCCGCTCGGGCCAGTCGTTCCTCGACCTCGTCGACTTCGACCGCCTTGAAGTCCTGCGCGGTCCGCAGGGCACGCTGTTCGGCAAGAACGCTTCGGCGGGCCTCGTCAACATCGTGTCGAAGGGCGGCACCGACCACTTCGAGGCCGAGGCCAACGTCTCCGGCACCACGGATGACGAATACCGTGCCAAGATGACCGTCTCCGGCCCGATTTCGGAGAACCTGACCGGCCGCCTTACCGGCTTCTACGGAAACTTCGACGGCAACATCAAGAACACCTACTACGACAAGACCGTCAACGGCTACGAGCACTACGGCGCGCGCGGCGTACTGGATTATGACGGCAACGGCGGCAAGCTGCGCCTGATCGCGGACTACTTCAAGGCCAACGACGACTGCTGCGCCGAAGTGACCGGCGTGTCGCGCGGTGCGGCGATCGACGGCGAACTCGGCATCGTCCCGCAGGGCGAGGACACCCGCGACGTCAACCAGAACCTCATCACCCGCTCGCTCGACCGCCAGTACAGCTTCACGATGAGCGCGGACATCGATGCCTTCGCCGATCACACGCTGTCGATCGTCACCGGCTATCGCAACTGGAAGAACACCGAAATCCGCGACGGCGACTTCCTGCCGCGCGCGCTCGTCGGCACGCCGCAGCTGCATGACCACGGCACCGTCGAGACCGACCAGGTCTCCGCCGAAGTCCGCCTCGCCTCGCCGCAGGATCAGGCGCTGACCTATCAGGTCGGCGGCTTCATGTGGTACTCGAAGAACACGCAGGACTTCACCCGCAGCGACGTGACCTGCACCACCTCGACCTCGCCGGTCGATCCGGTGACGGGCGCGCAGCCGTGCAACCTGTCGGACACCGTCAACACGCACTATGTGTCGGCGACCTCGCGTAGCGACGTTTCGTTCCGCAACTGGGCGCTGTTCGGTCAGGCGACTTACGCCTTCCTGCCGGAACTGCGCCTGACGCTGGGCGGCCGCTACACGCATGACAGCGTCAGCTTCACTCACGTTCGCGGCGCCGCGATCGATGCCGCCACCGGGTTGCCGATGGCCGCTTCGGGCCTGCTGGCCTACGGCGCGGGCGGCACCATCGCCAGCGGCGGCAACGGCACCGACACCTCGCGGGGCAGCACCAGCGCCAACAACTTCTCCGGCAAGGCGGTGCTGCAGTACGACGTCATGGACGACGTGATGGTCTACGGCAGCTATACGCGCGGCTACAAGGGTCCGGCGTTCAACGTCTTCTTCAACCACACCGCGCCCAACAACGCCGAACCGATCGATCCCGAGAAGTCGAACAGCTTCGAGGTCGGCTTCAAGAGCCAGTGGTTCGACCGCATCGTGCAGCTGAACGCGGCCGCCTTCCTCGTCGATTACAAGGGCTTCCAGGCGAACAACTTCGTGCTCATCAACGGCGCGACGACCACCAGCCTGACCAACGCCGGTTCGGTGCGCTCGAAGGGCTTCGAGGCCGACCTCACCGTCGCGCCGACGCCGGGCCTGACCTTCCGCGCCAACGCCGCCTATGCGGACGCCAAGGTGCGCAAGTTCAACCCGAACCCGCTGACCAACGCGCCCGACGCACGTGACGGCACCCGCCTGCCGCTCGCGCCCAAGTTCAGCTACACCATCGGCGCGGACTACGACGTCCCCGTCGGCCCGGTGAAGCTGTACCTGTCGAGCGACTGGCACCATGTCTCGAAGCAGTTCTCGGACCTCGGCGAGAGCGGGCCGATCGACCCCTACGGCATCTGGAACGCCAGCATCGGCGTGTCGGACGCCGAGGACATGTATCGCCTGACCTTCATGGTCCGCAACATCCTCGACGACAGTTACGTGCTGCTCAACACCACGGCCGGCCAGCGCCTGATGATCCCGCGCGACGCGGATCGCTATGCGGGCCTGAACTTGCGGGCGAAGTTCCAGTAGGGCCTTGCGCAAAGCCTTCCTCGAACAGCGCGCACACAAAAACCCCCGGCGGATCTCCTCCCCGCCGGGGGTTTTTGTTCCTCCCCGAAACGGGGAGGGGGACCGTGCGCAGCATGGTGGAGGGGCACAGGCGGCTTGCGTGAGATCGAGGGGAAGCGCCCTGTCGAGGGTGCCCCTCCACCACTCTTCGAGTGGTCCCCCT
>JASGGD010000215.1:0-7834 GCA_047605225.1 Novosphingobium sp.
AGACCGTCATCGGGTGGAAGCCCTCGTCGATCAGCCCCTTGGCGATGTCGAGCGTGGAGAAACCCTCGGCCAGACCGGCATCGCTGAACAGCGCTTCGTGCATGCACGGGCCGCTGTCCGCGAACGGTGCGGGCAGCAGGTCCTCGCAGCTACGCAGCACGTAGTTGGCGTTGAGCACCGCGTCCTCTGCCACCTGGCGCAGACCGTCCGCGCCGTGGCTGAGGATGTAGGTCAGCGCGCGGGTGAACATGCCCATCTGACCATGGAAGGCGACCATGCGGCCGAACGCCTGCGCGTGCCCCTCACCCATGTTCTCTTCTTCGACCAGATGGATCGAGCCGTCGCTCCCGCGCGTCACGAAGGGCAGCGGCGCGAAAGGCGCCAGCGCTTCGGAGAGCACCACCGGACCCGCGCCCGGACCGCCACCGCCGTGCGGGGTGGAGAATGTCTTGTGCAGGTTGATGTGCATGGCATCGACGCCGAGGTCGCCCGGGCGCACCTTGCCGACGATGGCGTTGAAGTTCGCGCCATCGCAGTAGACGTAGCCGCCCGCCGCGTGGACCGCATCGGCGATCTCGCGCATGTCGGGCTCGAACAGGCCGCAGGTGTTCGGGTTGGTGATCATCACGCCCGCGACGTTGGGGCCCAGCTTGGCCTTGAGCGCCGCCACGTCCACGCGGCCCGCCGGGGTCGCGGGGATCGATTCCACCTTGAACCCTGCGAAGGCGGCGGTGGCGGGGTTGGTGCCGTGGGCGCTTTCGGGCACCAGCACGACGTCGCGCGTTTCGCCGCGCGCATCCAGAGCGGCGCGGATGCAGAGCAGACCGCACAGTTCGCCATGCGCGCCCGCCTTCGGGCTCATCGCCACCGAGGCCATGCCGGTCAGCGTGATGAGCCAGTCGGCCAGTTGCTCGATGACTTCGAGGGCGCCCTGCACCGTCGTCTGCGGCTGCATCGGGTGAACGTCGGCGAAGCCCGGCAGGCGCGCCATTTTCTCGTTGAGGCGCGGGTTGTGCTTCATCGTGCACGAACCGAGCGGGAACGGCCCAAGGTCGATCGCGTAGTTCTGGCGCGACAGGCGCGTGTAGTGACGCACCGTCTCCGGCTCGGTCAGCCCCGGCAGCGCGGGCGGGGACTTGCGCAGGAACTTGTTCAACCCCGCAGCAGGCGCACGGCTCGGCTCGTCGATATCGACGCCGCACTTGTCGCTGGTGCCCAGCTCGAAGCTCAGAGCCTCTTCAAGCATCAGCGCGTAATCGCCTGACGAGGTTGCGAACTTTGCTTCGCCTGCCTCACCCATGGAGGGGCGCCAGCCGGATGCGTTGGGGGCGTTCACGCGCTCGCTCCTGCAAGAACGGCTTCCAGCGCGGTGGCGAAAGCCTCGATGTCTTCGTCGGTGGTGGTTTCGGTCGCGGCGACCAGAAGGCCGTTTTGGAGGCCATCGGCGACCGGGAACAGACGGCCCAGCGACACGCCGCCGAGCACCTGCTTGTCCGCCAGTTCGCGAACGACTTCGCGGGCATCGCGCGGCAGGATCACCGTCGCCTCGTTGAAGTAGGCATCGTTGAGGATCGTGACGCCCGGAACCTTGGCCAGACGCTCGAAGGTCTGCTGCGCACGGGCATGGTTCACGGCGGCGAGACGGGCCAGCCCTTCACCGCCCAGCAGGGTCAGGTGAATGCTGAAGGCCAGTGCGCAAAGGCCTGAATTGGTGCAGATATTGCTCGTCGCCTTCTCGCGGCGGATATGCTGCTCGCGGGTCGAGAGGGTCAGCACGAAACCGCGCTTGCCCTCGGCATCGACGGTCTGGCCGCAGAGGCGTCCCGGCATCTGGCGCACGAACTTCTCGCGGCAGCCGAACAGGCCGAGGTACGGGCCGCCGAACTGGAGGCCGACGCCCAGCGACTGGCCCTCACCCACGACGATGTCCGCACCCAGCGTGCCCGGCGCTTCGATAAGGCCCAGCGCCACCGGCTCGGTGACGACGGCGATCACCAGCGCGCCCACTGCATGCGCGGCCTCGGAGATCGCCGCGAGGTCGGGGATGCGGCCCATGACGTCGGGGTACTGGACGACGACGCAAGAGGTCGTGGCATCTATCGCCGCGATCACGGCGGCGTCATCGGGATCGGCGGTCAGTTCGGGGGCGAGGCTGACGATGTCGTCCTTCGTGAACTTCGCCATGGTCCGCACGACTTCGCCGTAGTGCGGATGCAGACCGCCCGACAGCACCGCGCGGCCCTTGCGGGTGACGCGCGCGGCCATCAGGATCGCTTCCCAGCACGCGGTCGAGCCGTCGTACATCGAGGCATTGGCGATGTCGGTGCCGAACAGGCGTGCCACCTGCGTCTGGAATTCGAACAGCACCTGCAGCGTGCCTTGAGCGATTTCCGGCTGGTAGGGGGTGTAGGCGGTCAGGAACTCGCCGCGCTGGATCAGGTGATCGACCGAGGCCGGCACGTGATGGCGGTAGGCACCGGCGCCGAGGAAGAACGGCGCGGTCCCCGCGCTCAGGTTCTTCGCGGCGAGCGCGGACATGTGGCGCTCGACCGCCATTTCGCTGGCGTGAGCGGGCAGGCCCTCGATGGGCCCTGCAAGCCGGGCTTCGGCGGGCACGTCGATGAACAGGTCGTCGACCGTGGCTGCGCCGATGGTCTCTAGCATGGAGGCGCGGTCGGCCGGGGTCAGGGGAAGGTAGCGCATGAGGGCGTGTCTCTCATTCGGGGCCAGATCGTCTGGCTGCGGTCTCGTCTACCGCTTTCGTCATCCCAGCGAAGGCTGGGACCGCTGGCCGCGCAAAGCCCAACTCTCGGCAGGGCGTCCGGACGATGGCGAGCCATAATAGGCCAGCGGTCCCAGCTTTCGCTGGGATGACGGGAAACGATTAAAGGCTGTCGACGTAGCTCTTGTACGCGGCCTCATCCATCAGCGCGCCCAGTTCGGCGGCGTCGGAGAGGGTCACGCGGAACAGCCAGCCGCCGGTTTCGGCTTCGGTATTCACCAGTTCGGGCTGGTCGGCCAGCGCTTCGTTGACGGCGGCGATGGTGCCCGAGACCGGGGTGTAGACGTCCGAGGCGGCCTTCACCGAGTCGACGACCGACACGGAATCGCCCTTGCCGACGGTGCTGCCCTCGGCGGGAAGATCGACGAAGGTGATGTCGCCAAGCTGGCCCTGTGCGTAGTCGGTGATGCCGACGGTGCCGACGTCACCTTCGACTTCGATCCACTCATGGTCTTCGGAGAAATAGCGGGTCATGGGAGAGTCCTTTGCTTGAAGGGTTGGGCCTCAGCGGTGATAGCGGTGGGGGACGAAGGGCATCGGCACGACCTTGCCGTCGAGCTTCTTGCCCCGCATCTCGATAGTAAGCGCGGTGCCCTCTGCGGTGAGGGCGGTATCGACGTAAGCCATGGCGATCGGTTGCTGCAGCGAGGGTGAGAAACCACCCGAAGTCACCACGCCAACCTCTTGATCACCATTGAAAACCTTGGCGCCTTCGCGCGCGGCCATGCGGCCCTCGATGACGAGGCCGATGCGCTTGCGCGGGGTGCTCTCGGCGAAGTCCCTGAGCACGCGATCGCTGCCGGGGAAGCCGCCTTCGGTGCGACGGCGCTTGTTGACCGCGAACTTGAGGTCGGCGTCAATCACGCTGGTTTCGGGCGACAGGTCATGGCCGTAGAGCGGCAGGCCCGCCTCCAGACGCAAGGAGTCGCGCGCGCCGAGGCCGATCGGCTTCACCTCGGGCTCGCCGCAGAGCAGGTCCGCGATCATCGCGGCGGATTCGCCGGGGATGGCGATCTCGAAACCATCCTCGCCGGTGTAGCCCGAACGGCTGATCCAGGCATCGACGCCGCCCAGCGTGAACTGGCCGCCCTTCATGAAGGTCAGCGCGGAGAGCGGGTATTCGCCCCTAGCATGGCGCTCCAGCGCGGCGAAGGCCTTGGGGCCTTGCAGCGCGAGCAGCGCGTTGTCTTCCAGATGGTTGATGGTCACGTCATCGGGGAGCAGTTCGCGCAATGTGCCGATATCGTCCCACTTGGTCGCACCGTTGACGACGAGGTAGAAACCCGTCTTCCAGCGCGTGACCATGAGATCGTCGAGGATGCCGCCTTCTTCGTCCAGCAGCAGCGAGTAGCGCGGCGCACCGATCTTCAGCGTGGCGAGGTCGATCGGCAGCGCGGCTTCGAGCGCGGCTTCGACTGCGGGGGTCACGCCCTCTTCCGAGGAGACATAGACCTGCCCCATATGGCTGACGTCGAACAGGCCGGCGTTTTCACGGGTCCACAGGTGCTCGGCCATGATGCCCTCGTACTGCACGGGCATGTGGTAGCCGGCGAACTCGACCATGCGGCCACCCTTTTCGCGATGCCAGGCATCGAGCGGCAGGGTAAGCACTTCGATCGGCTCGAGGCCGTCTTCATCGGTAACTGGGTATTCGCTCAAGACACGACTCCGCGACGCATGGCACACCGTTTCAGGTGCCCCCTCTGTCACGGAAGCCTGAGAGCTTCCCCCATGTCATCCGCGAAGGGATGGATGGAGTTACACCGTCGGCGGCCACGACCGGATGACGGCGGGGCACTTTCCAGAGGCTCGCTTTAGACGCTGCGCGGTCCTTTTGCCTGAGAGATTCCGGGGCGGTTGCTCCTTCGGCGCCTCTTTCCCGACGAATCGGTCCGAGGTCTCTCCCGCGCGTGTCAGCGAGTGCCCTGAGCCTTGGGTGACGGACCGGCTCAAGTCAACGCAAGGTTTTGCCGATACGGGAACTATTCCCCGATCAGAGACCGCGTGCCGCCTGCTTGAGCGCATCATGTTCATGTACGAAGCGCCCCCGCACCTTCTCCCGGGCAAGGCCCATGATCGCCCGCGCCACGTCCCGCGCACGGATCGAGCGGAAACGGCGCAGCTTGCCGTGCAGCGCGAGATGATCCGCCAGCGGCGCGAACGTCTGCCAGCACCTTCCAGCGGCCGCGCTTCGCCGCGCGCGCCGCGCAGCAGGCTGGGGCGCAGAATATCGAGCCGCCCGAAGCCGAGCCGTCCCACGGCATCTTCCGTCTCGCCCTTCACAGAGAGGTAGAAGTTGCGGCTCGCCCGGTCCGCCTCGACCGAGGAGACGAGGACCATATGCCCAATCCCCGCCGCGACCGCCGCCTCGGCGGTGAAGCGCACGAGGTCGTGATCGACCGCGCGGAACTGCTCCTGGCTGCCCGCCGCCTTGATCGTGGTGCCCAGCACGCAGACCAGCACGTCGGCCTGCGCCGCGCGGATCAGTCCGGGCCAGTCGATCGGCTCGCCGACGAGCATCTCCATGCGTGCGCCCGGCGGCAACGCGGCCTCGCGCCGTCCGACGCCGATGATCCGCACGTCATCGCGCCCCACCGCCTCGGCCATCACGGCAGAGCCGACCAGCCCGGTCGCGCCGACCAGACAGATGCGTGTCACCCCCTGTGTCATTTTCAGGCTTTACACATTACTCAGGCCCTCGGGCGTGCGGCCATAGATCTCGGCGTGGCGGGCGATGGCGAAGCGGTCGGTCATGCCGGCGATGTAGTCGGCGATGTGGCGGCTGCGGTCGGGTTCGTGGCGCGGCATCGTGTCGATCCAGTTCTCGTCCATCAGCACCGTCTCCTGCGAGTAGGCCGAATAGAGTTCCGCCAGCAGCGCCCGCGCCCGCTTCGCCGTCTCCAGCTGCTCAGGGTGGTAGTAGAGCTTCTCGTACATGAAGCGCTTGAAGGCGCGTTCGCCCTCGGCCATCCCGGGCGAGAAAGCCACAAGCGCCCTGCCCGCATTACGCACTTCATCGATGCTGCCCACGCCAACGAGGTTCTTCTGCGTCTGCGCGACGAGATCGTTGACCATGACGCCGATCTGGCTGCGGATCAGTTCGGCCAGTTGCCGGTCGAGCGGCACGCCGGGATAGCGGCGCTCCACCTCGGCCCAGCGCTCGACCACGAAAGGATGCGCCAGCAATTCGTCGAGATCGAGGAAGCCCGCGCGCAACCCGTCGTCGATGTCGTGGTTGTCGTAGGCGATATCGTCCGACAGCGCCGCCACCTGCGCCTCCAGCGAGGCATGGGTGCCGAGGTCGAGACTGTACGCGGCATCGAGTTCGGCCAGCGCCCAGGTCGGCTCCAGCACCGGCCCGTTGTGCTTGGCGAGGCCCTCCAGCGTCTCCCACGTCAGGTTGAGGCCGTCATGCTCGCAATAGGGGCTGTCGAGCCGCATCAGCGTGCGCAGGGTATGGGCGTTGTGATCGAACCCGCCCGCCTTGTGGAGCGCGGCGTCGAGCGCATCCTCCCCGGCATGGCCGAACGGCGGATGGCCGATATCGTGCGCGAGCGCCAGCGCCTCGGTCAGGTCCTCGTCGAGCCCCAGGATGCGCGCGATCACGCGGGCGATCTGCGCCACTTCCAGGCTGTGCGTGAGGCGCACGCGGTAGTGATCGCCATCAGGGGCCACGAACACCTGCGTCTTGTAGCGCAGCCGCCGGAACGCGATCGAATGGATGATCCGGTCGCGGTCGCGCTGGTACGGGCTGCGCGCGCCGCGGGCGATGCCGTTCTCAATCGAAAACTCGCGCCCGCGCGAACGGTACGGGTCGGAAGCATAGGGTGCGAGCGTCAAGGAGAACTCCGGCGATTGTCCCCGTGAGCCCTAGCGGGAGAGACCCGTGCTGCACAAGAGCAGCGAGGTCGCCGTCACCTTGACCACGCGTGGATCATCGATCTCGTGCGCGGCCTCGACCATTCTCTCGGGCGTATGCGCGGCCTTCTGCAACGCGGTGAGCTTGTGAATCTGGCGCAGCGAGAGCTTGCGCACGAGACGCTCCCCCATGCACGCGGCGGCACGGTCGCTCAGGCCCGCTTCGGCGAAGGCCGTGCGCACGCGGTACCCCGCATACCAGTGCGCACCGAACCAGGCGGCGGCGATCAGGACGGCGATGAAGGTGAGGGTCTTGACGAGGCGGATCATGGGAGCGGGATTACACCGGGCGAAGTCGCAGGGAAACAGTTTGCAACGAAGATGGGAGGCAGGGGTTTACCACCCCTGACCCCGTGTACCGTCGAGGTCCTGCATGCGGTGGCGTTGTCGAAGGCCGGCAGGTTCAGGGGCCGGGTAGCGGCAACTGTTCGAAGATGCGGTGCATCCGACTGTTCCGGCTCGCATGACGATCGGCATCGCATCCGAAATCCATCAGAAAGTGCCTGTCGTACCCAGAGCCTCTCCACCGAATATACATCGCACCTGCATCCGTCGTTCGAGACGCCCCGCCTAGGCACGTGCCTCTGACGAAGCGCAAAGCGCTCTCCTACGTGTAAGGTTCTGCTTCGGCGCGGTAAGGCTCAAGACTGGATAAAAAGCTCGCAAAATCCGCGCGCGTCATTTTGAAGGTGCCGCTTTTCCCGTTGGGGGATGGTTCGCTTATATGATAATTACCAAGACCGCCCGAGCTTATGGTCACATCTTCAGAGACCCAGCCTGATCGCCTTATTTCGATTTCGTCGATTTCAGGACGATCCGCCCTGCCGCAAGCAACGACCATCAAAGTAGTGATCGACAATCCGAACAGGCGCATAACGCCCTCCACCCGCTACTCCGCCAGCGCCTTATTGATATCCTCGACCATCTTCTTGGCGTCAGCGAGCAACATCATCGTCTGGTCCATGTAGAACACGTCGTTATCGACGCCAGCATAGCCCTGCCCGCCCATCGAGCGCTTGATGAAGAAGATCGTCTTCGCCTTGTCCACGTCGAACACCGGCATACCGTAGATCGGCGATGACTTGTCGGTCTTCGCGGCCGGATTCACCACGTCGTTGGCGCCGATGATGAAGG
>JASGGD010000216.1:0-7825 GCA_047605225.1 Novosphingobium sp.
CTTGCCATGGTGGAAGCGATCCTGCAGCACATGACCACGGCCCTCAGCGATGGCGAGAACGTCAAGATCTCGGGCTTCGGCACGTTCCTGCTGCGCGACAAGGGCGAACGGATCGGCCGCAACCCCAAGACCGGCGTGGAAGTGCCGATCACGCCCAGGCGCGTCATGACCTTTCGTGCCAGCCAGATGCTGAAGGACCGTATCGCCACCGATTGACGGGAAAGTTCCGTCGGGAAAAGGCAGGTATGGACGTTTCAGTATCCGGCGCGCCCGCAGAGGTGACGCTTTTCGACGATAGCCCGCTGTTCGACGACGGGAAGGAACCGCAGGCGCTTCGCACTATTGGCGAGGTCGCAAAGGCGCTTGCCATCCGGCCGCATGTATTGCGGTATTGGGAAGAACAGTTCGCGTCGCTCAAGCCGATCAAGCGAAGCGGGAATCGGCGGTACTACCGGCCCGAAGACGTAGCCCTGATCCGCAAGATCGATCGGCTCGTCCATCACGAGGGTTACACCTTGCGGGGGGCTGCAAGGACGATAGACGATAAATCGCCCATCGACGAGCCAAGTAAACTGGCGCGAGAAATGAGCATTCGGCAAGAACCGCCGAAGGGCGATTTCTTCCGTCGACTTTCGGAGATTCGCGAGGAGCTGGCCGACGCGTTGGCGCGCGCCTGAGCGAACTCAGGCCCGCAGGAGTGCCAAAATTTCCCCGAGCAGCCAGTCCTGTGCGTCGGGCTCGACATAACTATGACTAGCATTGGGGCAGATCCGGATGCGCTCGTCCGACTTGTCCCAACGTGCAAGGAAGGCGAGACCGGTGCGATCGCGACCCGCGATGAGGAAGCGGATGGGGCCGGCAAAGCTTGCGACGCCTTGCGCGATCTCGGCGGCGAGGCCGGCAGGCTGCGAAGGCGCAGGGCGCACGGCGGACATCAGACTGTGCGCTAATTTGATCAGTGATACTTTTCCGGTAAGCAGCCGCCGGATCGCTGCAGGATCGCCGAGGCGCCGCCGGTAGTGATCACGTACTACCTCTGCAGGGGCTTCTTCGTCTGGCCCCTCGATGGTCCAAGGGTTTGAGAGCACAAGCCCGTCCAGCCCCGCGCCTTTTGCGAGCATGAGAGCGCTGGCTGCGTCGCAATTGCCGAGGCCGATGACGCGCTGGACCTGGGGGGCCTGGGTGCGGAGGGCCTGCACGGCGGCGGCAATGTCTTCGGCACTGTGCCGAAAGCCGCGATTTTGCCCGGTGCTGTCGCCTATGCCTCGTCGGTCGAAGCGAAGCACGGGATAGCCTTGCGCTGCGACTTGCGCGGCTATCCGGGCCTGGCCGTTCCATGCGCCTGCCCGAACCTCGTTGCCGCCCGACACGATCAGGAGTGCACAGGTCCCCGGCGCATCATCGAGTGTCGCGGCGAGTCGTTCGTCGGCACAATCGAAGGCAACGTGGCGGCGGGTCATGTTCTGAGCGCTTGGACAAGGATGGTGGACAAGGCATCCGCCTGAGCGGGATTTTCATCCGGCTCGGCGCGCAGCCAAAGGCCGCTTCCGCCGATCTCTTCCTGACTGATGAGGGTGGCGGTCGCCGCTGGGACCATCGGCTCGAAGCCTCGATAGAAATCCGCGCCGAACTGGTATCCGGCCAAGGTTACTCCGTAGGTCGCTGCGGCCTGCGTAAGCGCCTCGCGGCTCTCCTCGCGCCCCGCCTCATGCGCTGACAGGATACGCGCGCGCAACATCTGGCGCAGGATCGCGGCTGCCTTGACCGGAGCGTAATGGAACATGGGTAAGGATTGCGGCGTAAACAGGCTGCCGCCGCGAATACCCAGTACATGGGTGGCACCGAAGTGTCGGGCGGCCGCTGAGGCGGCATCCAGCCAGCAGGTCGGCGTTTGCGCCTCCAGCGGCTGCAGGCTTTCATTGCAGCCGGGAAGATCGGGAAGCACGCTGTCGATCCCTGCCAGATCCAGTCGCCGCATCACTTCCACAGTGAAGCGGCGCAACTTGTTACTCTCGTCAAAGAGGGCGGGAACGATCAACAGGCGGTGCTTGCGCCCGGAGTCACAGGACAGCGCCAATTCCTTGCCGGTTCCGCCGCCGGTAAGCGGACAGGGCCAGCTCACCGGAACCATCAGGCGCCCCGCTTCGCCTCGACGAAGGTGAGCAGGCCGCCGTAGGTTTCCAGCATTTCGCCTTCGATCTCGTCGTCCTCGATGATGATGTCGAGCCGGTCTTCGAGTTCGGTCAGGAGCCCTGCCACGGCCATCGAGTCCAGCTCGGGAAGGTGCCCGAACAGGCCCGTGTCGGCATCGAACGTGTCGGCTTGACCCGGCTTCAGCCCAAGCACATCGGTAAGGATGCCGCGGAGCAGCAGGTCGGTTTGGTCTGGCATGGCCCCTCGGCAATCTGTCATTCTTGACGGCGCCCTCTAGCCGCGCTTCGCACTTGCGGCAAGTGATCGCAGGCCGATCCTGCCTAGAGCGGTCCAGTTTCGGGGATCGAGCGGTCGGAATATGTCCAGCCGGTAACGTGGGCGCTGCTCTTCCATCCAGTCCTGCTTGTAAGGGTCGTCTCCCGTGCCGAAATCGACGAGGTCGACCTGGTCGATCTCGATGACGTGGCGCATCAAGGCGGCTGTCAGCACCGATCCGGGGGAGAGAGGTTTTGCGGCCTCGCGGTGGGCGAGCTTGTGGATGAAGGCGGTGCCGCCTTCGACCGTCCACATCTGCGCGGCGATGGCAGGACCTTCCGGCGCATCTACGGCGTGCGCCAGGGCAAGGCGCAGGCGGCCCGCCGTGCCCTCGGCGACTGCGAAGGCCCGCAGAAACGCAGGCGAGCCTTCCTCGGGCTTCCAGCTCTCTGCGTAGATGGCCTCGTACTCGCGCCAGGCTTCGGCGTCGAAGTGCGTGAGCACGCGGGTCGTCACTTTGCCGGTCTTGCGCTTGAGCGTCGTACGCAGCTTGCCGGGGCGAAAAGCGAGATATTCGTCGAACCCGCGTCCAGCGACGGGCAGAATGCGGTTTGTGTCGCAGATTTCCCGTTGAACGAGCCAACCGGCGGCCTTGAACGCCTGGGCAAGCAGGGACGCGCTCCGGTCCTCGTCCGGCAAGCCATGCAGCGTGATGCGATGCGCACGCCGGGCAAGGTCACGTGCCAGGGCATCGAGTGGCGCGGCGCCGTTCAGGATCGGCCGGAAACGGAACGTGTACCAGTTCGCAAGCGCTGAAAGGTGCCCTGAACTCCCGGAAAGCGGTAAAGCCGCGATACCTTCCGGCGTCCTCGCGACGGCCAGCAGAGGCGCCAGATCGCAGAACTCTGCCAGACCTTGCCACCACGCAAGCCGATCGAACGGCGCACACTGCTCCGTATCGGAGAGCAGCCGCGCAAGCGCTTCATCCGATTGCACTTCCTTAAGATCGGAGTGATAGTCGATCTGCAAATTTGCCACGTACCCCTCGCGGAGCCTTTCCTTCTCATGTCCGGCACACCAACGCCCGGTTCAACGCCTGATAGCGGCGAAAATCCGATCCTGCCGCTCGACCACCTCGCATTGCGAGGGGCCGACTCTGACGACGCGCTGGTGTTGCGCGAAGGCGTGCTTAGCTGGAAGGATTTAAGAAGGCGTGTCTCTCGCCTCGCCGCATGGCTGGTCCGCGAAGTGCCTGAGCGGGGTGCGCGGGTCGCGACATGGGCGGCCAAGGGGGAATTGACGTGCCTGATGCCGCTGGCGGCAGCGCGCGCCGGTCTGGTGCATGTTCCGATCAACCCACTGCTCAAGCATGCGCAGGTCGCGCACATCCTGTCGGATAGCGGTGCTGCGCTGCTGATCGGAACTCCGGCACGGCTCAAGACGCTTGAAGTGGGCGATGTACCTGCAGCCTGTCGGCAATTGGGCGAGGCGGCCGCACTTGCGACAGCAGCCGAACTGGGCGGAGAAATGCTTCCCTCCGAGGCCAACCCCGACGATCTTGCGGCGATTCTCTACACCAGCGGCTCCACGGGACGGCCAAAGGGTGTCATGCTCAGCCACGCGAACATGTGGTTGGGCGCGGAAAGCGTGGCTGACTATCTCGGTCTGGCGCACGACGATCGGACGCTGGCCGTGCTGCCGCTTTCGTTCGATTATGGGCAGAACCAGTTGTTCTCGACGTGGTATGCAGGCGGCTGCGTCGTGCCGCTAGATTACCTCGTGCCGCGAGATCTCGTAAAGGCCGTGGAGAAGCACGCAATTACCACAATGGCGGCTGTACCCCCTCTATGGGTTCAGGTCACCGAGATGGAATGGCCGGCTGAAACTGCGGCGCGGCTGCGGCGGTTGACCAACAGCGGCGGGGCATTGACCGTGGATCTGGTTCGCAGATTGCGGGCGCTGTTTCCGCAGGCTCGCCTGTTTCCGATGTACGGGCTTACCGAGGCGTTCAGATCGACTTACCTCGACCCGGATCTTGTCGATACGCATCCCACGTCGATGGGCAAGGCTATTCCCCATGCGGAAATACTAGTTATCAATGATTTAGGTGATATTTCTCAGGATGGGGAAGAAGGTGAGCTGGTCCATTGCGGGCCATTGGTGGCGCAGGGATATTGGCGCGATTCCGTCCGGACTGCCGAGCGTTATAAACCCGCGCCTGCGAATTCTCGATATGGCGGGATCGCAGTCTGGTCGGGTGACCGCGTAAAGCGTGGGGCGGATGGCCTGCTTTATTTCGTTGGCCGCCGTGATGCGATGATCAAGAGCGCCGGAAATCGCATTTCGCCTCAGGAGGTCGAGGAAGCGGCACTCGCAACCGGCCTCGTCGCCGAAGCCGTGGCTTTGGGCGTGCCGGATGAGCGTCTGGGACAAGCGGTGCATCTCGTTGTACGGGCATCCGCCGGAACCTCAGGCATGGCGGAAGAATTGCCACGTAAACTCATGCAGGAATTGCCTAACTTCATGCAGCCGAAAGTAATCCACTGGCGCGACGTCATGCCCACTGGCCCGAATGGCAAGCTCGATCGCACGGGCCTCGCCGCTGAAATCATGCAGGGGATTTCAGCGTGAAGGCGTTGGGGCCGATCCCGAGCGGTTATGAAGCTGTCGACGGCGTGCTTGCCATTGGAGGTCGGCCAGTAACGCACTGGGTCGAGGAAGCCGGGGCGACACCGGTGTTCCTCTACGGTGCGGACCTCTTACGCGGCCGTGTAGCGCAATTGCGCGCAACGCTGCCCGAGAGAGTAGCGCTGCATTATGCCGTGAAAGCCAACCCATTTCCGCCGCTGCTGGCTCTCATGGCAACCCTCGTCGATGGATTCGACATCGCATCCGGCGGTGAACTGGAGATCGTTCGAGGCGCTGGCCTGCCCCTGCGCGATGTGAGCTTCGCTGGACCGGGTAAGCGCGACGCTGAACTGGAAGCTGCAATCCGCAGCGGCGTGACGCTCAATCTCGAATCCGAGGGCGAGGCTGCTCGCGCCATCGCGATCGGTGATCGGCTGGGCATTATGCCTCGCCTTGCGATCCGCGTGAACCCGCAGTTCGATCTCAAGGGATCGGGCATGAAGATGGGGGGCGGCGCCAAGCCGTTCGGCGTTGATTCCGAGCGGGTGCCTGCTCTGGTGCGCGAAGTCGTCGGCAGCGGCGCCGAATGGCGGGGCTTTCATATTTTTGCGGGTAGCCAGGCCCTTGATGCAGAGGCGATCGCCGAGACGCAGGGGCAGGCGCTGGCGCTGGCGGCCCAACTCGCGGAAGACAGCGGAATGGCGTTGCCGCACTGCAATCTCGGTGGGGGGCTCGGCATCCCTTACTTCCCGGGGGACATACCCCTCGATCTGCCGCTCCTCGGCGAGCGACTGGCAGAGCGGCTGCAGACACTACCCGATGTGCTGCAGGACACGCAGTTCTGCATCGAACTGGGGCGCTATCTCGTCGGCGAGGCAGGCGTCTATATTGCGCGCATCGTCGATCGCAAGATCAGCCACGGCGAGGTTTTCCTCATCACGGATGGCGGGTTGCACCACCAGCTTGCGGCTTCGGGCAACTTCGGGACAGTGGTGCGGCGCAATTATCCGTCGGCCATCGCGACCCGCTTCGGCGCGGAAGTGGAGGAAGAAGCCTCCATCGTCGGATGCCTCTGCACGCCCCTGGACAAGCTGGCCGACAAAGGCGGGTTCCCTCGCGCCGACGTGGGCGATCTGATCGCTGTGTTCTGCGCCGGAGCCTATGGCGCCAGTGCCAGCCCGGCCAGTTTTCTCGGGCAGGGTCCGGCGAAGGAAATGCTGGTCTGACCTTGCGTTAACCCCCATGTCGGTCGCGTCCCGATTTGGGACCGCCGTGGAATTAGCCTTGCAAGGCTAACGCAATATTCACCGTTTGCATCGATACGGGGGGCTGAATTTTGCCGGGCCTGTTTTGCGCGCATAGCGTGAAAGGGCGGGCCGGGCGCAGGACGAGGACGTTTCGATGCCGCATCTTCCAGCCCGACTTCTGGCCGCTACCGCGCTCGCCAGCGTCGCCCTGACCGGATGCGCGGGGTCCGGTGGTCCGGTTCGCGAACTGCCGCCTGCGTCCTTCGTGGCGATGCAGGAAGGGCCGGGCGAGGAATACGTCATCGGCCCGCTCGATCAACTGACCGTGTTCGTCTGGCGCAATCCGGAACTCGGCGCGAAAGTGCAGGTTCGTCCCGACGGGCGTATCACCACGCCGCTGATCACCGACATGCCCGCTGTGGGCAAGACGCCCTCGATGCTTGCCGAGGACCTGCGCCTGCAGCTCTCACAATATATCGAGGACCCGCTGGTTTCGGTCATCGTCGATGGGTTCTCGGGCACGTTCAGCCAGCAGATCCGCATCGTTGGTGCGACCGAGAAGCCTGCGTCGATCCCGTATCGTGCGAACATGACCGTGCTCGACGCGATGATCGCGGTGGGGGGGCTTTCCGAATATGCCTCGGGCAACAGCGCGCGCCTGATCCGCTTCGACAAGACGGCGGGCAAGCAGCAGGAGTACAAGCTGCGCCTCGGCGACCTGCTCAAAAAGGGCGACAGCAAGGCCAACGTCATGCTCGCGCCCGGCGACGTGATCATCATTCCGGAGAGCATGTTCTAAGATGGATTCGCTCTACGAAGAACTGCTCGCCGGGCTGCACAGCATCTGGCACCGTCGCTGGATCGCGCTGGCCGTGGCCTGGGGGGTATGCCTCGTGGGCTGGCTGGTCGTGGCGCTGATCCCGAACAGCTACGAATCGCATGCGCGCATCTTCATCCAGCTCGACGATGCGCTGGCCGAGCAGGTCGGTATCGGCGTGGCCGACAAGAAGCGTGACATTGAACGCATCCGCCAGACTCTCACCAGCGCGGTGAACCTCGAGAAGGTCGTGCGCGCGACGCGCCTTGGCGACACTATCGAGAGCCCCAAGGCGATGGAAGCTGCGGTCCTCAAGCTGGGCAAGAACGTCAAGGTGGTGAGCCAGGAGGACAACCTCTTCGAAATCACCGCGACCGCCAACGACAGTTCCTTTTCCGATGCCGAGAATGCCAAGCTGGCGCAGAGCGTCGCGCAGAAGCTGATCGACATCTTCCGTGAGGAGAACCTCTCCGGCGATCGCGGCGACATGGTCGAGACGCTGGAATTCGTGAACCAGCAGCTGCGGGCGCGTGAGCGCGAACTCGAATCGGCCGAAACCAAGCGCACCGCCTTCGAGGCGCAGCACCCGGAAATGGCGCTGGGCGGCGCCGCCGTGGCGCAGCGTCTGGAGACTTCGCGTGCGTCGCTGCGTGACATCGATGCCGACCTTTCGGCGGCGCAGAGTGCTATGGCCGCGATCGACGGCCAGCTTGCAGGTACGCCG
>JASGGD010000217.1:0-7743 GCA_047605225.1 Novosphingobium sp.
TGGCGGCATTGAACGCCTTGCAGAATTCCATGATGTTCACGCCGCGCTGACCCAGAGCCGGACCGATCGGCGGCGACGGGTTGGCCTTGCCTGCAGGAACCTGCAGCTTGATGTAACCGGTAATCTTCTTGGCCATGGGGCCGCTCCTTTTCACACTGTCGCATGGGTTGCCCCATACTCATGTCTAGCGGTTTTGGCGGGGCGCCGTGTGATCAGCACCCCTCCCGCAGGGAATCGGGCACGGCAAGGCCATGTCCGAAGGGGGCGCCCGTATACGAAAAGCGGATAGAAGGGAAGAGGTCGTTTCAGGCCGTGGCGACCTCTTTTGCCGCCTCGCGCCGACGCGCCCATGCAGCGCGGATCGTGCGACCGGCCGGCATCTCGAAGAAACGATAGACGGCCGCGCTGGCCGCAAGCACGATCGCCACGTAACCCAGCGTTCCGGCCGCCGCCAGCCAGGCGTTCTCCTGCACGTTCAGCGCCGGCCGGAAGCAGAGCAGGATCGGATAGTGGACGAGGTAAATGGTGTAGCTGCGGTCCCCCAGCCAGACCATCACCCCGCTTCCCAGCGCAGGAATACGAAGCGCGAGAGCGAGCACGCAGGGCCATGCCAGCAGGCACAGCGGCGGCAGCGGGCTCCATGCCATGCCCATGTCGATCGCGAGACCGAGGGCAAGAACGACGACGAGAAACGGTGTCGATATCGACTGCAACTGCTCCCGACATCGCCACAGGAGTTGCCCGAGGAAAAACCCCAGCAACCCGCGCGGGAGACAGTCGGCCGCCCATGGACCGCCTTCCCGTCCGCCGAGAACGACGATGTAGCCCAGCGCCAGCAACACTGTCGCCACCGTGATGCGCCTCAGCACCCGATCGCTGCGTGCCCCGGCAACAGCGAAGATGGCGTAGCAGAAAACCTCGACCGAAAGCGACCAACTCGGCCCGTCGAACGTATGGCCGACAGGGGCGACGAAGGCCTGCATCATGAACAGATGTGCGACGAAGGCTATCGCGGTGTTGGCCGGCTCAGACGCGAACAGCACCGCCGTCACCAGCAGCAGGAGCAGGTGCAACGGATAGAGACGCGCGAACCGGGCCATGGCGAAGTCGGGAAGCGCCGCCTGCTCCAGCCCCGCACGCCCACCGGCGCGCCCGAGATAGACCTGGGCGAAGACATAGCCGGAGATCAGGAAGAACAGGTCCACCAGGGTCCAGCCCCAGGTGCGCAGCCAGAGCAGGACGGCAGGCACATCTCCAATCGCCTGAGCGTTGAACTCAAGCAGCGGGTGATAGAAGAACGCGACGCCGCACGCAGCAATGCCGCGCAACCCGTCCAGCGATCGAAGGCGCCCTCTGTCCATCCGGGTCGATTAGCCCGGAACTGGTTAATTCGTCGTTTCCCCAAACGCAAAACGCCCCGCGCTGAGGCGGGGCGTCTCTTGTCGTATGCCGTGTTGCTCGAAGCGACGGCAGCTTACTTGCTGAGTTCGACGTGCTCGAATTCCAGCTCCACCGGGGTGGCGCGGCCGAAGATCGAAACCGCCACCTTGACGCGGCTCTTCTCGAAATCGAGTTCCTCGACGATACCGTTGAAGCTCGCGAACGGGCCGTCGAGCACCTTGACCGAATCGCCGATCTCGTAATCGATCGAGACGGTCTTGCGCGGTGCGGCAGCGGCGGCTTCGGCAGCGCCGAAGTAGCGCGAAGCCTCGCTCTCGCTGATCGCCTGCGGCTTGCCGTTGGCGCCGAGGAAGCCGGTGACCTTCGGGGTGTTCTTGACGAGGTGATACACGTCGTCGTTCAGCGTCAGCTTGGCGAGGACGTAACCCGGCATCGTCTTGCGCTCGGTCTGGACCTTCTTGCCGCGCTTCACCTCGGTGACGGTTTCCGAAGGAACCTGCACGTCCTCGACGAGCTGCGAAAGACCGATGCGCTCGGCCTCGGTGATGATGGCTTCCTTAACCTTGCTCTCGAAGCCGGAGTAGGCGTGGATGATGTACCAGCGGGCCATGTTGTCTCTCAGTCCTGTATTCTGGCGATCAAAGGGCGTTCAGCAGAGCGCTGACGATCCAGCCGAACAGCGCGTCGATGCCCAGGAAGAACACCGCCAGCAGCACCGTCATCAGGCCGACGAAGATCGCGGTCGTGACCGTCTCCTGGCGCGAGGGCCAGTGGATCTTGCGCGTTTCCGCCTGAACCTGGCGCATGAATTCGCCGGGGGTGATCTTGGCCATCTTAACGTCGCTCTCTTAGCTATGCCGCTTTGGTCGCGGAAAATTCTGCGATTCTTCCGCCTAGGGGCCATCGCCGCCCCGGCCGAGGCCGGGAGGGGCTGATGAAGTCCGCCTGTCGGGAGGAGACGGGGATTTAGCTCCCGCTGTCCGGATTTGCAAGGTCCACCGAGTCGGGCAGGCGCGCAAGGAACGAGTTTGGCGTCGCATAGACGATCCGCGCCCCGTCCGGGATCGCCACCGGCGCCTTGGTGCCGATGTACCAAAGGTAGTCGGCGTGGCGCGCGGGCTTGAACTTGCGCAAGTCGATCCGCTGGCTGTCGCTGTAGAGAATGCGCTGCGTCGGATCGTTGAACCGGTAGCGCGTCTCGCGCATCGACAGCATGTGAACGTCGGGCAGCGCGAAGTTGGAATTCTCCATCGAACTGCGCCGGACCACGGCGTAACTGCCGAAATGCTCGAACGGGCCGAAGAACCACTGGCGGCGCGGAATCGCGATCGCCGTCGCCACGCGCGAGCCTTCGGGAACGTAGTCGAGCGCGGTGACGAGCTGGCGCGCGGTCTGCGCGTCCTCGTACCAGACTACCGTGGTGACGGCGATGCGCGCGGTGAACAGCAGCCCCGCCAGTGCGAGACCCCAGCGCGGCACCGGCCAGTCGATCGCCAGGCACGCGACCAGCAGCGCGGCGGTGCTCAGGCGGTAGTCGGCATAGTCGCCGCCGAAGATCTGGCGCGGCACTACCAGCGTCAGGATCAGCAGGATCAGCGCCGCCCAGCCGACGCGCCCGTCGAAGCGGCGGATCGCCAGCGCCGCCACGATCACCGCCACCACCACGCACAGGCTGGCGATGTCGAAGGTCATGTCGTAGCTGCGCATCGCGCGGTAGAGGATCTGCCACTTGTATTCGAGCACGCCGAAGCGCCCGTAGGACACCTTGGAGTTCGAACCCACGCCCAGCAGCATCGGCAGCAACGGGAAGATCAGCGGCCAGGGCTTGAGGAACGGGCGCCAGTCACGCCAGCTTGCGCGCTTCGACCATTCGTAGCCGAAGATCAGCACGCCCATCACGCCCCAGCCCGAGACGTGGCACAGCCACACCACGAAGCTGGCCGGGATCATCACCGCCCAGCGCCAGCGCCAGTTCTCCAGCCGCACCCAGCCCGCCAGCACGAACAGCGCGAAGGCGATCGACAGCGAATAGTTGAGGAAGCCCATCAGGAACGAGGGCGACCAGATCATCGCGAAGGCCAGGATCGCACCGACACCGATGCGCTTCCTGAGGCTCCATTCGACCGCCATGATCGCCATGCCGGTCAGGAACGGAATGGCCGCGACAATGAAGCGGCCCGCCGCTTCCAGCCCCATGATCTTCGTCAGCGGCACCATCAGCAGCTCGGCGCCGAGGTTGCCGGTCCACTCCCACTTGAACAGGAAATAGCGCGTCAGGAACGGGTCGTGCCCATGGTCGAGCATGACCTTGAACCCGGCAAGGTGCGAGGGATAGTCGGTCATCTGCGGTGCCCAGGCGACGATCGCGGGCAGCATCGCCAGCAGCGACAGGACGATGCCCATCCACAAGGCTTCGTGGCGCGTGCGCTTGTAGGTGTCGTTTGTCGGGGCCGCTTCGGCCTCCACGGCGTCAGGATGCGCGCTGGCGTGCATGTGTGACTGTGTCTTCCCGCTAGTAGGCCGAATCGGCGAACGGGCTCTCGTAAAGCAACTCGGCCCGCAATTGAACTTGGTGCCCTATACGAGGGCACACTTCGGCGCCCGTCATCCGGGTCTCCCCGAAGGGAAGATTATCGCGATCTTGGGAAGATGCTGGCAGGAGTGGAGGGACTCGAACCCACGGCCCTCGGTTTTGGAGACCGATGCTCTACCAACTGAGCTACACTCCTGCGGGCTCGGGGGCCTCTAATGAAGGACTTGCGCGATGGCAAGCGGCGATTGTGGAACAGCGGAACGATTATGTCGATTCGCGCTCGTTATCCCCATCTGCTAGGACGCTTGCGTGCACGCGCCCCGCTCAAATCCGATCATCGAGCCCGAACTCCTGATGCTCGCCTATCGCAGCGGGATATTCCCGATGTCCGACGCGCGCGACGATCCGGAAATCTTCTGGATCGAGCCGCGCCTGCGCGCGATCCTGCCGCTCGATGGGCTTCGCGTATCCTCCTCGCTCGCCCGCACGCTCAAGCGCGGGAAGTTCGAGATCACCTGCAACCGCGCCTTCTCGCAAGTCATGGACGAATGCGCGGCGCCCCGGCAGGCGCGTGACGGGGATGACGGCGACAGCTGGATCAGCCACCGCATTCAGGCCAGCTACGAGAACCTGCACTTCCTCGGCCACGCGCACTCGATCGAGGTCTGGCGCGAGGGCGAGCTGGTCGGCGGCCTTTACGGCGTCGGCTTCGACCGGGTGTTCTGCGGCGAATCGATGTTCTCGCGCGTCAGCGATTCGTCGAAGGTCGCGCTATGCTGGCTAGTGGCGGCATTGCGGCGGGGCGGCAGCACCCTGCTCGATTGCCAGTTCATGACCTCTCACCTCGCCTCGCTGGGCGCGGTGGAGATGCCGCAGAAGAAATATCTGGCGCTGCTGCAGGCCGCCCAGTCGGGTCACTGCTCGACGGCGGGTTCCTCGACCGGCTCGGGATCGGCCGCAGTCGGAGAGGCGCTTGGCGATGCCGCAGGGGCCGGGGTGCTCTCGCTGCCCGCAGCGTTCGAGGGCCTGCTCGGCGACGCGAAATCGCTCGGGCTGGCTTCCTCACCCGGGAAGCTCATCGCACAGCTCTTGACCCAGACGTCGTAGACCGGGTGCTCGACCACGTTGGCGCCGGGGTTGTTCTTGAACAGCCAGCCGGAAAACACCTTCTTCCAGGCCAGCTTTTCCTCGGTGGTGCGGCGCTGTTCGACGAAGACCTGAACGAAGGCGCCCTCTTCCTGAGGCTTTTCCCAGGGCATCGTCTTCTCGCAGGTGGCGACCTTGACGACGAGGTTGCCCAGCCTGCGCGATTCGCCCGGCTTCATCACCAGGTCCTGCGTCAGGTTGTTGCGCTTGTTGAGGACGCCCAGCGTGACCACGCGGTCCTTGTTGGGCGTGCCGATCTCCTGCCCCTTCGCGGCCTGCGCAGGACCGGCCTGCATTCCGGCGATGGCATCCGGCACGCTGGTGTCCTGCGCCTCGGGCGCAGGCTCACCGCCGCAAGCCGTCAGGACCGACAGCAACGAGAGTGCCGCCAAAGCCCTCCAGCGAATCATCCGTGAGCCCTCAGGCTTCCGGCGACCAGGCTTCGTAGTCGCCGGTGGCGGCGGCGCGGCGGCCACCACGCTCCAGCGCGCCCTGCGGGCGATAGGCGGTCGCGGTGCCGGTGGCGTTGGGGGTGTAGTCCACTTCCCAGATGCGCGGCGCGGGCAGATGGCTTTCGGGCACGCCGTCGTACGAGTGGTGCAGCCAGCCGTGCCATTCGGCGGGGACGTTGCTGGCGTCGTTGGCGCCGGCATAGATCACCCAGCGGCGATCCCAGCCCTCGGTGGTCTTCACTTTCGCGTTCTTGGAACGATAGTACTTGTTCCCCTGCGCGTCGGTGCCGACATGCTCGCCATTGCGCGAGCTCCAGAGCGAGGTGCCGATGGTGGCGCCGTCCCACCAGGTGAAGATCTTGGACAGGATTCCCATGTGCCGCGCACTAGCCCCGAAGCGCCCCCCAACGCAAGCGCGAAGAGGCATCTTCGGGTGCTACAAATGCATCCCGCCGCTCGCCTCGATCACCTGACCGGTGACCCATGCGCCATCGGGGCCGCACAGGAAGCCGATCACCCGCGCGACGTCACCCGGCTGCCCGACCCGGCCGAGCGCCGCCACGGAGGCGAGATAGTCCACCGTCGCCGGATCGTTGAACAGCGCGGGCGCGAAGTCGGTGATCGTCGCGCCGGGCGCCACCGCATTGACGGTGATCCCGCGCGCGCCCAGTTCCTGCGCCAGCGAGCGGGTGAAATGCTCCACCGCCGCCTTGCTCATCGCATAGGCAAGGCACGAGGCATAAGCCGCCCGCGCCACCATGGAGGAGAGGTTCACGATCCGCCCGCCGCTGCGCAGCCGGGGCAGCGCCGCCTGCGTGACGAAGAACGGCCCCTTGGCATTGACCCGCATCATCGCATCGTAGAGCGCCTCGTCCGTCTCGGCGATGGTCGCCATCTCGCCGATCCCGGCATTGTTGACGAGGATGTCGAGGCCGTCTGCCTGCGCGTCGAAGGCCGCGAACATCGCGGCGATCGCCTCGGCCGAGCCGACGTCGGCCTGCAACGCGAAAGCCTCGCCCCCGGCATCGCGGATCGCCGAGACGACCTCCTCGGCCGCGCCCACATTGCTGTTGAAGTTGACGCAAACCCGCGCGCCGTCAGCCGCGAGCCTCAGCGCCACCTCACGCCCGATCCCGCGCGACCCGCCGGTCACCAGCGCCGTCTTTCCCGTCAGCGAACCCATTTGCCTCTCCCATGTCGTTCGGGAGGCAAGCTAGGGCAGACGGGACGCGGGAGGCACCTCGCCTATTGGGCAGCGGCATCGGCCTGCCGATGGGGCTTCGACAAGCTCAGCCTGAGCGGATTTGGAAGGCCAGTCTTCAAAGGCCAGCCCTCAAAGGCTGCTCTTCAAAGGTCGTTACCCCAACCCCGCTCACCCTGAGCTTGTCGAAGGGTCAGGCGCCGCCTCGCCGCGAAGTGGGCGGTTCACGGCCAGCGGTCCCGGATCAAGTCCGGGACGACGCCCGCTTGCCAGCTGATCCTTACCAGCTGACCTTGTCGCCTGCCTTGATGCCCAGCTGCGCCGCGCGGCCGCCGTTCAGTTCCAGCACGCCCGCAGCGATGCCGGCCGAAGGCAGCGGCGTCTCGTCATAAGGCACGGCATTCGCCGCGATGTTGAGGATGCGGTGGTCAGTGCCGATGAAGATGATGTCGAGCGGGATCACCGTATTGCGCATCCAGAAGGCGGAACGGCGCGGCGGCTTGTTGGGGAAGATCATCCCCTCGTCCGCGCCCATTTCTGAGCGGAACATCAACCCGTGCTCCTGCTCCTTGAACGTCGAGGCGACCTCCACCCGAAAGGCATGGGTGCCGTTCGCCGACTTCACCTTGAGGTCCTTGACCGGCAGGCCGGAAATCGGATGCACCGCCGCCTGCGTGGCGGACGCCTTGGCCGTGGCCTCCTGCCCCCCTTGCGAGCACGCGGCGAAGGCCAGCAGCAGCGAAACGGCGAACGTGGAGCGGGTAAGGCGCATTCAATAGTCTCCGAATTCCGACGAGTCCGAATCATGGGCCCATTCCTCCAGCGCGTCGGCGTCCTCGCTCTCGACGATCCGGCGCGCGATGTCGAGCGGGTGCCCGGCGCGCAGCATCGCGGCGAGTTGTCGGTCTTGCACCTTGGCGTCTTCCGCAGCCTGAACGGCAAACGGACCGAACCGCCGCCGCCGCGCCAGCACCAGCGCCGCGCGGCGCTGCTCGGTTACGCCCGGCCGG
>JASGGD010000218.1:0-7714 GCA_047605225.1 Novosphingobium sp.
CCCCTCCGTCAGCCCTGCGGGCTGCCACCTCCCCATCGCTGCGCGACAGGGAGGATCAGGTTTGCGTTGCTCATCCGCAACACCGGAAACCTGTCTGCCACCTTCCCGCCACATTCAGGACTTGTTCAAGCCTTCAAGTTTAGGCACCGAGGTCGTGATGAAAAGGATTTCGACCCTCCTTGCGGCGCTGGCCGTGCTTCCCGCCCTGACGGCTCCGACAGCGCACGCTTCCGGCGGCGAGCAGGGCGAACTGCGGCGCGAGCGCCGTGCCGGCAATGTCCTCCCCCCGCGCGAGATCGAGCGCGAGGTGCTGCCCCGCATGGCGGGCATGCAGTACATCGGGCCGGAGTACGACCCGGCGGCGATGACCTATCGTCTCAAGTTCATCAAGAACGGCAAGGTCTATTTCGTCGATGTCGATGCCCGGACGGGGCGCATCATCAGCCAGTCGCGCTAGATTGCGCCATTGGGAACGGGTGGGGAACTTAGCGACGCCCTGTTGCTTGACCGTTACAGCCTTTCGGCCCATCTCAACCCCGTTCATGTTAGGAGGACGGTAAATTGCGCATCCTGATCGTCGAGGATGAGCCCACCCTGGGCAACCAGCTCAAGACCACGCTGGAGCAGAACGGCTATGCCGTGGACCTCTCCGCCGATGGCGAGGACGGGCATTTCCTCGGCTCCACCGAAGATTACGACGCGGTGATCCTCGACCTCGGCCTGCCCGAGATCGACGGGCTGACCGTGCTGGGCATGTGGCGCCGCGAAGGGCGCACGTTCCCGGTGCTGGTGCTGACCGCGCGCGACAGCTGGTCGGACAAGGTCGCCGGGCTCGACGCCGGTGCCGACGACTACCTCGCCAAGCCGTTCCAGACCGAGGAACTGATCGCCCGCCTGCGCGCGCTGATCCGCCGTGCTTCGGGCAATACTTCCAGCGAACTGACGGCGGGGCCGGTGCGCCTCGACACCCGTTCGGGCCGCGTCACCCTGTCCGGCGAGCCGGTCAAGCTGACCGCGCAGGAATACAAGCTGCTGTCCTACCTCATGCACCACAAGGGCAAGGTGGTCAGCCGCACCGAACTGATCGAGCATATCTACGATCAGGATTTCGACCGCGATTCGAACACGATCGAGGTCTTCGTCACGCGCATCCGCAAGAAGCTGGGTGCCGATGTCATCACGACGATCCGCGGCCTTGGATACAGTCTCGACGATCCCGCCGAACCCGGCCGCGGCTGAGGCCCCCCCGGCGGGAGGCCCCGGTGGCGCCTCTGATGTTCGCGTGAAGCGGGCCGGCAGCACCGGCTCGCTCGCGCGGCGCATGATGCTGATCGCGGCGGGGTGGATCTCGTTCCTCCTGCTCGCGGGCGGGCTGGCGCTCGACCATACCGTCACCGGCATCGTCACGCGCAATTTCGACGAGCAGCTGGGCTACATGCTGACGGGCATGATCGGTTCGGCCGAGATCTCGCAGGACGGCGAGGTGTTCTTCATCCGCCCGCTCGGCGACCAGCGGTTCCTCGAACCCAATTCCGGCCTCTATTGGCAGATCCGCGCCAAGGGGCATGAGGACTTCCCCTCGCGCTCGCTGTGGGATCGCAGTCTGAGCGTGCCGGACGGCCATTTCGACGCCGAAACCCACGTCTACGACAGCTTCCAGTTCGAAAACGAGCCGCTGCGCGTGATGGAGCGCTCGATCATCCTGCCGGGCAGCGATGCCAAGTGGATGTTCACCGTCGCCGCCAGCCGCAAGGATCTGGACGACCAGATCAAGATGATCCGCTCGATCTTGGTCTACAGCTTCGTGGCGCTGGGTGTGGGCCTGCTGCTGATGGCGGGGATGCAGACGTGGTACGGCCTGTTCCCGCTGCGCCACGTGCGCCGCGCGATCCAGAAGCTGCGCACGACGGGCTCCAGCCGCGTCAACGATCCGCTCCCGCGCGAGGTCGAGCCACTGGTGAACGAACTGAACGCGCTGCTCGCCCATACCGAGCGGCAGGCCGAAGAGGCGCGCACCCATGCAGGCAACCTTGCCCATGCGCTGAAGACGCCGCTGACGGTGGTGATGAACGCCGCCACCGCGCAGGCGCCCGACCTTGCCGACACCGTGATCCGCGAGGCGGCGGTGATGCGCCGTCAGGTCGATCACCACCTCGCAAGGGCGCGCGCGGTGGGTCGCCGCGCCGTCGGCCAGTCGCGCGCCGAGGTCTGGCCGAGCCTCGAGGCGGTGCTGCGCGCGGTCGAGCGGCTTTACGATCAGGCCCGCTTCGACCTCGACGGCAACCACGAGGTCGTCGTCGCGATGGAGAAGCAGGACCTTGAGGAAATGCTCGGCAACCTGATCGAGAATGCGGCCAAGTACGGCGGCGGCAGCGTCTTCGTCACCGTCGATGCGGCGAAGAACGAGCGCTTCTGCGAGATCTGGATCGAGGACGACGGCATGGGCATTCCCGAAGCCGAGCGCATCCGCATCTTCGATCGCGGGGCGCGCCTCGATACCGGCAAGCCGGGCACCGGCCTCGGCCTTGCGATCGTGCGCGATGTGGTGGAGATTTACGGCGGCGCCGTCGAACTCGACGAGAGCGAGGATCTTGGCGGGCTGCTGGTGAAACTGAAGCTGCCGCGCATCGGCAGCTGATACATTTTTCGGGGTAACCGGCCCTGCCACGGCTTGCGGTCGCGGGCAGGCGGGCTATCTGCGCGGCATAGCCAATTCAGGAGCATTCATGAGCAAGCCCATCAACGTCCCGCTGACCTCGGACGAGATCGAAATGCTGGTCGACGCGCTGGAAGTCGATCTCGAGGGGTATCTCGAATCGGCCAAGGAAGCGCGCGGCAACGGCAACCGCGACGACGTCGCGACCTTCACCGAGGCGGCAACGCGCATCCAGACGCTGATGGCGCGCCTGCAGGGTCTGGTGGAAGAGTAAGCCGCCAATTCCTCCCCGAGCTTGCTCGGGGAGGGGGACCGCCGACGAAGTCGGTGGTGGAGGGGGGAGGTGGCAGCCCCTCCGTCAGCGACGGTGTCGCTGCCACCTCCCCGAGACAAGCTCGGGGAGGAACTTAGCCCTCGTTCTTCGCCTGCTCATGGTGGCGGATCACTTCGTCGATCACGAAGCGGATGAACTTCTCGCCGAAATCGGGATCGAGGTGCGCGTCCTCGGCCAGCTTGCGCAGGCGGGCGATCTGGCGCTCCTCGCGGCCGGGATCGGAGGCGGGGAGGTCGGTCTTCGCCTTGTATTCGCCGACGGCCTTGGTGATCCGGAAGCGCTCGGCGAGCATGTGGATCAGGGCGGCGTCGATGTTGTCGATGCTGGAACGAAAACCCGCGAGCACGGGGTCGGCGGTGCCGACGGTCGAGGAAGTCTGCTGAGTCATCGCAGCGCCCGCTAGCACGGGTTTCCCACTTCTGCCAATCCGGTTACGGCCACGGTTGATACCGTTTGCACTTGCGTTGATGACGCCTTGAGCCCAAAGCGCGCAGCGATGAGCGCAGATATTGTCCCCCTGCAGACGCGCAGGCAGCAACCCTCCCTTGCTCCCATGCTGGCGCTGACCGCGCCCGGCATGAACAGCGTCAATGCCGTCATTCTCGACCGCATGCAGAGCGAGATTCCCCTCATTCCCTCGCTCGCCGGGCACCTGATCTCGGGCGGGGGCAAGCGCATGCGGCCGATGCTGATGGTCGCGGCTGCCGAACTGTGCGGCTATCAGGGCAACCGCCACCACAAGCTGGCCGCGGCCGTCGAGTTCCTCCACACCGCCACGCTGCTCCACGACGACGTCGTCGACGGTTCGGACATGCGCCGGGGCAAGGCCGCCGCCAACATCGTGTTCGGCAATCCGGCGACGGTGCTGGTTGGCGACTTCCTGTTCACCCGCGCCTTCGAACTGATGGTGGAAGACGGCAGCCTCAAGGTGCTCAAGGTCTTCTCCAAGGCCAGTTCGATCATCGCCGCGGGCGAGGTCGACCAGTTGACCGCGCAGCGCCGGATCGAGACGAGCGAGGATCATTACCTCCAGATCATCGGCTCCAAGACCGCCGCTCTGTTCGCCGCCGCCACCCGCATTTCCGCCATCGTCGCGGAAAAGAGCGAGGCGGAGGAACTGGCGCTCGACGCCTACGGCCGCAACCTCGGCATTGCGTTCCAGCTGGTGGACGATGCCATCGACTACGATTCGGAAGTCACCGAATCGGGCAAGGACAAGGGCGACGACTTCCGCGAGGGCAAGATGACCCTGCCTGTCATCCTCGCCTACGCGCGCGGCAATGCCGAGGAGCGCAAGTTCTGGGAGGAAGCCATCGCCGGCTTCCGCACCGAGGACGAAGACCTGGCCCACGCCGTCGAACTCATCAACCGCCACGGCTGCGTCGAGGCGACCCGTGAGCGCGCGCGGCTCTACGCCCAGCGCGCGATCGATGCGATTGCGGGCTTCCCGGCTGGAGAGGCGCGCAACGCCATGGCCGAAGCGGTCGAGTTTGCCGTCGCGCGGCGCTACTAAACAATAAAAGGCCCACCCCCAGCCCCTCCCGCAAGCGGGAGGGGAGAAGAACGGTCATGCCCTCCCGCTTGCGGGAGGGCCGGGAGGCTTGGCCCGGAGGGCTTAGCCGGACCGGGTGGGCAGTTCCGAAGATGACCGCCAAGCCACAGTCCACAGAGATTGCGACACTCTGAAACAAAGCCGTAATTGCAGCGCGAGGACGGCTCGCTTAATGAGGCGCGCCATGCCCTCCTACGCCGACAGGGGCGGATACCAATCCGGTTCGCCTCGCCAACGCCTGATCTCCTCGCTGCTGTCGGCGGCGATCATCATTATTGCGCTGCTGATCGCCATCTACCAGACGGCAGTGGCCCCCATGCGCGAAAAGGCGAAAAACCCCGTTACCTTCAATATCGAGGGCGAGGACGCCGATACCGGCGCCAAATCCCCCGAACCTGCCAAGAAGGCAGAGAAGGTCGAAAAGGATCAGGTCCAGCAGCCCGAGGTCGCGGTCGAAACCCCGGTGCAGCCGGTCGAGAAGCCGACCCAGACGGCGGAGAAGCCTGCCTTCAGTTTCCTCAAGCTGTCGAAGTCGGACATGGCGGCGGCCGACATCGGCGGCATGAAGAGTTCGGGCAGCGGCAGCCCCTCGGGCGGCGGCAACAGCGGCTCCACATACGGTCCCGGCGAAGGGCCGGGCGGTGCGACGCTCTACAACGCCGACTGGTTCCGCAGGCCGACTGACGCGCAGCTCGGCGGCTACATGCCCGCCAATGCCCCGCCGGAGGGCTGGGGTATGGTCGCGTGCCAGACGATCGAGCATTACCACGTCGAGAACTGCCAGATTCTCGGCGAATCGCCGCGCGGTTCCGGCTACGGGCGGGCGGTGCTCAATGCGGCGTGGCAGTTCCAGGTGATCCCGCCGCGCATCAACGGCAAGCCGCAAGTCGGCGAATGGGTCCGCATCCGTATCGACTACGGGGTGCGCCGCCCGACCTGAGTAGCTTACCCCGCCACCGTATCCCAGCGCGCCGTGCCGGGGTGGGCGAGCCGTTCCAGCACTCTGTCCAGCGTCATGGGACGGGCGATGAAGTAGCCCTGTGCCAGCGAGAACCCCGCCAGCCGCGCGCTGACCAGCTGGTTCTCGGTCTCGATCCCCTCGATCACGCATTCCAGCGAGAGCGAGCGGGCGAGGTGGCGGATCGCCGTGATCAGGCGGCGACCGGCGGCCTCGTCCAGCCGCACTGCGAAACTGCGGTCGATCTTCACCATGTCGAGCGGCAGCTGGTGAAGGGAGGACAGGCTGGAATACCCCGTCCCGAAATCGTCGAGCGCGATGCGCATGCCGGTCTGCCGCAACCTGTCGAGCGCGGCGCTGGCAATGGCGAACTCGGAAATCAGCGAGGATTCGGTGATCTCGATCAGCACCCGGCGCGGATCGCATCCCGAGGCTTCCACCCGCTGCAGCAGCGCATCGATGGTGGCCGGATTGCTGATGTCGTTGCCCGAGAGGTTGAACGACAGGCGCAAGCCTGCGGGCAGCCGCGCCAGAGCGTCGAGCGCCTTGTCGAACAGGGTCAGCGTCACTTCGCGCGCGCGCCCGACACGCTCGGCCGAGGCGATCAGCAGTTCGGGCGCAATGTCCCCCAGTCGCGGCGAATGCCAGCGCGCGAGGCATTCGACGCCTATGGTATCGAGATCCTCGGTTGCAGCGATCGGCTGGTAGTTGAGCGAAAGCTCGGTATCGAGGTCCGCCAGTTGCAGCGCGGCGTCGAGCGCTTGTTCGCTACGAATCAGCCGCTCCAGTTCTTGCGAGAACAGCACGCACTGGCCGCGCTTGTGGTTCTTGGCGTGATAGAGCGCGAAGTCGGCGCGGTCGAACAGCAGGTTGGCGCTGGCGGCGGTCTCCGGATAGACGGCGAGCCCCGCCGAACAGCCGACCGAAACCATGATGTCGCCGATGCGCGCGGGTTCGCGGATGGCGCGGCACAAGTCGTTGGCGACCTGCTCGGCCTCCGGCGGCCCGCTCATGACGATCAGGCCGAACTCGTCGCCGCCCAGTCGCGCGACGATGGCATCGGCGGGGCACGCGGCGTTCATCCGCGCGCCGATGATCTGTAGCAGCCGGTCGCCGTGGGCATGGCCGTGAGTATCGTTGACCGGCTTGAAGCGGTCGAGGTCGATGAGGCCGACGCTGAAGCGGTCGTTGGGACCGGCGCGCTCCAGCAGGCCCTCCAGCGTGGCGAAGAAGAAGCGGCGGTTGGGCATGCCCGTCAGCGCATCGGTCTGGGCAAGGCGCGCGTTCTCCTCGCCCAGAGCCTGCGCCTGCTGCCGTTCCACGGTGAGATCGCGCTGGGAGGCTTCGAGATCGACAAAGGAATGGTAGGAATCGCGCAGGATCTTGAGGATGAGGATGGCTACGAGCGTGATGTTGGCGGCGATGGCGACCAGCACTTCGTGGCCGATGGCAAGGGCATATGTCAGGAATGTCCCCAGCACGGTAATGCAGACCGCCAGCGCCGCTCGGGGCAAAAAGCTGAGGCAGAACACGCAGCCCAGCACCGTCACCGATACGAATACTGCGACGTGTCCGTGCTCGTAGGGGCCGCCGTACTGGTCGAGCGTCAACGACCAGGCGACGAAGGCCATGGAGAAGGTCACTGCCAAGGCGTGGGTGCGTCGCAGGCGTTTGTCCACCGCCTCCAGGTCGAGGTCGGAAGGCTTCACCGGGCGGGTCCAGATGACCATGCGTGCCACGCAGGCGGCGATCAGGATGCCGGGGATGGTGTAGACCAGCAACGGTGGCGCCAGGTTGCGATGCGTGAAGGCAAGGACGGCGGCGTTGATCGAAAGCAGACCGTAGAGCGGAGGTATGTGCTCTCGCAGGCGCAGATATTGCGCCACGCGGAGTGGATACTGACCGGCAACGTTCATGGTGTACGCGTCTGCATTTCGAGATCGGGAACTCCCAAGGTGTCCGGATACTGCTCAAGTCTTTATGAAACGTGCATGTGGTCGGCGAAGGTATCCCGTATCGCAACCGATCCGGTTATTTTACGCCCGGCAAGAATGGTCTAAGGGCGCACCCGTGAGCACGTTACCGATCCATGCCGTCCTGCCCGACCTTCTCGCCGCCCTGCGTGAGCGGACCGGCGCCGTGCTCATCGCGCCGCCGGGGGCGGGCAAGACGACCGCGCTGGCGCCTGCACTGCTGGGAGAGCCATGGTGTACC
>JASGGD010000219.1:0-7698 GCA_047605225.1 Novosphingobium sp.
CCCGCGGCTTCACGTTGTAATCGATGACCCGCTTAACGGGCACGATGATCTTCATGCGAGACTCCAGCAACAGATCAAATGTTCATACATACCGTATGCTTGCAAACTAGATTGTTCAAGCGTTAACGTCAGATACCCTTGCGGGGAACATCGATCGGACGGAAAATCCCAGACCATGCGCCAAGCTTACATTGCATCGTATGCATAATATACGTTTGCATACCTTAATGACTGACATAGACTGCCGCCAAACCAAAAGACGACGGAGGGCATCATGAAAGTGCTGGTATTTGGTGCGAGCGGGTACATTGGTGGGCACATCGCCCGACACCTCGTCACATCGGGGCACAGCGTAACCGGTGTCGCGCGCAGTGAAAGTTCGGCTGCTAAGATGCGCGATGAAGGCATGACCCCGGCCTTGGCGAATCTGGACGACACCTCATCTCTGTCCACGCTCGTCGGCGACCATGATGCCGTGATCTGGGCCGCGCAACTCATGCTTGAGGACGAGTACCGGGTCACCTCGGCGCTGCTCGATACGCTGGCGGGATCGAATCGGCCGTTGCTGTTCACCAGCGGCACCAGCCTCATGTCGATTCCCACCAACGGCCTGTGGGACGAGCGCAGCTTTGCAGAGGACGAGCCTTTCGAGCCCCGTCGCCAGATCGCTCCCCGTCTGGAAATCGAGGCGCTGGTACGTGCGTCCGCCGCCAAAGGCGTGCGTGGCATCGTCATTCGCCCGCCGATGATCTGGGGTAACGGCGGCTGTCGCCTGATCTCGGACTTCTACCATTCGGCGCGTGCTACCGGCGCGGTCTGCCATGTTGGACGGGGGCTCAATGTGTATTCCAACGTCCATGTCGAGGACCTTGCGGAACTCTACCGGCTGGCCCTGGAGAAGGGCCGTGCCGGGGCGCTCTACTTTGCGGTGTCCGGTGAGGTATCCTACGGGATCATGGCTGCCGAAATTGCTCGCACGTTGGGGGTAGGCACGCGCGCGGTAACGGTGGAGGAAGGCTGCGAGATCTGGGACCGCTTCATGGCTCGGATCGTCCTGCCCTCGTGCAGCCGCCAGCGCAGCCCGCGCGCGCGCGCGGAACTGGGTTGGCTCCCGCGCGAAGACCGGCTCGACATTCTGGAAGAATGCCGCAATCCGGCCTACGCGCAGGAAGGAGAGAGATCGCTGCCCTCGTGGGTCAGGCCTCAACCGGCCTGACAAGACAACCGCCGCTGGTTGCCACAGAGACCGGCAGGTCTCCGTGGCACTGGAAACGTCAGGCGTTGGCAAACACCGAACGGGCTGCTTCCTCGCCTGCAAGGCGTCCGAAGGTCAGCGCGTTGCCGACCCCCATGCCGCCGCCGGAATACCGTTTGCCCTGAACGCAGCCGAGGATCTCGCCCGCCGCGAACAGGCCCGGGATCGGCGCGCCATTGCGGTCGCGCACCCGCGCGTGCGTGTCTATGTCGAGGCCCGCACTCGTCTGCCCGATCACCGATGCCCTGACTTCGACCGCGAAGAACGGTGCCTGATCTATCGCGAAATACTTGGGCGCCTGCTTGTTCCACTCTCCATCGCACCCCGCATAGGCATCGGCATTGTAGCGCGAAACCGTCCCCGCCAGCGCCAGGCGATTGATGCCGACCCGGTCGGCGAGCGCATCCAGTGTCGCCGCCGCGCGGATCTTGCCGCTGGCCACATGCTTGCGGATCAGGTCTTCATCCCAGGTCTGCGAGACTTCGCCCGTGTGATAGGGATCGGAGAAACGCTTGTCGGCACTGCCTTCGACCAGCGTCTTCTCATCGAAGATGGCCCAGGCATGGGCGCCCGGCTGCTCGTTGATGAGATAGCCTGAAACTGCGTAAGGCGCATTTTCAGGCATGAACCGCAGCCCTTCGTCGTTCACCAGCATGCACCAAGGCGGCAGGAAGGCCTCGACCGAATTGGGCACGAGACCGGCGGAGGGCAGGACGAGACCGGTGTCCTGCCCGGTGATGCGTGCGCCGATGTTTTCGCCCAGCGTGATGCCGTCGCCAAGGATGAAGGGGGCGTCGTTGTGGACGGAGTAGACGATATCGCCATGTTGCGCGGCCGAGGGGAAATACTTCGCGCGCATGCCGGGACTGTTGCCAAAACCGCCGGTGGTGACGATGACCGCCCGCGACCGCAAATCCATGCCAGCCGCATGAACACCGATGATCCGCTCGTCTTCCAGCAGCAGCCGCTCAACGCGCGTCTTGTAGGCGACTTCGATACCCTTGGCACCGACTTCGTTGACCAGCAGCTTCCCGATCGCGTCGCCCGCGCCCACCGTGCAGTGCCCGCGCGGTACGGTATCGACGCCTGACTTGACCACCCACTGGTATTCGGCGCCGAGGCTCACCAGCCATTCGACACTCGCGGCGCTGCGTTCGGCGAACAGGCGCACGATATCCGGCCGGGTCTGCCAGCCGTTCAGCGTCATGATGTAGTCGTACATGTCCTGCGCGCTGTCCTCGATGCCCATCGCATGCTGCACGCTGGTTCCTGCAGCATAGACGACCCCGCCGGACAGGCGAGTAGCCCCTCCCAACTTGTCGTCGGCCTCCAGGATGATGACGCTGGCGCCTGCCGCCTTGGCGAACAGCGCGGCCGTCATGCCCGCACCGCCGCCGCCGACGACGATGATGTCGTAATCGATATCCATATACCTCTCCGGGTCGCCGCACTGCCTTATGGCCGTGGCAGCCTTCTTCATTCAGGCCGCGCGGGTCACGATCAGCGGCAAGTTGCTCAGCGAATGGAATCCGAACACCGGATCATAGCGCACGTCACCGCGTGGCACCGCCAGTTCGACGCTATCGAAATCGACGATCCAGCGGCGCACCGCAGCATTCAGTTCCGAGCGGGCCAGAAAGCTGCCCAGACAGTTATGAACCCCCATGCCGAAAGTGATGTGCGCGCGCTTGTTCTTGCGATCGAAATCGAAGGTGAGCGGATCGACGAAGGCGTCCTCGTCCTGCCCGGCCGATGCCCACATCAGGAACACCGTCGATCCCTTGGGAAGGTCCACGTCGTGAAGCCGGGTATCGGCCATCACCGTCCGCGCCGTAGTAGCGGCGGGCGCGTGAATACGCAGCACTTCCTCGATGAAATCGGGAATGCGATCGGGTTCGGTCTTGAGCTGCGCCCAGAGATCAGGCCGCGTCGCCAGAACGAACATGGCCGATGACAGCGCGTTGCGGGTCGTCTCGTTTCCGGCGATGATGAGGACGTGCACCATCGAGAGCTTCTCCTCGATAGTCAGCGGCACGCCGTTCACCTCGGCATTGGCAATGACGCTGGTCAGATTGTCTTCCGGGGTTTCCTGAAGTCGGGCGATCATGTCGGCGAAGTATCGGTATCCCTTTACGATGGTGCGCGTCGCTTCGATCGCGCGGGGCAAGGGGTGCACCGGATCGACGAGATGGGTGAACTCGTCAGAATAGAACTTGAGGAACGCCGCATCCTCGTAAGGCATGCCCAGAATTAGACAGATCACCTCAAGTGGGAGCGGGACCGAAAATGCATCGACGAAATTGAATGCCTCACCGGCCGGGATCGCCGCCATCAACCGGTCGATGATCCGTTCGATCTCGGGCGCCATTTCCTCCACCTTGCGCCGGTTAAGCGCCTGTTCGGCGATCTTGCGATAGGCCAGCGACAGCGGGGGATCGCTGGCCTGCAGCGTCTGCACCACCTTGTAGCCCGATTCGCGGAACACTTCCGCGATCTCCGGCTCGAATTCGCCCCAGCGCCACACGGTCGGGACAGGCGTGCTGGAGAAGGTCGCGGTATCGCGGGCGATAGCTTCGACGTCCTTCTTGCGGGTGGCGATGAAAACTGGCGCCGGTCCGGGCAGCGGCAGGCGGAAGAGCGGCGCTTCCCGACGCATCAGGGCATAGCCGGAAGCGGGGTCCGACAAGTGATCCGGGTCAAAGGGGTTGAACGTGGTGATGCCTTCGGCGGGCATGACGATCTCCTGCATCCTCTTATTGGCTGTTACCATACGATATGCTTGCAACCATTTTGTGGCAAGGTGGGACGCGCGTGATTCGCGAGGCATCTCGCTCGCAGGGAGGTGGTCCGCAGCAATTCCATCGGGGCAACCGAAACGCCGCCATAAGCAACCCATGCTCCGGCTGAACGGCGCTGCGGTTGGCCCGGCAGGCCTTGATGTGAATAATGCTCGCGACCGGCGCGTGAAGATGACCGGATGAGCCCAACAGGGCGGGACTGAGGAGAGGTCCATGGGAAAAAGTGCCTATTCGATCTTCGCACAAGTCCGAAAGGGCGATCCGCCTCGGGACAAGCAGCGATCCAGCCCCGGCCCGGTGACGCTTTCGGAAGTGCTGCTGCAGGACTTGCGTGTCGAAAGAGCGCATGCGCAGATGCTGCATGTGGCCAACGACGTGTCCCTGCACATGCCCGATGCGCACCAACCTATCCTGTACACGGTGCTCGAAGGCACGCTGGCGCTGGGCGTGCCCGGCGAGGCCGACGTCGTCCTGCAGCCCGGCGACAGCGCGCTGATCTTCTACGGCGACTCTCATGTGTTGGGTGTCGGGCCGCGCATCAGGCATGTGGTGATGCCGGTGGCGGGCCTGCAGTTGGACGAGACGATCCGGCATCTCCGCTTCGGCGACGGGGCTATGCAGGCAGTCGTGCTGCAGACGCTGACTGAACTGACGTACTTGCGCAAGAACGCGCACGTCAGCCGCGCGGCCCCTGACTTGCTTGTCATGCGCGCGGCGCAGTGTCCCGGTCAGGACCGGGACATGACGACGATCTCGGCGCTGCCGATGGTGGTGAGACAACTTGAAAACGATCTGGAGGGGCCGGGCGCCCTCGCACTGGCGAGCGCCTTTGCCAATTTCCAGCTGTGCTATGCGCTCAAGCAATGGACCTCACGGCTGTGGGGGGACACGCTGCATGACATCCGCTGCCCCAACATGCGCCGCGTCGCCATGGTGGTGCGGGAGATTCATGCACATCCCGACCGCGACTGGACCGTCACCAGGCTGGCGCGGCATGTCGGACTGTCGCGCTCGGCCTTCGCGGCGGCGTTCCACGACGTCATCGGAGAAGCGCCGATCTCGTTCCTGACGCGCACCCGGATGGAGCGTGCGGCGACACTACTGCGCACGGAATCGCTGAGCATGTACGAAATCGGCCAGCGGGTCGGCTATCCGATCGAGAGTTCGTTCGCACGCGCCTTCAAGCGACATTGGGGCATCGCGCCCCGCAGTTTCGTCGGCGACCCCGCAGAGGCCATCGGCTGATCAGTGGGCGGCAGAGAGACCTGCCACGAAAAGCGTGATCGCGGCCAGCACATGTTCGGTGGCATGGCCCGAAGGGTGGAGCACGGGCCAGACGTGATCCTGGCTCGGCAGAACAGTCAGATCGACCCGCTGCCCGGCATCTGCAAGTGCCTTGGCGAACGACACCGCATCGTCACGCAGGACCTCGTTCGCGCTCGCGCAAATCCATGCAGGCGGGAAGTGCTGCATGGAACCTCTCCAAGGCGACGCCAATTGATGCTCCGCCCCCGTCCCGGCGAGATACGCGCACGCTGCTTCGTCGGCGGACTGCCGCGAGAACATCGCGTCGTTTGCAGCCTGCGAGACGAAACTCTCCGTCCGGTTCGCAAGATCGAGCCAGGGCGAAAGCAGTAACAACCCGTCCGGCCGCCGCCTTCCCGCTGCATGCGCGGCAAGGACCAGCGAAGCGGCCAGACCACCGCCTGCGGAATCTCCACCCAGCAACAGACGCGGCTCAGCCTGCAGGGCATCGTAGACCCCGGCGCCATCGAGCAGCGCGGCAGGGAAAGGATGCTCCGGCGCCAGAGCATAATCGGGCAGCACTACCCGCAAGTTCGTTCGCGCGGCGATGCGCGAGGCAAGGCCGGCGCAAAGCTCCGGCCGCCCCATGCGAAAACCGCCGCCGTGGAAATAGAGCAGCGTTCCCTCGGGGCAAGGCGGCGTAACCTTCAGGCAGCGGACCGACGCAATAGTGCAGGCCTCCACTCGCGCGGTGGAATCGAACTGCTGGATCGCTTCCAGCCCCACCAGTTGCGCCCGGCGCGCCTGCAGTTCCGCGTCCGCTGGATGGCCCTCGCGCCTTTCGGGCAAGGTCCAGTTTTCGCCGGGGCTATCGATCGAGGTGGAAGTCATCGAAGTTCACCGCCTCGACCATCTGATGATACTCCTGTGTTTCCCATGGCATGAAGATGCCGGACCGGCCATGCTGGTTCACGTAATAGCTGGCGCCGCCCATCTCCCAGATGAGGTTCTTCATGCCCTCGTCCATCCGCGCGTTGTATGCTTCGAACACCTCGCGCCTGACCTCGATGGCACCAACGCCCCGCTCGATCATGCCGACGATGGCCTGGCCGATATAGCGCGCCCATATCTCGGCCCAGGAATAGAACCCACCGGAACGCGGCGAACCGTTGGGGCCGTAGAAGACGAAGAAGTTCGGAAAACCGGGCATCGTGATGCCCATATACGACCGCGCGCCATCCTTCGCCCACATCTCCTCGATCGATGCGCCGTCCCGGCCGACGTACTGGACTGGCCACAGGTATTCGGCAGTCTCGAACCCGGTGCCTAGCACGATGACGTCGTAAGGTCGTTCTACACCATCCGCGCTGCGGATGCCTTCGGGCGTGATCGCATCGACCGTTCCCGAATGGAGTTCCACGTTGTCACGCATCAGGGCATCGTAAAAGCCGTTGTCGACCACAAGACGCCGCACCAGCGGTGCGTGCGACGGCGTCAGCCGCTCGGCGAGACCCGGCACCGATCCGACCTTGGAGACGATGTAGTCTTCCAGTACGCGCCGCGTCCTGTCGTTGCGTTCGCTGACGATGCCACCCTGCGCCTGCCAGTCCCTGTCGTGGTATTGCAACCCCTGCATGGACTGTCCGGTCATGTGGCTGGAGAAGCAGTACCAGTTCCAGTAATAAGGAATGGTATCAAAGAGCCAGCGCAGTTCCGGCCCGATGGGCACCTTGTAGTTCTCGAACGCCATCACCCATTCCGGGGTGCGCTGGTAGATATCGAGTTGCCCCGCCTGCTCTGCCACGATCGGCGCCAGTTGCGCACCAGTCGATCCAGTCCCGATCAGCGCCACCCGTTTGCCGCTAACGTCGAGCCCGGTGTCCCAGTCAGTCGTATGGAAGATCGGACCTTCGAAGCTTTCCAGACCGGCAATGTCCGGGCGCTTCGGCTTGTTGAACAATCCGGCGGCGCTGATGAGGATGTGCGGCTCATGCACCGTTTTGCGGCCATCGCGGTCCTGCATGGTCACTTTCCAACGGGATCGCTCCTCCAGCCATTGTGCGTCGACCATCTCCATGCCGAAGACCATGTCGTCGCGCACGCCGTACTTGTCGACGACGTGGTTGAGGTATCGTAGCGATTCGTCGCGCGCCGCGAAGAACTCCGACCACGGATAGTTCTTCTCGAACTTGAACTGGTAAAGGTAGCTGGAGGTATCCACGCGCGCATCAGGGTAGTTATTGGTCCACCAGGTACCGCCGATGCCCTCGTTACGCTCATACAGGCGAAACGGAATGCCCAGCCGCTTCAACTGGATCGCCGCAGCGACGCCGCTGATGCCGGCACCGACGACCATGACCTCGAACTGCGCGGCATTCGGAGGTACTCCACCGCCGAATG
>JASGGD010000220.1:0-7677 GCA_047605225.1 Novosphingobium sp.
CGCCGACCCTCAAGGCGTGGCTCGCGCGGTGGAAGAGTTTCCGCCCGCAACCGGCCCGGCACGGATCGGCGAGGTGGCGCTGGTGTTCTACGTGACCGACATGGCTGGAACGATGGAGAAACTGCGCGACCTCGGCGCGACCTGGGCGCCCGAGCCGCAGGTCTTCGCGATGGAGCATCGCGCGCAGTTGGAAGTCTGCATCCGCGATTGCGACGGAGTGTTCATCAACCTCGTGGAAACCGACCCGTCTCAGCAGGAACGCACCCGGCCGGAACTGGACTATTCCTGAGCGGCCAGAAACTCTTCCACCGCGCGAGCCACGCCTTGAGGGTCGGCGGTGGCCTGGAAGTTGGCCCCGCCGGTGACGGCAAGGCTCGCGCCGGGGAAAGCGGCCTTCGCGCGGTCCAGTTCGGCGTGGAAGTAGTCGTCAGGTGAGGTCAGCAGCAGCACCGGCGCGGTGACGCGCGCGGCGAGCGCGGGGGTGTCGGACTTTGCCACCGCCATGTAGGCTTGCGGACGGGCCTTCCATGCGCGCAGCATGGCGACGACTTCGTCGTGGATGATCGCCACGTCGATGCCCTCGTTGTAGCCGGCGGCGTAGTTCCAGTTTGTCTGGAGATGCGATCCGTCGCGCCTGAGGGCGATCGGCTCGCCGTGGGTCTCTTCGAAGTGCGTGCGCTCTTCGGGCGTCATCAGTTCCGCACCCGCCAGCATTATCGAGGCCACCCGCTCCGGATGGTTCGCGGCGAAATACACCGCCAGACTGGACCCGGTATGATGCCCGAAGACGTGGAAACGCCCGATCCCGAGCGCATCGATCCCTTCCAGAATCCACGCCGCATAGTCCGCCAGCGAGGGCCAGCCAACCGGATCGAAGCTGCCCCCGAAGCCCGGCGTATCGATCGCGACCAGCCGGTTGGGCAGATCGAGTTCGGCCAGCAGCGGGTCGTAGCTCTGCGCCGAACATGCGGTCTGGTGCAGGAAGACGATGGCAGGCTGCCCGCCCGGTTCTTCACGGCCCGCAACCTCGCGCACATGCAACTGCCCGTCCGCAAGGTCCACGTAGGACTTGCGGACGGTGTTGCGGCTCACAGACCCAGCACGCCCGGACCAACGAGGCCCTGCGGATCGAGCGCGGACTTGATCGCACTGACGAGCGCCTTCGACTCCGCGCCGAGGCGCGCGGCGTAGGGGTAGGCACGGCCAAGCTGGAAGTGCAGCGCGCCGTGGGCGTCGTAGAGGTCGATCAGCTCGCCCTTCAGGCGATGGACGTACTCACGCGCAGCCGGGTTAGCCGGGAACTTCGGCAGGCTGGCGAGGTAGTCGCCGGGCACCGATTCCGCGTGGTAGGCGGTCTGCTCGTCCGGCCAGTAAAGCGCGATCTCGTAGAGGAAGCCGCTCGACCCCACGGTGGAGTACATGCCGCCGCCCCAGACGCCGTGCTGCTTCATGTCGGCAGCGCGGTCCGCGTAGAAGCGCTGGAGCGCATCGTGGAAGTCGCGCACGCGGTCGTGTGCCATCACGCCGTGCAGCGGCACCCAGCGCTCGCCGCCCGGACCGAGCGTGTTGTAGAGCGGTGCGAAGGGCATGCCGCGCACCACCGAGGGCACCGTCGCGACGATCTCGCGGCCGAGGTCGGCAGTCAGGTCGCGCAGGCGCTGCAGCTTGGCACGGCACTCGGCATCGTCGAAGCCCTCGACGATGTAGTGCGTCATAAAGTTCGACGCCGAAATCTGCTTGCGGGCGAGGATACCAGCTGCCGCGACCTGCTTGAGCCCGGCGAAGACCGAAGGCGAACTCTTGACGATGGACATCGCCATCGCGAACTGGCCACCGGCGCGCTCCTGCTTGGCGATCTGGCCCTGCGACAGTGCGGCGTCGAGCGCGAAGTGCGAATCCTCGACGCGCTCCATCGCGATGCGGCGCATCGATTCATGCATCTGCGCGAATTCGGCGAATGCGAAGGACAGCACGCGATGCGCGGGCTTGCCGCGCAGCAGCGGCAGCGTCACGCGGGCCTTGAGGCCGAACACGCCGCAGTCGCCGGTGAACAGGCCGGTGAGGTCAGGTCCGGCATGGCGGCCGAACGGCTTCTCGCCCAGCGCGCCGGTGCCGGTGCTCAGCAGGCTGCCGTCGGCAAGCACGATGTCGAAGGCCAGCGCCGATTCCGCCGAGATGCCCCATGCGCCCGAGCCGTGGCTGATCGAGTTCTGCGACATCGAGCCGCCGATGGTCGCCGCGATCCCCGAGAACGGGCCACGGAACGGCGTGCGCAGGCCCTTGGCAGCCAGCGCGTCGGACAACTGGAGCCAGGTGACGCCCGCCTCGACGGTGACGTAGCCGTTGAACTCGTCGATCTCGACGATGCGGTTCAGGCGGCTCATGTCGATAAGCAGGTGCGAGCCGTCCACCGCGTTGTAGCCGTCGGTGTAGGATGCCCCGCCGCCGCGCACGGTGAACGGCAGCTTCGCCGCCGCCGCCTCGCGCACCACGGCCTGCAGTTCCTCGATCGTGCCCGGACGCGCGACCGCGCCCGGCATGACCTGTGCGCGGTAGACGTCGGTGGCGAAGTAGGCGACCCTGGCCGGGTCGGTCAGCAGGTTGTCCGCGCCGACGATATTGGCCAGCGCGCTCGCATTCATGCTCATCGTATCGCTTACCCTTCCGCGATCGCGTCGAGGGTGGCGATGTAGCCTTCGGTGGTTTCCTTGCCCGCCGCTTCGGAGGCTTCCTTGCGGACGAGGTAGAACATGCGCTCCAGCATCTGCTGGCGGCGCGCCTCGCGCGCTTCCAGCGCCGCATCGTCGAGGACGAGCGCATCGACTTCGGCTCGCGCGTCGATGTTGTGGTTGGCCAGCACGCGCTGGGTGGAATCGAGCTGGTCGGCCAGCACAGAAACCTCGCCAGCGAGCACCATGATCATGCCCATCATCTGGTCGAGGGCCGGATCCTGGTAGAACTGGGGCCGCTTGCCCCGGGAATCACGCTTCATGTCTTTGTCTCGTTCCTAAGGGTCAGGCCAAGGATCAGGCCGCAGGCTTCTGGGCGATAAGCACTTCCCAGCCGCCGCCGGGAGCGAATTCGCCCGCCGTGAACTCGCGCTCGGCGACGTCGGCGGCAGATTCCTCGGTGTAGCCTGCGCCTGCATATTCCATCACCGCCATCGGCGCGGTGTCGAAGCGGATGCTGGCCGGGTCGAAGCCCGCCTTGGTGGCCAGCGCGATCTGGTCCATGTCGCGCATCGCGCCCCAGAACGGCTCGTTGTTGTAATACGTCTCGTTGTCGAGGATGAACTGCGTGAACGGGTCCATCAGGTCGAACGGCGGAAGGTCCGCGTGGATCATCAGGCCGCCGGGCTTGAGGACGCGGGCGCATTCCTCGAACACGCGGGGCATCGCCTTGCCGCTGGTCTCGTGCAGCAGGATGTGGCTGACGACGAGGTCGAAGGAGGCGTCCTCGAACTCGGTCTTCTCGGCGTTCATCTGCGCGAAGTTGACGTCGAGGCCGAACGCACCGGCGCGGGCGTGGGCATAGCGCACCATCGGACCGCCGACATCGACGCCCCAGATCTCCGCCTCGGGGAACAGTTCCTTGTACGGCAGGGTCGAGTGGCCGACCGTGCAGCCCAGGTCGAGGATGCGCTTGGGCTTGAAGTCCGGCATGTTGCGCTTGAGGTAGTTCACCACCGAGCGGCCCATGTCGTCGTTGAACGGGCCGGTGTAACCCATCGAATAGAGGTACACACCGCGGTCGTACAGCACGCCGAGCGACACTTCGTCGGCATCTTCCGGGCCGCCCGCGTAACCGCCGGGCATGCAGTGGATGTCGAGCGAGGAAACGTAGCGCGGAACCTCGAAGCTCTCGGGGATGCGCAGCTCGCCCTTGTTCTTCGCCGAATTCTCGGCGGCAGCGGCCTTGAGGCTGTCCTCCTCGCGCTCGATCGAATCGATCACGCTGTCCCACAGCAGTTCCTGGCTGATGCGGTTCACGGCCGCGTAGTGACGGAAGTAGTTGTCCGGCACCATCGCCTTGCGGATGTCGTGGCGGTCGACCGGTGCGCGGCCCGCTTCCTTCTCGAAGCGCTGGGCGGCGCGGCCCGAATAGATCGGGTGCAGGCCGGGCAGCAGCCCCTGCTGGATGAAGTGCTTGAGGCTCTTTGCGAACTCCTGCCGCGAGGCTTCTTCGGAGGTCGGGGTGGGCAGCATGCCATGGAGCTGCTGCTGGAAAGTGTTGAGCATCTGGGTATCCCTGAAGACGTATGCGCAAACTATAAGCCGGACCGGCGATCACGCACCTGCGAAAGTGGAATCTCCACTCCTCGGACAGTGGGGCATCACACCCACTTGCCCGAAGTGTAGCCGCCATCGACCGGGATCGCCGCGCCGGTCACGAAGCTGGCGGCATCCGAGATAAGGAAAGCGACCATTTCCGCAACCTCGGCAGGCTTGCCGATGCGGCGCAGCGCATGGGCCTGGAGATTGGCCTGCATCAGAGCCTCGAGCCCGGCGTCGGCAAGCGGCGCGGTCATCTGCGTCTCGATCAGGCCGGGGCATACGCAGTTCACACGAATCCCAGCATCGGCGAGATCGACCGCCATGCAGCGGGTCAGGTGGATCACCGCCGCCTTGCTCACGCCATAGGCCACGCAGTCGTTGCGCGCGACCAGGCCGAAAGTGGAGCCGATGTTGACGATCGAGCCGCGCCCCCGCCTGCGCATTCCCGGAAGCACTGCGCGGCAGCCGAGCGCCGTGCCCCGGAGGTTGACCGCCATGATACGATCCCAGTCCTCGATGGCGATCTCGTCGATGGCACCGAGGCCGCCGACGCCTGCACAGTTGACGAGCCCATCGATGCCGCCCTCAGCCTCCAGTCGCGCGACGAGCGCACCCCATGCCGCGGCATCTGCGACGTCGAGCGCCACGCCGCGTCCGTCCTGATCGTGAAGGTCCGCGCGAACGACCTTGCGCCCGGCCGCTTCGATCAGGTCCGCCGCCGCCTTGCCGATCCCCGACGCAGCGCCCGTGACCAGTACGACACCCGCCCCCTGCGATGCGATAAGCTCTGCCATCATGACCTCCACTGCGTTGATTTCACGGCAGTCTGACGCTCGCCCCGGAAAGTGGCGCGCTACCCCGCCGTTTTTATCCGCACAGCGGTTCATGCATGGAGCGATGCATCCGAGTTATCATCCTGCGGACAGTTTGCGGCGCAGCATTGCCACAAAACCTTATCACCGACAGCTTCCTCTTGCCTGACGGGCGCCGACGCCAAGCTCCTCGAAAGGAGCCACGTCGCCACGGGCCAGGGTTCAGAAGATACTACGCACAAAGGTTCATTCGACACCATGATGAAGGCATTTTCCAAGGGGCTGTTGCTCGCCACCGCGATCGGCTCCTTCCCCGCCATGGCAGCTGCGCAGGACGCCGCCCCAGATGTGAACAGCGCGGCGAGCAGCGATGCCAACGGCTTCGGCGACATCGTCGTCACCTCGCAGCGCACCGAACAGCGCCTGCAGGACGTGCCGATCAGCGTCACCGCCATCACGGCGGACGAGATCCAGACCCGTCAGGTGAACACCCCCACCGACGTCGCGCGCCTCGTCCCCAACCTCAAGCTGGACGGCGTGACCGGCGGCTCGGCGGGCCTCAAGGCCTATATCCGCGGCGGCGGCGGCACCGACGGCGGCTACGTCATGTCGGAAGCCGAAGTCGCGCTCTACATCAACGATGTCTACAACGCCCGCATGCAGGGCGCGCTGATGGACTTCGCGGAAATCGAGCGCATCGAAGTCCTGCGCGGCCCGCAGGGCGTGCTCTATGGCCGCAACGCCTCGGCCGGTGCGATCAACATCATCACCAAGCAGCCTTCGGACGAATTCACCGGCAACGTGCAGGTCGGCTACGGCACCTGGAACGAGCGCCGCGTGAAGGGCTACATCTCGGTCCCGCTGAGCGAGGACGGCAAGTGGGCCGCATCGTTCAACGGCATCGTGCGCGCCCGTGACGGCGGCCGCCAGTACAACGCCACGCTCGACAAGAAGGTCGGCAAGGAAGACTTCAAGGGCGGCCAGTTCGACCTCGCCTACAAGGGCGACGTGGTGAAGGCTCGCCTGAACCTGTTTTACCTCGACCTCAACTCGGACGGCCAGTGGTCGGTCAACACCACCACCAACGACGAGGGCAAGATCGTACCGCTCTCGGGTTCGTACCGCACCGTGCTCTCGCCGGTCGCTTCGGACACCCGCGTCAAGCAGAAGGGCGGCTCGCTCCACCTCTCGGCCGATTATCCGGGCGGCACGCTGACCTCCATCACCGGCTACTCGGAGATGGACGACTTCTGGATTCAGGACTTCTCGGGCGGTGTCTATCCCTCGATGATCGGCTCCACCGGCACCACGCCGCTTGCCCTGTTCGTGCGCAGCAGCGACTCCCAGCAGTGGCAGTTCAGCCAGGAAGTGAACGCCGCCGGCTCGCTGGCTGACGGCCTCGTCGATTACGTCGTCGGCTTCTACTACTTCCACGAGAACGGTGACCAGATCGTCGACACGACGACGTTCTTCGTGCCTTCGCGCACCAATTTCCACGCCAAGACCGACGCCTGGGCAGGCTACGGCCAGCTGACCTTCAACGTCACCGACCAGCTCGCCCTGATCGCAGGCGGCCGTTACACGCTCGAGGACAAGGCGCTCAACGCCGACATCGGCGGCGATCCGGCCGTCAGCCGCGACCACTACAAGAAGTTCACCCCCAAGCTGGGCGTCAACTTCAAGCCCAGCAACGATGTGCTGCTCTACGGTTCGTACAGCGTCGGCTTCAAGTCGGGCGGCTACAACGGCCTCGCCTCGACTGCCGCGCAGCTGGCCGAAGCGTTCAAGCCGCAGACGACCGATGCGTTCGAAGCCGGCATCAAGGCCGACCTGGGCAGTACCGTACGTGTCGCGCTTTCGGGCTTCGTCAACAAGATCAAGAACCGTCAGGAATCGATCAACCTCGGCGACGGCGGCTTCCTGATCGAAAACTACAACATGACGATCAAAGGCCTCGAAGCCGAGATCGCGTGGAAGCCGGTCTACGGCCTGCAGATCTGGGGCAACGGCGCCCTCAACAAGGGCAAGTATCGCAACGTACCGGAAGGTGCCTCGCTGGAGGGCAACTCGCCGCCGTTCCTGCCGGACTACCAGGCGACCGTCGGTTTCGACTACAACTTCGATCTCGGCTCGGGCAAGGTGAAGTTCGGCGCCGACGCCAACTTCCGCGACAAGTTCTTCTCGACGGCAGACAACGCCGCGATCGGCGCCGTCACCTCGACGCAGATCGTCAATGCCTACGTCGGTTACGACGTCGGGCCGTGGCAGTTCCAGGTCGCGGGCAAGAACCTGCTCAACCAGATCAACTGGCAGACCGGCTTCGGCTTCTCGGTGGTGAACCCGCGCTTCATGACCGATCCGCGCACCGTGCTGGCGACCGCCCGCTACAGCTTCTGATCTCTCCCGGACCGGGCGCCAGCGATGGCGCCCGGCCCACCCTCACCCTAAAAGGCCCGGCGGGACAAAGTCCTACCGGGCCTTCTTTTTTGTGTTCATCCTCCCTGTTGCGCAGCAATGGGGAGGTGGCAGTCGCGAAGCGGCTGACGGAGGGGTTTAGGGCCCCCCACACCCCCCAGCCGCCCGGGGGGCCC
>JASGGD010000221.1:0-7637 GCA_047605225.1 Novosphingobium sp.
CCCGACGAAGTCGAAGCGCGCGTGGCAGCGCTGATCGACGAGCGCCGCAAGCTGGAACGCGAACTGGCCGAAGCCAAGAAGGCGCTCGCGCTGGGTGGCGGCGGCGCCAAGGCTGAAGCGGCAGACGAGGACGTGGGCGGCATCAAGTTTTCGGGGCAAGTCCTCGAAGGGCTCGATCCCAAGGAACTGCGCGGGCTGCTCGACCAGGCCAAGCAGCGGCTGGGTTCGGGCGTGGCGGTGATCGTCGCGGTCAATGACGGCCGCGCCTCGATCGCGGCGGCGGTGACCGAAGACCTCGTGGCCAAGGCCAGCGCGGTCGACCTGGTGCGCGCGGGCGTTGAAGCGCTGGGCGGCAAGGGCGGCGGCGGCCGCGCCGACATGGCGCAGGGCGGCGGTCCCGACGGCGACAAGGCAGCGGACGCCATCGCTGCGGTCAAGGCGGCGCTGGCGGGGTGATCCCGGGCATTCATTGAGGCGTCGTCCCGGACTTGATCCGGGACCGGTAGCTGTCTTTAGGTGAGAGTCGGCCGGGGCGCCGTGAGAGATGGGCCGTTCATGGCCAGCGGTCCCGGATCAAGTCTGGGACGACGGGAGTTGCGATGGCATCCGACCTTGCCGAAATCGTCGCCGAAATTGCGGAGGAGATGCGCGGTGAGACGGAGCGCGGCACCGTCGCCTCGTACATTCCGCCGCTTGCTTCGGTGCCGGTGGGCAAGTTCGGCATTGCCGTGGTCATGGCCGACGGGACGGTTCACGCGGCGGGTGATGCGGACGAGGCGTTCTCGATCCAGTCGATTTCCAAGGTTTTTGCACTGACATTGGCACTGGGTGCGGTCGGCGACCAGTTGTGGAACCGGGTGGGGCGCGAGCCTTCGGGTTCGGCGTTCAACTCGATCGTCCAACTGGAGACTGAGCACGGCATTCCGCGTAATCCCTTCATCAATGCGGGCGCGATCGTGGTGTGCGACGTGCTGCTCGGCCGCTTGCAGCCGCGTGAGGCGATCGGGCAGATGCTGCGCTTCGTGCGCGAACTGGCGGGTGATGATGACACCATCCGCATCGACGAGGCGGTCGCGCGGGCCGAGCAGGAGACCGGCTTTCGTAACATGGCGCTGGCCAATTACATGCGCGCCTTCGGCAATATCCATGGCGAGGTGGAACTGGTGCTGGGCACCTACTTCCACTTCTGCGCGCTGGCGATGAGTTGTCGGCAACTGGCGATGGCCGGGCGGTTCCTGATGGGGGACGGGCGTGTGGCCAATGACCTTGGGGGCCACCGGGTCGTCACCGCAAGGCGGGCGCGGCGTATCAATGCGCTGATGATGTCCTGCGGGCACTACGACAATTCGGGCGACTTCGCCTATCGCATCGGCCTGCCGGGCAAGTCGGGGGTCGGCGGCGGGATTCTTTCGGTGGCGCCGGGGATCGCCAGCATCGCGGTGTGGTCGCCGGGCTTGAACGAGGCGGGTAACTCGCACCTCGGGCAACTGGCGTTGGAGAGGCTTGTCCATCGTACTGGGTGGTCGGTGTTTGAGCCGAGGGGGTAGGCCTGACCCTTCGACAAGCTCAGCCTGAGCGGAAGTAGTGCAAACCTCCCAACTCCGCTCAGGCTGAGCTTGTCGAAGCCCCGGCCGCGCACGCAGCGGTCAGTGCCTGCGATGCGCTGAAAGGCAGGTGACCACGCTCGCCACCACCAATGCGAAGGCGGCCAGTTCCATCGCGGTGGGCAGGCGACCTTCCCATGCGAAGCCGTAGATCAGCGCGAAGAGCGTTTCGAACAGGATCATCTGGCCGACGAGCGTGAGCGGCAGCAGGCGGCTCATCCGGTTCCACATCGCATTGCCGAGGATCGAGGCGAAGAGCGCTACGGCGACGCAGACGCCTGCGAAAGTCAGCCATTCGGGCGCGGGTCGGCGCCAGTCGTCGAGTAGCAGCGAGACGGGCAGCAGTAGCAGCGCCTGCACTCCGGTAACGAGACCGGTCAGCAGGTTCCACTCGTGGACCGAGACTTTGGTGCGGACCACACAGCGCGCATTGCCGATCGCGAAAGCGGTCCACGAGGCGAGGGCGCCGATGGCGCAGGCGAGGCCGGTCAGTTGCGCGGTCGTCGATCCCGTGGTGGGGGCGGCGAGCGCCTGCCAGCCGATGCAGACTGCCCCTCCCGCGCAGAGCAGCAGCGAGGGGGTGAGGCGGCGCAGCGGAACGGCGCCATGGTCGCGGCTGCCGACGATGGTCACCGCGACGGGGAGGAAGCCGATGACCAGCGAGGTCATGGCGACCCCGCCCGACTGCACGGCGCTGGCGAGGAACACGAAGTAGGCGGTGTTGCCGAGCAGGGCGAGCCAGGCGAGGCTCCACCACTCGCGCCGGGTCATTGCGGCGAAGACCTGATGGCGGCGCGGCGCGATCAGCATGGCCGCGGCGGCTCCGTAACACAGATAGCGGCCGATGCTCAGCTGGAGGGGGGAGAAGGCGCTCGCGAGTTCGGGGGCGAGGAACACGAGGCCCCACAAAGCGCCCGCGCCGATGCCGCAGAGTACGCCGGTCAGGCGGTTGTCGGGGGAGATTGCGGTGCCGGTGGTCATGGTGTGGTCGCTTTGGGTGCCGTTGAGTGCCGTTATGTGTCGTCGGGGGAATATCACTCGATTTGCGGGTTGAGTGCTCTTGATTTGGCGGCGAAACGCAACAAAAACTCGCATATGCCGAAGAAGACTGCCCCTCTTGACGGTTTCGACCGTGAAATCCTGCGAATCCTGCAGCGCGACAACAAGACGCCGCAGCGCGCGATCGGGGAGGCGGTGAACCTCTCGGCGGCGGCGGTGCAGCGGCGAATCGCGGCGATGGAGCAGTCGGGGACGATCGCCGCCAACGTCGCGCTGGTCGATCCGGCGGCGCTCTCGCTGACGGTCACCGCAATCGTCGAGGTATTCCTGCGCGACGAGCGGACCGCCAGCATCGATCGCGCCAAGGCGCTGTTCCGCGAGACGCCCGAAGTGCAGCAGTGCTACTACACGACCGGCGGGACCAGCTTCGTTCTGGTCGTCGTCACCTCGGACATGAGCGCTTACGAAGTGCTGACCCGGCGGCTGTTCTCCGACCACGAATGGGTGGCGAGTTTCCGCACCCTGATCGCCCTCGACCGGGTCAAGAGCGGCGCGGAAGTGGTTGTTCCCTAAGCTCTTTCGGCTTCGCGCAGCTGGCCGGATTTTAGCGATGGCTTTTCCGAGAGGCCGCCGCGTTCCATGATCATCTCGCGGAATTCGTCGCGCTTTTCGTGGATCGAGGCGATGATCGGCCCCATCGCGACGCCGGTTTCGACGAGCGCCGCCTCGGAAATCTGCAGCGAGCTTTCCAGGGTTTCGGGCACTGCATAGCTCGCCCCGGCGCGGTAGAGTTGCGCGGCGTGGTCGGCATCGCGGGCGCGGGCGAGAATCGGCAGGTCGGGGAACTGCTGGCGCAGCTTGCGCACGATGCGCTGGGCGGTGACCGACTCGTCCATGGTGAGGATCACCGCCGCCGCATCCGCCGCGCCGAGGCGCACCAGTGCGTCACCGCGCCCGGCATTGCCGAAGGCCACGGTGTAGCCGAGGCGCCGTCCGTGCGCGACGAGGTCGGCGTCGCTGTCGATGGCGAGGTAGGGCCGTCCGTGGCGGGTCAGCATGTCGGCAACGAGGTGGCCGACGCGGCCGAATCCGACGATCAGCGTGCGCGGGCGGGTGGCGTCGTCGGCGGGACGATGCGGGGTTTCCGCGCCGTCGACGCGCTTGGCCATGACCTTGCCGATCATGGCGAGGAGCGGGGTCACCGTCAGGCCCAGCGCGGTGACGATCTGCCAGAACTGCGCGGTTCCCGGCTGGATGAGTTGGGCGGTGCTCGCCGCCGTCAGCACGATCAGTGTGGTCTCGGACGGGCTCGACATGAGGATGCCCGCCTCGGTCGCGGTGCCGCGCCGGGCGCCCATGACGCGCAGCATTACACCGGTCACCACCGACTTGAGGACGATCACCACGACCGTCGCGATCAGGATCGAGCCGAGGTTTTCCCAGACGACATAAAGGTCGATGCTCATGCCGATGGTGATCAGGAACACACCGAGAGCAAGGCCCTTGAAGGGCTCGGTGATCTGCTCGACCTCGGAATGGTACTCGGTCTCGGCGATCAGCAGTCCCGCCACGAGCGCGCCGACGATGGGGGAAAGTCCGGCGGCGGCGGTCGCCAGCGAGGCGACGATCACCACCAGCAGACTCGCGGCGAGGAACAGTTCGGGGCTCTTGGTGCGGGCGGCCTGCGCGAAGAGCGGGGGCAGCAGGTAGCGGCCGAAGATCAGCAGGCCGCCGACCACCACGGTGCCCCATAGCAGGGTGTTGAGCAGTTCGCTGACACCGTCCCCGGTATGCGGGCCGAGCGCGCCGAGCAGGAAGATGATGGGGACGAGGGCGATGTCCTCGAAGAGCAGCATCGCCAGCGCGGCCTTGCCGACCGGCGTGGTCGTCTCGGTGATCTTGAGCACCAGCGCGGTGGACGACAGCGCCAGCGCGAGGCCCAGCGCCATGGCGCCCGAGAAGCTCTGTCCGATCGCCGCGAGGATGAAGGTCAGCGATGCGGCGATGACGATCAGTTCGAGCGAGCCGAGGCCGAAGACCATCCGCCGCATCTCCCACAGACGGGCGAAGGACAGTTCCAGACCGATCGAGAACAGCAGCAGAATGATGCCGAATTCGGCGAAGATATCGAGCCCATCGGGGTCGGTGATGGTGACGTAGTGCAGCCAGCGGTGGTCGAACACGTGGCGGCCGAGGCCGAACGGGCCGACCAGCAGGCCGACGAGGATGAATCCGATGACGGGGGTGATGCGGAACCGGTTGAACACCGGGATGACGATGCCCGCCGCGCCCAGGATCACCAGGGCGTCGGACATCATCGGGGAATAGAGATCGCTGCTGCCGGCCATGGTGTCACGCTAGCGGGTGCCAACCTGTTTGGAAATCCGCGATGCGCGGATTTCACGGCACCGGCCCGCTCCCCCACCCGACCACCCGCAGGATAACCGTTGGGTGGTCGGCCCCCTCAGCGAAAACGTCCCCCGGACGTTTTCGTGATCTTCGGGACGGGAGAGGGCCGGTGCCGTATCGAAAATGCCGTTTCGGCATTTTCAGCCAGACCGCAACGCGCTGCGACAATTGCGCTGTCCACTCTTGCGCAACTTCACTTGGCGTTCAGCGAAGCGCTGGTTATAGACCCGTCCCATGTTCGCACGCTCGTCGCTCAAGACCGCCATCCTCGCCGCCGCTACCGGGGCGATCGTTCTCACTGCCGGTTGCGGGGGACGCGCGAAGACCCGCGATACCGCCTATGTCGCGCGCGACGTGGACACGCTCTATGCCGCCGCACAGCAGCGTCTGGAAACGGGCCGCACCAAGCAGGCCGCCGCGCTGTTCGACGAGGTCGAGCGCCAGCATCCCTATTCGCCCTGGGCGCGCCGCGCGCAGTTGATGAGCGCGTTCAGCTATTACGCCGCGCGTGACTACAACAAGGCCGTTCAGTCGGCGCAGCGTTTCCTGTCGATCCACCCGGGCAACAAGGACGCGCCTTACGCCTATTACCTGATCGCGATCTGCTATTACGAGCAGATCAGCGACGTCACCCGCGACCAGAAGACCACGCAGCAGGCCAAGCAGGCCCTGACCGACGTGATGCGCCGCTACCCCGGCACGACCTACGCGCGCGACGCCCAGCTCAAGATCGACCTCGTCAACGATCACCTCGCGGGCAAGGAAATGACCATCGGCCGCTCTTACGAGCGCAGCGGCAAGTGGCTCGCGGCGACGCTGCGGTTCCGCAACGTGGTCGACAACTTCCAAACCACCAGCCACACGCCCGAAGCGCTCTATCGCCTCGTCGAAGGCTATCTCTCGATGGGCATCCCCGAAGAGGCGCAGAAGGCGGCTGCCGTGCTTGAGCACAACTATCCGAACAGTGACTGGTACGGCCGTGCCTACAAGCTCATGGCAAAGTACGCGCCCAAGAACGTCGCGGCCTGATCTTCCGCCCCTCCCTGAGCCTGATCGGGGAGGGGCACAGCCTTAGGCCTGGGGCTGAAATCACGTATCGAATCCTGCCGCAGCGGCCCGCCTCCCCGGCGCGGCCGCTTTTTCGCGTCTGCCCGCCGGTGCGATACCTCGGCTTGCCGCTGCGCAGTTTCGCTTTAGCGCCTGATAGCTGAAGTCTATTGTCCACCAATTAAGTTGAGATTAGAAAAGCTCAACAAGAGGCGAAACGGCCTGGAGGAAAAGTCATATGAGGGCCACGCGGTGCGACCGCAGGCATTCCATGATCCTTCCCGGCTGGACCCGCAAGCGTCGCATTCGACAACGAAGCGCCGCTCGCAGGCCCTCGAGCCATACCTGCCGGCCCTGAAGGGGGAAGGCCGATCAGGTGCACACCGGACCGCCGGATGCATTCAATTCCCTGACAGAGGATTTGAATAATGACTTCGTTCGTCCGCCGGACTCTACTGGCAACCACCGTGCTCGCCTCGGCGACGATCGGCTTTTCTGCGGCACATGCCGAGGATGCCGCGCCTGCTGCCGCTACCACCGCGACCGCCGCAGACGAGCAGGACAACCCGACCTCGGTCGGAACCGGCGCCCGCGATCGCGGCGCCGACATCGTCGTCACCGCGCGCCGCCGCCAGGAATCGAGCCAGGAAGTGCCGCTCGCGATCTCGGTCGTCGGCGGAGAGCACATCGATTCGACTGGATCGTTCAACGTCGGACGCCTGCAGCAGTTGACACCGACGCTGCAGTATTACTCATCGAACCCGCGTAACACCGCCGTCAACATCCGTGGTCTGGGCGTTCCGTTCGGCCTGACCAACGATGGTATCGAGCAGGGCGTCGGCATCTACGTCGACGACGTCTACAATTCGCGCGTGGCCTCGGCGACGTTCGACTTCCTCGACGTGGCGCAAGTCGAAGTGCTGCGCGGGCCGCAGGGCACTCTCTACGGCAAGAACACCACGGCGGGCGCGATCAACATCACGACAAACCAGCCTACGTTCGATTTCGAGGGCAAGGCCGAGGTTTCGATCGGCAATTACAACTTCAAGCAGGCCAAGGCCGCGATCTCCGGCCCGCTGACCGATAACCTTGCTGCGCGCATCGCGGTGTCCTCCACCAGTCGTCGCGGGACGATCTACAACGTCACCACCGACCAGTGGATTCAGAGCCAGGACAACCTCGGCCTGCGCGGCCAGCTGCTGTGGAAGCCGACCGATACGATCGACGTGACGCTGGCAGGTGACTACAGCACGCAGGACGCCAACTGCTGCGGTTCGGTCTACGTACGCACCGGCCTGACCCAGCGCGCCATCAACCGCCAGTTCGAAGCGCTCGCGGCCGCGCAAGGGTATGAGCCCGTCAGCCGCAATCCCTTCGATCGGCTGACCGATCTCGACACCCCGCTCAAGGCAAAGAACAAGATCGGCGGCGCCTCGCTGCGCGTGAAATGGGAACTGGGCGAGGGCACCCTGACCTCGATCACCGCCTGGCGCTTCTGGGACTGGGATCCCTCGAACGACCGCGATTTCACCGGCCTGCCGATCGTCGCGCTGTCGCAGAACCCGTCGCAGCAGGACC
>JASGGD010000222.1:0-7627 GCA_047605225.1 Novosphingobium sp.
GTTTCGGCGACGCCGAACTGCTGGGCGTCACATTCCAGATCGTCGACACTGCCGGATGGGAGGACGACGAGGCCGAGACGCTCCCCGGCCGCATGCGCAAGCAGACCGAAGCGGCGCTGGAAACTGCCGACGTCGCGCTGTTCGTGGTCGACGCGCGCGCGGGCCTGACCCCGCTCGACGAGGAGATCGGCAACTGGCTGCGCGCCTCGCCGGTGCCGGTGATCCTGCTTGCCAACAAGGCCGAGGGCCGCGCGGGCGAGGGCGGGCTGCTCGAAGCCTATTCGCTGGGCCTCGGCGATCCGGTCGGCATTTCGGCCGAGCACGGCGAGGGCATGGCCGACCTGTTCGAATCGCTGCTGCCGATCCTCGACCCACTGCAGCCCGAGGAAAATCCTTTCCCCGAAGAGCTGGACGAGGAAGCGATGCTGCGCGCGCCGCTCAAGCTGGCGATCGTCGGCCGCCCGAACGCGGGCAAGTCCACGCTGATCAACAAGCTGCTGGGCGAGGACCGCCTGCTGACCGGGCCGGAAGCGGGCATTACCCGCGATTCGATCACCATCCAGTGGGACTGGACCGATCCCAAGACGCAGGATGTGCGCCAGCTTCACCTCATCGACACGGCGGGCATGCGCAAGCGCGCCAACGTGGTCGAGAAGTTGGAGCGCCTCGCTGTCGCCGACGCGCGCCATGCGATCGACTTCGCCGAAGTCGTCGTGCTGCTGCTCGACGCCACGCGCGGGCTGGAGCATCAGGACCTGACGATCGCCTCCAAGGTGCTGGAGGAAGGCCGCGCGCTGATGATCGCGATCAACAAGTGGGACGTGGCCGAGGATGCCTCCGGCCTGTTCAACGGCATTCGCGGGGCGCTGGATGACGGGCTCGCACAGGTGCGCGGTCTGCCGCTGCTGGCGGTCTCCGCGCGTACCGGCAAGGGGCTGGACGAGATGATCGCCGCCGCCTTCTCGATCCGCGAGGCGTGGAGCAAGCGCGTGCCGACTTCGGCGCTCAACCGCTGGTTCGACGATGCGCTGGGCGCCAACCCGCCTCCCGCGCCGGGCGGCAAGCGCATCAAGCTGCGCTACATCACACAGGCGAAGACCCGTCCGCCGGGCTTCGTGGTGTTCGGCACGCGCCTCGATCTGCTGCCGGAGAGCTACAAGCGCTATCTCATCAACGGGATGCGGCGTGAGCTGGGCTTCGAATCGGTGCCGATCCGCCTGAACCTGCGCAGCGCGAAGAACCCTTTCGCGAAAGATTGAGGGTGGGCTTTGGCCCACCCCGTCCGGCTAGGTCCTGCGGACCAAGCCTTCCGGCCCTCCCGCAAGCGGGAGGGCTTTTCATTTGTACTGCTCCCCTCCCGCTTGCGGGAGGGGTTGGGGGTGGGCTTTTCTGCAATCAGGAAGGATGCGCCACCGCTTCCTCTGCCGCCTTCGCGGCGCCAGCCTCGGTCTGAACCGGGATCGGCGAGCCTTCCGCAACGGCGACCTTGGCCTCGCGCCGGTCGCGGTGCTGGTTCCATACCGCGATGAACAGCGCGGCGATTACCGGCCCGATGATGAAGCCGTTGAGGCCGAACAGTTCCAGCCCCGAAAGCGTCGCGATCAGCACCACGAAGTCGGGCAGGCGGGTGTCGCGACCGACGAGTATGGGGCGCAGCACGTTATCGACCATGCCGATGATGAAGACGCCGCAGAACACGACGATCCCGCCGTGGACGGTCTCGCCGGTGGCGAAGAGGTAGATCGCGGCAGGCACCCAGATGATGCCGGTGCCGACGGCGGGCAGCAGCGAGAAGAAGCCCATCAGCACGCCCCAGATTACCGCACCCTCGATCCCCAGAACCGAGAACAGCAGTCCGCCGAGCAGACCCTGCACCACCGCGACGACCACGGTGCCGCGCATCGTCGCGCGAACGACCAGCAGGAAGTTCTGTATCAGCGAATCGCGCGTATCGGCGTGGAGCGGCATGCTGGTGCGCACCATTTCGCCATAGCGGTCGCCGTCGCGCAGCAGGAAGTAGCTGAGGTAGAGCATCACGCCCAGCGCCGCCACGAAGCTCAAAGCACCCTGACCGACCGAGAGTACCCGGCCCGCGACCGTCTGCAGACCGCTGGTGATGCTGGAGCCGAACTGGCGGCGGATCGTCTCGAAATCGTTGAGGCCGAACTCGGCGACCATGCTTCGCACGCGGTGCGGCAGCGCGCTTTGCACCTGCTGGACGATGCGGCCGAAGTCGATCTGTCCGGTGGTGATCTTCTGGTAGAGCACCGTCGCCTCGTTGACGATGCTGATGCCGAGCAGGATCGTCGGCACCACGAACAGCGCGATCAGGCCGAACAGCACGATCGAGGCGGCAAGGTTCTTGCGCCCGTTCAGCCGGTCGGCGAGCTTCGCGGTCATCGGCTGGAACATGATCGCGGCGACCACGCCCCACAGGACAGCGCCGAAATAGGGGGCGAGCAGATAGGCCCCGGCCAGGGAAATTAGCACTACGAGGACGGCGAAGCCGACATCCTCGGTCTGTAAACCACGCTTTTCGTCAGAACCCATTACCACCCCTTACAACGCAAAACCGCCGCTGCCATCCGATAAACGACGGCAGCGGCGGCGGTTCCCGTTAAGGAGTGCGATTGCCTTGCGAGCACCAAGCCCTCCCGTCATCCCTTCCGCGTCGCCCCGTCGAGGGGCGGGCCAACCCCGCGTCATGGTGCGGGATCGGCCCCATCTCGATTGGGGCGGTGAGAGACCCGCCAGGATACCTGGTGGGCCTCTGTCAGGCAGGGATGACGGGACGTAGTGTCAAAGCGTGTTCAGGCAATTCGCCTGCAAATCAGGATTCCGATTCGCCGGCCGGCTTGCTCTGCAGCTGACAGTAGTTCTGGATGCCCATGCGGGCGATCATGTCGAACTGCTTTTCAAGGAAGTCGACGTGCTCTTCCTCGCTCTCGAGGATGCGGGCGAAGATTTCGCGGCTGACGAAGTCACGCACGGTCTCGCAGTGAGCGATGGCTTCCTTGAGCATCGGGATCGCGTCGTATTCGAGCGCGAGGTCGGCCTTGAGGATTTCCTCGACCGTTTCGCCGACGCGCAGCTTGCCCAGGTTCTGGAAGTTGGGGAGGCCGTCGAGATAGAGGATGCGATCGGCCAGCACGTCGGCGTGCTTCATCTCGTCGATCGATTCGTGACGCTCGTACTCGGCGAGCTTCTTGATGCCCCAGTTGTCCAGCATGCGGTAATGCAGCCAGTACTGGTTGATTGCGGTGAGCTCGTTGAACAGCGCCTTGTTCAGAAACTCGATAACCTTGAGGTCGCCCTTCATCGCGCGGAAACTCCTATGCTGGAGCCGCGGCCTATATCCGGCAATGTCGAGTCGGGCAAGTCAGGTCATGAATTATGCGGCGGCAGCTATTCCCATTCCGGCGGACGAAAGTTCGTCGGCGATGATGTCTTCGGCTTCGTCCAGGCACTGGCGGCACTGCGGGGTGCGGCCGATCGAGCCGTAGATCGCTTCGGCACTGCCGCGACAACGGCGTGCCGCGCAGCGAAGCTCGGTCTCTCGGATGGCATTGCAGATGCACACGTACATGAGCGAATCCTTGTGTTCTTCGCTCAATATATGCGAGTGCGAATGGATCGCAATAGCGAAAATGCATCACACTATGCGATTGTTCAGCGAGCGGTGCTCTACGAGCGACCGCCAGAGCCATTCGAGCGGCCCGCGGCGGAAATGCTGCAGCCAGACCGGGCTCCACGCCAGCATCATCGCCCAGCCGCCAAGCACGAAGAGCCATTGCCGCGAAGGCGGGACCTGACCGTAGAGCCCGAGGCCCCAGCCGTAGAACACGAAAGTCATGACGAGGCTGGTGGCGATGTAGTTGCTGAACGCCATGCGCCCGGCGGCGATCAGGCGGCGGCCGAGCCACGTCGGCGCGATTCGCGGCGCGACGAGGACGAGGAGCCCGGCATAGCCCACGCCGCCCAGCACGTGCGGCATGGCGAGGCCCCAGACGAGCGCGGCCTGCATCGCGACGGCAGGGAAATGGCGCGGCCAGGCCCAGCCGAGGAACATCACCGTCAGGGCCATCCCCGCGAAAGTGCAGGCCAGCGAGACTTCGATCAGGCGCTTGCGGCGCAAGCCTCCGTCGAAGAAGCCGCCGCGATAGAGCACCATGCCGATCAGCATCAGAGGCAATGTCTCGGAAAATGAGCCGGAGATCATCTGGATCTGCCAGAACGGCCGCTCGACCAGCTTGACGCGCAGCAGGTCGAGCCAGCCTAGCCGGGCCTCGCGCATTTCCTGCATCGCCCAGTCGTACATCGGTTCGAGTCGGGCCGCGAGCAGGCGCACCTGTTCCGCCGTGGCGACATAATCGCGCACCGCGTGCTCGGCATCGATGGCGGTCGCGGCGTCGAACATGCCCCAGATGTGCCAGGCGTAATACAGGGCGAGGGCGATCCACAGCAGCATCCGGTCGCTCAGCGGGCGCATCAGCAGCGCCGCGATGCCACAGGCGGCGTAGAGGAACAGGATGTCGCCCCACCACAGCAACAGGTAATGCGCGATACCCAGCAGCAGCAGCCAGCCGAGCCGTCGCAGCTGGATCTGGTCGCCGTCGCGCCCGGCGGCTTCGGCGCGCTCGTGGAACAGCACCAGCCCGGCGCCGAACAGCAGCGTGAACAGCGCCCGCATCTTGCCCTCGAAGAACAGGAAGCCGAACGCCCATGCGGCCTCGTCGAGCGCGCTGACGGGGTGGAGCAGGGTGGGAGTCGTCGTGCCGATCATCGGCCCGGCGAACCCGGCGATGTTGATCGCGAGGATGCCGAGCACGGCGACGCCGCGGATCAGGTCGAGCGTTTCCAGCCGCGCCGGGACGGCAGCGGGGGCATCCTCTTCGCCGAGGTCGGAGAGGGTCAGTCCCTGCTCGCCAGACACCCGAAGCCACCGGCGGTCAGGCGGGCGCAAGCGGCGTCGGCCTCGGCCTTGGAGGCGAAGCCGGTGGCCTGAAGCTTTGTCAGCCGTCCTGCGGGCACCAGCGCGCGCGGATGACCGGCGAGTTCCGGGCGGCCCTTGATCTTGCCCCATAGCGCTTCGGCATTGCCGGGAACGCCGAAGGCGCCGAGTTGGACCCGCCACGGGCCGGAAGCGGCGGGTTTGGGTGCTGCGGGCTTGAGTGCCGGAGCCGGTTGCGGCTTAGGCGCAGGCTTGACGGGCGCAGGAGCAGCGCTGCGGGGCAGGGTCTCGCTCGTTCCGGCGGCGTGGGCGGCTTCGTTGACGGCGCGCTTCGCCTCGATCACTTCGGGCGCGCGGACCGGCTCTGCCGTGGCGAGGCGGGTGCCCAGTTCGGCCGAGGCGCTCTGGCGCTGGCGATTGGCCTGCGTCTCGGCGGCGATCTTCTGGGCGAGGACCACGCTCTTCTGGCGATCGGCAAGCGGGATGTTGCGGTCCATCTGCTCCAGCGCGCTCTTCGCCTGCGGTAGCCCCGCCGCCTGGGCGAGACTGGCCAGCGCATAGGCGCGCACCCAGTCCTTGGGCACGAGGTCGCCGTTGAAGTGCGCGACGCCCAGAATGTACTGAGCGCGCGGATCGCCGCGCGCGGCGGAGTTCTGGATATAGGGCAGGGCGCGCTGGCGCTCGCCGCGCTGGAACAGCAGCAGGCCGTAAGCGTCGGCAGCCTGAACGTGGCCCTTGGCGGCGGCTTTGCCGTAGAGGTCCTCGGCGCGGGTCAGGTCGAGCGGCTCGCCCCGGCCCAGCTTGTAGGCTTGCGCAAGGTTGAACTGTGCGTCGGGATCGCCCTGGTTGGCGAGCGGCTGCCAGATGCGCACCGCCTCGTCGTAGTTACCGCCGGACCAGGCATCGACGCCGTCCTTGACGCTGGTTCCCGCCACCTCGGCCGCGAGCCCCGCGCTCCACGCAGGCGCGGCCAGCGCCACCATGGCGGCAGTGAGTATCGGGAGAATCTTGCTCACGTCGTCGGTGTTCCGGTGCTGCCCCGTGGAAGGTTCAATATCCGCATGAACCACGGATCGAGGTAAGCGAAAAGCGTTAACGTGGGGTGCACTCTGAATCGTCACGCTCACGGCCGTGAATGCCCGCTTGCGCCGATCTAAGCAATTAACCGTAAATTAGGAACGATCTGGCACTCCCCTTTCGCAGGGCACGGCGCCCGCCGTACAGGGGAATCGGTTTTGCGCGTTTTGGCTTTGGCATCGCAGAAGGGCGGATCGGGCAAAACGACGCTATCGGGCCACCTCGCCGTACAGGCCGAGCGCGCCGGTGCCGGGCCGGTGGTGCTGATCGACATCGACCCGCAGGGCTCGCTCTCCGACTGGTGGAACGAGCGTGAGGCACAGACTCCGGCTTTCGCCCAGACTACCGTGGCGCGGCTGGCGGCGGACCTTCAGGTGCTGCGCCAGCAGGGCTTCAAGCTGGCGGTGATCGATACCCCGCCCGCGATCACGCTGGCGATCCAGAGCGTCATCGCCGTCGCCGAACTCATCGTCATCCCGACCCGCCCCAGCCCGCACGACTTGCGCGCCGTGGGCGCCACCGTCGACTTGTGCGAGCGGTCGGGCAAACCGCTGGTCTTCGTCGTCAACGGCGCGACGCCCAAGGCGCGGATCACCGCCGAGGCTGCCGTCGCGCTCTCGCAGCATGGCACTGTGGCCCCGGTCACCGTGCACCAGCGCACCGATTTCGCGGCCTCGATGATCGACGGCCGCACCGTCATGGAGATCGACCCGAACGGTCGCTCCGCCGCCGAGATGGCCGCCTTGTGGGCCTATGTCGCCGACCGTCTCGAAAAGAATTTCCGCCGCACGATCTTCGCCGCGCCCGCTGTCGGACAGCCGGCGCAGGGGGGCGTGCTGCGTCCGGTGGGTGGCTTCGGCCGCCGAGTTCCGGCCTGATTGGGGTAGATGCAATGAAGAACCGCCACAGCAACAGTGCCCGCAACGCAGGCTTCACCTTGTGCTCGGCCATGGTCGCGGCGCTGCTCGCGGGTTGCGCGGGTGGCGGCCACGGTGTCGCCAGCGTGGGTGATACGCGCGTGGCCGAGGGCCAGATCGCCGGGGTCGGGGAAGGCGTCAACGACGGGGCGCTCGCGAAAGTCGAGGCGCGCGTCGCCAAGTCGCCGCGCGACATGAGCGCCCGCTCGGCATTGGCGCAGGGCTACCTTGCCGCGGGTCGCTTCAATTCGGCCGCCACGACCTTCGAGGACGCGCTGGCGCTGGGTGATCGCAGCCCGCGCACGGGCCTCAGTCTCGCGCTTGCCTACATCGGTTCGGGCCGCAAGGCCGAGGCGCTCGACGTTCTGCAGCGCTTTGCCGACAAGCTGCCCGCGAGCGATTACGGCCTCGCCCTGGCGCTGGCGGGGCAGCCCGCCGAGGGTGTCGAGGTGCTTTCGCAGGCCGTGCGCGGCGGCGAGAATAACGCCAAGACACGCCAGAACCTTGCCTATGCCTATGCCCTCGACGGCCGCTGGGCCGAGGCGCGGGTGATCGCGTCGCAGGACGTCTCGGGCGACGAACTCGAAGCGCGCCTGCAGGACTGGGGCGCGAAGGCGAGCCCCGAGCGGGCGCGCGCGCGCGTCGCCGGTCTGCTGGGCACGCCGCTGCGTCTCGATCCGGG
>JASGGD010000223.1:0-7553 GCA_047605225.1 Novosphingobium sp.
GGCAAGGGCCTGCCCACCCCGCTGCGAGTAGGCAGCAAGCTGCCAACTCTCGCTCCCCCTCCCGCTTGCGGGCGGGGCCGGGGGTGGGCCAGCGCGCTTGCCCAAAGCGCAAGCCACGGGCAGAACGCCCGCCATGAATGCCGACTGGACCAGCGCGATCGACCGCGCCCGCGCCCACGCGCCGTTCCTTGCGAACGCGCTCGATCGCCTGCCCGCCGTGACGGAACTGCTGCAGGCCGGCGAAGGCCAGGCCGCCCTCGCGCTGGCTCGCAAGGCCGGGGAAGGCATCGCCGATACCGCCTCCGCCCTGCGTCGCGAGAAGCAGGCGCTTGGACTCGCGCTCGCGATCGGCGACCTTGCGGGCGCCTTCCCGCTGCTGGAAGTGACGGGCGCCCTGTCCGCCTTCGCAGACCGGGCGCTCGACGCCGCGATAGTCGCCGGAATTCGCCGCCGCGTGCCCGACTACGACCCCGCCGAGCCCAAAGGCTTCTTCGCCCTGGCGCTCGGCAAGCATGGCGCCGGAGAACTGAACTACAGCTCCGACATCGACCCGATCCTGCTGTTCGACCCCCGTCTCCTCCCCCGCCGCGAGCGTGACGAGCCCGGCGAGGCCGCCCAGCGCGTCGCCCGCGCGGTGGTCGAAATCCTCTCGCACGTCGGGCACGAAGGCTACGTCTTCCGCGTCGACCTGCGCCTGCGCCCGGCGTCCGAGGTAAGCCCGCTGGCAATCCCGGTCGAAGGCGCGCTCAGCCACTACGAATCCTCCGCTCTGACGTGGGAACGCGCCGCCTTCATCCGCGCCCGCTCCTGCGCCGGAGACGTCGGGGCGGGCGAGGCGTTCCTTGCCGCGATCCGCCCCTTCGTCTGGCGCCGCAGCCTCGATTTCGGGGCCATCGCCGAGATCGGCCGCCTGACCGCGCAGATCCGCGCCAGCACGCGCGGCTCCCCGCAGGTAGGCCCCGGCTTCGACCTCAAGAAAGGCCGCGGCGGCATCCGCGAGATCGAGTTCTACGCCCAGACCCACCAGCTGATCCACGGCGGCCGCCACCCGGCCCTGCGCCTGCGCGGCACCCGCGCGACGCTCGATGCGCTGGCCGAAGCGGGGCTGGTCCCGGCCGAAGAGGCGCAGCTTCTCGGCGAGCACTACGACCGTCTGCGCACGATCGAGCATCGCCTGCAGATGCAGCACGATCAGCAGACCCACAGCCTGCCCAAGACCGCCGAGGGCATCGAGGCGGTCGCCCGGCTCGACGGCATGGCGAGCGGTCAGGCCCTGCTCGACGAACTCACCGCCATCACCGAAGCCGTGGGCGAACGCTACGATACGCTGATCATGGCCAATACCCCGACCGGAGCGGTCGCGGTGCCCGACCAGTCGACGATGCCCGAAGACCTCGAAGCGCTCGGCTTCGCCGACCCCGCCGCCGTCGCCCAGCGCATCGAGGGCTGGCTCGGCGGCAAGGTCCGCGCCCTGCGTTCCGAGGCCGCGCGCGGGGCGTTCATCGCCATCGCCCCGGACCTCCTCGCCGCGCTCGCCGCCGCGCCGGAGCCCGACCGTGCCCTCGCCCGGTGGGAGCAGCTGCTCGGCAATCTGCCCAGCGCGATCAACTTGTTCAACCTGCTGCAGGCCCGCCCGGCGCTGATCGAGATGCTGGCCCGCATTCTCGGCCTCGCCCCGCCGCTGGCCGATGCCCTCGCCCGCCGCGCCGACCTGCTCGACCCGCTGATCGACGCCAGCGCCTTCGACCTGCCCGGCAGCGTCGAGGAACTGGTTGCCGAACTGACGCGGTTCGAGGCAGGCGACGATTACGAACGCAAACTCGATGCAGTACGGCGCAAGGTCGGCGAACTGCGCTTCAAGCTGGGCGTCCAGCTGATCGAGGGCGCCAACGATCCCATCGCCATCGGCCACGCCCTCGCCCGCATCGCCGAGGCCGCGCTGGTCGTGCTCACCGACGCTACCACTGAGGAATTCCGGGCCACCCACGGCCGGATTGCGGACAGCGAGATGCTGATCCTCGGCCTCGGGCGGATGGGCGGCGGCGTGCTGACCCACGCCTCCGATCTCGATCTTGTATACTTGTTCAGCGGCGATTTCCGGCGCGAATCGGACGGCCGCCGTCCGCTGGGGGCCACGCACTACTACAACCGCCTGTCGCAACGGGCGATCTCGGCGCTGTCGGTGGCGACCGCACAAGGCGCCCTGTTCGAGGTCGATACCCGCCTGCGCCCCTCCGGCGAGCAGGGACCGCCCGCCGCCAGCCTCGAGAGTTTCGAGACTTACCAGCGCGAGCAGGCCTGGACCTGGGAGCACATGGCCCTGTGCCGCGCCCGCCCGCTCTACGGCTCGGCAGAGGGCCGCGCGGCGCTGGCCGGGATCGTCCACGCGGTCCTCACCGCGCCGCGCGATGCGGTGAAGCTGCGCGCAGACGTGCTGGAAATGCGTGAGAAGATGGCCCGGCACAAGCCGCCGGGCGGGCCACTCGACGTCAAGCTGATGCGCGGCGGGCTGGTCGATCTGGAGTTCATCGTCCACTTCATCCAGCTGCGCGAACGCGGTCCCGGCCTCGATCCCGATCTCGGCGAAGCGCTACGGGGGCTGGCCGAGGCCGGGCTTGTCGATGCCGTACTGATCGAGGCGCACGACGCGCTCACCCGCCTGCTGGTCGCCGGGCGGCTGCTGGCCCCCGATGCGCAAGTCCCCGGCCCTGCGGCACGCTTGGCACTCGTGCGCGCATGCGGCTATGGGGACTGGGAAGCGCTCGAAACGGGCCTCGCAACGGCGCGCCGCCACATCGCGGACGCCTGGCGCGCGGCCTTCGACGAAACCCTGGAGACAGACGCATGACCCGCCCGCACATCGGCGACCCGTTCCCCGACATCGCCCTCGAAACGCCCGACGGCGGCAGCGTGAAGGCTTCCGACTTCGCCGGTCGCAAGCTGGTGGTGTTCTTCTACCCCAAGGATGCAACCCCCGGCTGCACCACGGAAAACATCGAGTTTTCCGCGCTGCAGAGCGAGTTCGAGGCGGCGAACACCGCGCTGCTCGGCGTCAGCAAGGATTCGGCGAAGAAGCACCAGAACTTCATCGCCAAGCACGACCTCAAGGCCCCGCTGGCGACCGACGCCGAGGAAAACGGCCTCTCCGACGCGCTCGGCATCTGGACCGAGAAGCAGAACTACGGCCGCACCTACATGGGCATGGTGCGCACCACCTACCTGATCGGCCAGGACGGCAAGATCGCGCAAGTCTGGGACAAGGTGAAGGTTAAGGACCACGCCGCCAAGGTGCTGGAGGCCGCCAAGGCGCTCTGATGCAGCAGACTGTTGCGGCCGCCATCCGCGCCGCGCTGCTCGAATGTGACTCGCACGCCAAGGTGATGGCTACCCGCAAGGTCGCGCGCGACTGGCGGCTTGGGCGACTCGCCTTCGCCTTCGACGTCGCGATGCCGGAAACGCCCGGCCGTCCGGACGCGCCCGAACTGCTGCCGCCCGGCAAGATGCCCCGGCGCAAGGGAGGGGGCGAACGGGGGCGCATCGCGCTGTGGCACTCGCTCGCGCATATCGAATTCGTGGCGATCGATCTCGCGCTCGACATGGCCGGACGGTTCGGGGCGGCAATGGGGCGGCAATTCGTGTCCGACTTTCTGGCCGTGGCGGCGGACGAGGCGATGCATTTCTCCCTGATCGACAGGCATCTGCGCACGCAAGGCAGCCATTACGGCGCCCTGCCCGCCCATGACGGGCTGTGGAGCGCGGCGCATGAGACGCGCGACGATGTCGGCGGCCGCCTCGCCGTCGTGCCGATGGTGCTGGAGGCGCGGGCGCTCGACGTGACGCCGGCCGCCATCGAGCGGGTCCGCTCGATGGGCGACGAGCGCGGCGCGCGCATCCTCGAACGCATCCTTGACGACGAAATCGCTCACGTTCGATTCGGCGCAAATCATTTCGCCGACCACGCCGAACGGTTGGGCGAGGAGCCCGGAGAGCTGTGGAAATCCTTGGTTTTTCGTTACTTTCACGGCTCCGTTAAACCGCCGTTCAACGACTCGGCGCGCCTTGCTGCCGGTTTGTCGCGCGATCTGTATACCGCGCTTGCCTGACCCGAAACTAACGGCATAAGTCACATTCGCGAGACGGCGGGGGGTTCCGACCATCTCCATACTCTTCAGCGCGACCGATTTCGGCGTGCTCAAAAAACGTCGCGTTCTTCGGGATAGCGGCGGATAAGCAAGGTATTGCGAGTGGTCGTAACGAAGTTTTTCGCCAAGTTCCGCGCAGTGACCGGCGTGTTCGTCGCCGCGGGACTTTCCATTGCAGCGCATCCCGCAATGGCCAACAGCAGCGCCGCCGCTGCCGACATTTCCTCCACCCTGCGCACCAGCCAGGCCGCGAACCAGTCGGTCACCGGCGGTGAGGACGAGCAGTTCAGCCAGCTTTTCAGCTCCTGGCAGAACTATGAGGAAACCGGCCTTGCCGCCGCCAAGCCCAAGGCAGCGGTCGGCGGCATCGCCACCGTCTCGATCCCCTCGCGCAACCCCCTCGCCCAGGAACGCATGACCAGCATCTTCGGCATGCGCGAACACCCCATTCTCGGCGGTCGCCGCGCCCACAAGGGCGTCGATCTTGCCGCCCCCACCGGCACCCCGGTCTACGCCACCGCAGACGGCACCGTCAGCCGCGCTTCGTGGTTCAGCGGCTACGGCCTGTTCGTCAGCCTCGAACATGGCGGCGACATGCAGACCCGCTACGGCCACATGTCGCGTCTCAACGTCGCCGACGGCCAGCGCGTCCACAAGGGTGACATCATCGGTTACGTCGGTTCCACCGGCAACTCGACCGGCCCGCACCTCCACTACGAAGTGCGCGTCGATGGCGAGGCCGTGAACCCGGTCCCCTACATGCAGCAGCCGAGCCTCGCTTCGGCCAACTGATCAGAGTTTTCCTGTTGAGAGGAGGAAGAGGCGGCTCGCAAGGCCGCCTTTTCTTTTGCCCGCATTCGATAGCTGGCAAAAAAATAGGGCGGCCCGTCACGAGGGTGGGCCGCCCCTTGAAGTTGGGGAGAAGCGGTTACCGCACCGGGGCTCCGCCGAAGCGGAAGGGGTGGTGCGGTGGACCGGCAAGACGGTCTTCGCATTTGCGGCGGTGTCTCACATTGATCGCGGTCAAATCCGCTGGAGAGGGGTGAATTTCCTGTCCGCGCGGCCGTTCTTGGCCTGAAATGGACACGTCCCGCTTCCGGCCCACCCCGATTCTGCGCGAACGCCGCCGCAGGCGCTGCACCCGCTTAGCGCTGACTGATTCGCGTGGGACGCGGATCGCGGTGATCGTGCGCGACATCTCCTCGCGCGGGCTCAGCGCCGCAGCCTCCGGCGAACCGCCGCGCCTCAACGAAGTGGTGCGCGCCACGCTGGAGGACGGCCGCGAGGTCTGGGGCCTCGTGCGCTGGCGCGAGGGCAACCTGTTCGGGGTGGAGTTCGATACGCGGGGGTGAAACCCTCCGTTCGTCATTGCGAGCGCAACGAAGCAATCCAGGGCGGTTTGCGCTGCCTTGGATTGCTTCGCTGCGCTCGCAATGACGGATGAGGGCGGTTCACACCGCCGAGCTGAAGCGCCGCAGCGAATCCTTGCGGTAGGGGTCGAACCGCGCCGCGATCGAGCGTGCGTAAGGCAGCCCGCCCGGCAGGACCACGAGGTCATCGCCGTCCGTCTCGCACAGCCCGGCATCGAGGTAGGGGCGCAGCAGCGGCCCGGCCTCCTGCCACAAGTCCGCCGTAACAGGCGCGCGGCCCCGGCACAGCAGCGCCTCGATAACCGCGCCGCGCCGCTGGTCCTCGGCACTGCGCACGATGCCGCGCGTCGCGGTCAGGCGATCCTGCGAGAGCATCATGCGATAGCGCCCGGTGTTCTTCTCGTTCTGGACGAGCAGGTCCGGGAAGCCGCCGATCGCCGAGGCGCCAAGCCCCAGCAGGACTGGCGCCTGATCGTCGGTAAACCCCTGGAAATTGCGGCGAAGGTGCCCGGTCAGCGTCGCCTGCGCCAGCGGATCGCCGGGCAACGCGAAGTGGTCGAAGCCCACCGCGACATAGCCCCGATCGAGGAGGAACGCATGGCCGTAAGCCGCCATTGCAAATCGCGCTTCGGCATCGGGGAGGTCATTCGCATCGATCTTGCGCTGGCGCGGGATCAGGTGCGGGACGTGGGCATAGCCGAACAGTGCGATGCGATCGGCCCCGAGCGCGACGGTGCGCTCCAGCGAATCCGTCAGGTGCGCCATGGTCTGACCGGGCAGGCCGTACATGAGGTCGAAGTTCAGCGACCCCACGCCCGCGCCGCGCAGCATGGCGACGGCCTGCTCGATCATCGCGGTGGGCTGCACCCGGCCGATCGCCTCCTGCAATTGGGGCGCAAAGGTCTGCACGCCGAGGCTGGCGCGCTCGATCCCGACCGAGGCGATCACGCCTGCCCACCCCGCGCCAAGGGTTCGAGGGTCCAACTCGATCGAGGTGACTGGGTGTGACGTGTCGAACTGCAGCGTCAGCGCATCGACCAGCCGCACGAAGTCGATCGGTGAGATGCCGTTGGGACTGCCGCCACCGAAGGCGATCCGGCTCACCCGCGTGCCTGTGGGGAGGCGTTCGGCGACGAGGTCGATCTCGCGGTGGAGCGCATCGAGATAGCTGGCCACCCGGTCGCGCCGGTTGGCGACGCTGGTGTTGCAGCCGCAGTACCAGCAGATCTTCTCGCAGAACGGGATGTGGACGTAGAGCGATATATCCCCCTGCGTGCGTTCCAGCGCCTCCTCGTACTGGCGCGGGCCTATGCCATCGCCGAACTCGGCGGCGGTGGGGAAGCTAGTGTAGCGCGGCACGGGAATCGCCAGCAGTTCGGGGTGATAGGTCCACATGCCCGCAGCTTCTCCCGATCCACCCGCGCCGTCATTGCGATCGATCAAGCCGCTTGCGTTTGGAGTCCGAGTGACAGCCCTTGGCACAGCATGGCCCCTGCGGTGGCCCCGGAGGTGCGGGAATGGGCACGCTCACCGCGCCACCATCGCACGTCAGCGCGACAAGCTCATGCGCCTCGGCCTGCAGCGGGCCGACCATCGCCGGGACCAGCGCCAGCGCTCCGAACAGCGCGAGGAGGCGCCGTGTCATGGCGCGTCCTCGTCGATCAGGATGCGGTTGGCGGCGCCGTCCATGTCCTCGTACTGGCCCGATCGCATCGTCCAGAAGAACGTGCCCAGCGCGCAGAGCCCCATCGCCAGAGAGAGCGGGATCATGAAGCCGAGGATCGTCATTGCACGTCCTTTCTCGCCGCGCGCGCAAGACGCAGCGAATTGCCGACCACCAGCAGCGAACTGCCCGACATCGCCAGCGCCGCCACCAGCGGGGTGACATGGCCGAGGATCGCCAACGGCACCGCCAGCACGTTGTACCCCACCGCCATCGCGAAGTTCTGGCGCACCACCCGCATCGTCGCGCGTGCCACCTTCACCGCCGTCGCCACCGGCATCAGCCGCTCGCCGACGAAGACGCCGTCGGCGGCCTGCT
>JASGGD010000224.1:0-7531 GCA_047605225.1 Novosphingobium sp.
AGTGGTTGCGGAACTCCTTGTAGGTGGTCGAGCCGATGCAGCGGATCGTCCCGCCCGACAGCGCGGGCTTGAGGAGGTTCGAGGCGTCCATCGCGCCGCCGCTGGTCGCGCCGGCACCGATCACGGTGTGGATTTCGTCGATGAAGAGGACCGCGTGCGGCATCTTCTCCAGTTCGGAGACGACCTGCTTCAGGCGCTCTTCGAAGTCGCCGCGATAGCGGGTGCCCGCCAGCAGGCTGCCCATGTCGAGCGAGTAGATCACGGCCTCGGCCAGCACCTCGGGCACTTCGCCCTCGACGATCTTGCGCGCCAGACCTTCGGCGATGGCGGTCTTGCCGACGCCAGGATCACCCACATAGAGCGGGTTGTTCTTGGACCGGCGGCACAGGATCTGGATCGTGCGGTCCACTTCGGGGCCACGACCGATCAGCGGGTCGACCTTGCCGTTCAGCGCCTTCTCGTTGAGGTTGACGGTGAATTGGTCGAGCGCGGAATCCTTCTTGCTGGCCGAACCCTTGGCCTCGGCCTTGTCCTCGGGCGTGGGCGGAGTGTCGTCCGATGCGCCCTTGGGGCTGCGATCCTCGATCCGCTTGCCACCCTTGCCGATGCCGTGGCTGATGTAGCTGACGGCATCCAGGCGGCTCATGTCCTGCTGTTGCAGGAAGTAGACGGCGTAGGAATCGCGTTCCGAGAACAGCGCGACAAGCACGTTGGCGCCGGTCACGGTGTCCTTGCCGGACGACTGCACGTGCAGGATCGCGCGCTGGATCACGCGCTGGAAGCCGGCGGTCGGGGCAGGATCGCCCTTCTCCTCGGTCTTCAGCGACTGGTATTCCTGGTCGAGATACTGGCGCACCACGTCGCCCAGATCGCCGAGGTCCACACCGCAGGCCTGCATGACCTGCGCGGCGTCCGTATCGTCGATCAGCGCGAGGAGGAGATGCTCCAGCGTCGCATACTCGTGGCTCCGTTCGGACGCATGGGACAGAGCCGAGTGCAGGGTCTTTTCAAGGCTTTGGGCGAAACTTGGCATTTAAGCGACCTTCATTTCGAGGGGCGACTCTCCCGGGAGTGATTGGCCCGCTGGGGAGATTGGCGGGGCAGGAGTTACGAGGTTGATATAGGGATGTTCAGGATGGTTGCGAGGGTCAGCATGGGGGTATGCGCCCGAGGTTGCCGTCAGGCATAGAGGCGAGGCTGCGATTCTCAAGATGATCGCGGCCTGAACAGCGCCTCCGCCGCGAGGCGGTGAGCCGAGGATGCGTTCCGGTGCGCGCGGATGCGGGCGATCTCGATTTCGAGAAGCGCTACCCGCGCGTCGAGTTCGTCCAGCGAATAGCGATCGAGGCTTTCACCGGCGAGGTGGCTGGCGGCTCCGAAGTCGCCCTCGGATGACCGCCGCAGAGGTCGGTCTTCTTCGTCCATTGCGATGCAGCATCGGACTGGAACGCGGGGCTGTCAATGGGTCCTTCGACAAGGTCAGGATGAGCGGGGGATATGACTATGGACGCGGGATGTCCTTGTCACACGCTTCGCTCCATCCGTTCGTCATTGCGAGCGCAGCGAAGCAATCCAGGGCGGTATTGAGCCGCCCTGGATTGCTTCGCTGCGCTCGCAATGACGAACGGGGTGTGTTGAGTTGACGGGCGGGAGTGGGGTTATGGCTTTTCGGCGCTCGGCTCGGGCGAGGGCTTTTTGTCCTCCACCACCGGCTCCGCAATCCCCTTGCGTGCGCGGTATTCCGGGCTGTGCAGGGCATCGACTTCGGCCTGTCGGCGCTTGAGGTAGAAATCGCGCGTCGCCACGTAAGGGTCGGCGGCGGCGCGGTTGGCCTTGATCTGTTCGTCGAAGGCGACGCGGTCGTTCATCGACTTCACGATGCCGGTGGAGAGGCCATAGGCCGGCTTGTTGAAGGGCTTGCCGACCAGCGTGGGCAACACCGCCAAGTCCAGCACGCGGCCCACCAGATCGCGCGCCGTCGTCGGGCCGAGGACGGGGACGAACAGGTACGGCCCGTTGCCGATGCCGTGATAGGCGAACGTGTTGGCGAAGCCGTTCTCGCGGTAGGGCAGGCGGAACGGCTTGCGTTTGGCCATGTCGAACAGCCCGGCGACGCCGATGGTGCTGTTGATGACGAAGCGGCCCGCCGTCTCCATCGCCTTGCCCGGCTTGAACTGCAGCAGGTAGTTCACGAAGACGATCGGCTCGGCCAGATTGATGAGGAAATTGCGCAGGCCGTTGCGGATCGGCTTGGGTACGACTCGCTCGTACGTCCCCGCGACCGGGGCGACGACCACCTTGTCCACCGCCTCCACCACCGCGAAGCTGGCCGCGTTGACGCCCGAGAACGGGTCGGCCTCGATATGGCGCGGGCTGGAACTGACGATGATGACGTTCTCGTCCTCCGCAACACGTGCGCTTCCGGGTGGGGGAGCGGCTGGGGGCGTGTTTGCGGGGAGGGCCGGAGTTTCGGCTGGCGGCGCGTGGCTGGGCAACGGCTGCGCCGCCACTTCCGGCGCCGGAGTCGCCACTGCGTCCGGCGTCTTGATCGCCGGGTGATCCTGCAAGTTGGCTCCGCCGCCCGCCAACAACACGGACAGAGCTATAGTCGACACGCCCACTTCCGCACTTCCCCTGATGAACCCATCCGTCCGGTACGGCTGCGACCCGAAGTGGAGTGAACACCACTATCATTATAAAATCGAGAGACTTTATCAGGGCGACGGCAAGTACAGTCCCGCAGCGGGAAGCAGGGCCAAGAAAGGGAGTTCCCCACCCCCCGCATCCTGTGGCACAGGGAGGTTCATGTTAGCTGACCTTCCTGTCACCATGACCGCCGTTGGTTACGATGCACCCGGCGGCCCCGAAGTCCTGCGCCCCGAAACCATCCCCGTGCCGCGCCCCGGCCCCGGCGAGGTGCTGGTCAAGGTCGCCTTCGCCGGGATCAACCGCCCGGACGTGGTGCAACGGCTGGGCAATTATCCGCCGCCGCCGGGCGCCTCGCCGATTCCGGGGCTGGAGATTTCCGGCACCATCGCCGCGCTGGGCAAGGGGGTGAGTCAGTTCCTTCCGGGCCAGGAAGTCTGCGCACTCGTTTCGGGCGGAGGCTATGCGCAATACTGCATCGCCAAAGCCGGGCACTGTCTGCCGGTGCCCGAGGGTCTGTCGCTCGCCGAAGCGGCGGCGCTGCCGGAAACCCTGTTCACCGTGTGGCACAACGTCTTCGAGCGCGGCTTGGCGCGCGAGGGCGAGTGGCTGCTCGTCCATGGCGGCACCAGCGGTATCGGCACGATGGCGGCGATGCTGGGGCGCCACTTCGGGCTGACGGTGATCGTCACTTGCGGTTCGCCCGAGAAGTGCGAAGCGGCGCTGAAGGTCGGCGCGCATCATGCGATCGACTACAAGGCGACGGACTTCGTCGAGGAAGTGGCGCGGATCACCGGCGGGCGCGGCGTCGACGTGGTGCTCGACATGGTGGCGGGCAGCTATGTCGCGCGCAACCTCAAGTGCCTCGCGCCGGACGGCCGCCACGTCACCATCGCGGTGCAGGGCGGGACCAAGGCGGAGGTGAACATGGCGGTGGTCATGACCCGGCGCTACACGCTGACCGGCTCGACGCTGCGTCCGCGCTCCGATGCGTTCAAGGAGGCGGTGGCGCAGGAGATCCTCGAATGCGCCTGGCCGCTGGTCGAGGAAGGCCTGCTGCGCCCGGTAATGGACATCCGCTTCCCGCTCGCCGAGGCCGCCGCCGCCCACGCGCGGATGGAGGCGGGCGACCACATCGGGAAGATCGTGCTGGAGGTGTGAAGGTGCATAGAAAGATACAATATTGGCAAGGGCCAAAGTATCATCACGGGCTGCGAGGGGGTAAAATTCTTCTCGTCGGCGAAAGCCATTATAGCAACGAAAATTTGGATGTGGCTCAAGTTTTTAACTTTACCGCGGATGTCGTTAAGAGCAAAGCACTTCAAAATGAAATAGCGTTCTTCCGCCATATTCGGTTAACCGCTCTCGGCGGCCAGTTGGCGGACCATGAAATTAAACCGGAAGATTTCTGGAATTCGGTGGCATTCTGCAACGTTGTGCAGGATATAGCACCGGAACCCAGTCGTGGCATTAGTGGGCGAGACGCATTGATCGTCGGTTGGAAGGCGTTGGGAGAAACAATCGAAGAACTGAGGCCAGATGTTATGCTGGTATATTCGCTTGCAGCCTGGGATCACGAGGTTCCAAATTGGTGGGGCAACGTTACGGAGAGTCGAATTTTTGGTAATTCAGATGCGTTGATCCGTTTTACGAATGGAGAGCACACCGTGCTCGCCGCTGGTATGAACCACCCACGGAGCTTAGGCGCACGTCGGGACGTCTGGGTCGCGTTGGCTGAACTGGTCTGGCAAGAGTTTGCCGCTGGTAACGCCTGTTGACATCGTAGCGTTCAGGGCTTGCGGGCGGCGCTGCCATCAGTTGGCGATTCTTGAAGGCCTGTTTCTCTTGCCCATTCGGCAAAAATTCCCTAAATCGACCCGGTGAGGCCGCTCCGCGAAGGGGCGGCCCTTATTGTTTCCGCCGGAGATAAGAGACATGAGCCAGCCCACTCCGCTGATGCCGCACGCGACCGCCTCGTGGCTGGTCGACACGACCGCGCTGACTTTCGAGCAGATCGCAGAATTCTGCGGCCTGCACATGCTGGAAGTCCAGGCGATGGCCGACGATCTGGCGTCCAGCAAGTACACCGGTCGCGATCCCGTCCGCTCGGGCGAGCTGACCATGGAAGAGATCGAGAAGGGGCAGGCCAACCCCGACTACCGCCTGCGCATGCACAAGGTGCCGCTCGCGCAGAACCGTACCAAGGGCCCGCGCTACACCCCGGTGTCGAAGCGCCAGGACAAGCCGGACGGCATTGCCTGGATCCTACGCAACCACCCCGAGGTTTCGGACGCGCAGATCGGCAAGCTGATCGGCACCACGCGCAACACGATCGCGGCGATCCGCGACCGTTCGCACTGGAACATCGCCAACATCACCCCCAAGGACCCGGTCACGCTGGGCCTGTGCTCGCAGCGCGAACTGGACGCCCTCGTCGCCAAGGCCGCGAAGAAGGCGGGCATCGAGAACACCGGCGAAGGCGATGAGCGTCTGGTCGATGACCGCCAGGCCCTGATCGACGAACTGCGCGCAGAGCGTCAGGCGCAGGCCCAGGCCGCGTCGGAAGCCGCGCAGGAAGCCGAAGTCGCCGCCTGGCTCGAAGCCAAGCGCGCTGCCGAAGCCGCCGAGGCCCGCGGCGAGTAACTTCGCTTCGGCCTGAGGGCTGAATCGAAAAGGGGACATGGGATCGGCTCCCATGTCCCCTTTTTCGTGTCTCACTCACTTCGTCATTGCGAGCGTAGCGAAGCAATCCAGGGCGGCCTTCAACTGCTCTGGATTGCTTCGCTACGCTCGCAATGACGGAGGCAGTTTACTCCGCCGCGGCCGAAAGCTCTTCGTCTTCCTCCGCGACAATCTCGACCGGCGGCGCCGAAGCCGGAAGCCGAGCGATCGCCGGCGGCATCTGCCCGCCGTTGGGCGACAGGCGCCCTTCGAGGCGGGCGCCCTGCTCGATGGTCAGCGTGTCGTAGGACACGTCGCCCTCGATCCGCGCGGTCTTGAGGATCACGACCTCACGCGCCGAAACCGACCCCCTTATGAGGCCCGCGACGCGCACCGATTCGGCCCTGACCGCGCCGGTGATTTCGCTGCCTTCGCCCTGGATCAGCGCCTTGCAGGAAATGTCGCCGTTGACGCTGCCGTCCACATGCAGGTCGGCGCTCGCCGAAATGTCTCCGCTGATGACGGTGTCGCCGCCCAGCATCGAGAAACTTGATGCGTTGATGCTCGCACGCGAGCTGATGAAGGCCTTGGCCATGTCAGTGGTTCTCCTCCTGGCCCCCGTTGCTGCTCTTGTTCGCCCCCTGAAGACGTGCCGCTTCGAGGAACGGGCGCGGGTTGACCGGGCGGTCGTTCACGCGAACCTCGAAGTGAAGATGCGGGCCGGTCGACCGGCCGGTGCTGCCCATTGCACCGATCAGCGCCCCGGCATCGACTTCCTGACCCACATGGGTGCGGAAGCCGGAAAGGTGGCCGTAGCGGGTCATCAGCCCGTTGCCGTGCGTCACCTCGATGCAGTTGCCGTAGCCGGACTTCTGCCCGACGAAGGTGACCCGCCCCTTGGCGGCGGCATAGATCGGCGAGCCCATCGGCCCCGGAAAGTCGAGCCCCGCATGGAACGCCGCGCCGCCGGTGAACGGGTCGGAGCGATAGCCGTAGCTGGACGAGACGTAGGCGACATGCGCCGGGCTCACCTGCGGGATCGAGGCGAGGCCGTTCTCCAGCGCGTCCATGCGGGCAAGGCTCTTGCCCATCTTCACGAAGCGCGGATCGACGCTGCCGTCTGCGCCGGTCGCCAGCTTCACCAGCGGACCACCCTCGGCCATGCGCGCGCGGGACATCATCGCATTGGGGTTGAGCCCCAGCTTGCGGATCGAAGCCATCGCAGCGTCCGAACGCTGGTCGGCATAGCGGGTGAGGCGGTCGACGAGCGCAAGCTGCTTGGCTTCGATATCGGCAAGCGCGCCGACGCCGGGAACGGCGGCGCTGACCTTCTTCGCGGTCGCTTCGGTCCTGGCGGTGGGCTGTGCGTCACCGGACTCTTCTGGGAGTTCCTGGATATGCGCATCGACCATCTGCTCGATGAACTGCTGGCGGCGGGCGAGGTCGGACGCGACGGAATCGACGTTCTGGCGGTACTTCGCGACGCTCTTCTCGGCCTTGGCGACATTGGCTGCGCGCTCGGCGAGGGCGGCGCTTTCGCTGCCGACCGAGGCCTGCGACAGCGCCAGAGCGCCCACCGATGCGGCCCACATGCCGAGCACGCTGACGGCCGCACCTGCGGCGATCTTCTGTGCTCGCGCGGACACGCGGATGAAACGGACCTGTCCCTGCGACCGCATGATGAACTCACGGTCGGGGAATGCAGTCCTGAGGCGCTGAAGGAGCGCCCCGGCTGACGTGGAAAGCAAAACGACCCCGCTTGAAATCTATGTCTCAGTCCCGGATCGCGCCGGTAGCAGGCGGTAGTTACCAAAGCGAATCGACTCATCTTGAACCCCTGCGGAATCGGGGCGAGTCGAAAAAGAACAGCGGTGAGCCGAGAAACCCTACCTTTTCGCGACGATCAAACGACATGCGAATCGATTTCACGACGATGATTTGACCGCCGCAATGCGGTGACAATCGCACGCTTCGATGGTAGTCCGCGCGCATGACTTTGCAGAGCACCCTGACCGCACAGCCCGCAGCGCTCTCGCCCGAGGCGGCCCCTGAGCAGCTTGTCGAGAAACTGGCCCGCGACGGCCGCGCCGCGCAGCGCGTGCTGGCGAAGCTGACTGACGTCGAGAAGGCCGCCGCCCTGCGCGCTGCCGCCACGGCGCTGCGCGAGGCGGAAGGCGCGATCCTCGAAGCCAACGCGCAGGACATCGCGGCGGGCGAAGCCAAG
>JASGGD010000225.1:0-7449 GCA_047605225.1 Novosphingobium sp.
CTTGGGGCGTGGCGCTGGGGCGGTAATACGTCGTCCCGGACTTGATCCGGGACCGCTGGCCATGAACCGCCCACGTGGCTGCGCGTGCCTGCGAGCTATCGCCTAAAGACAGCCACCGGTCCCGGATCAGGTCCGGGACGACGCCATCCTCCCAAAGTACCACTGCCCAAAGTCCAATTTCGCGGCCTGCGCCCCGGCCGCATGGTCCGTCCCAGTCGCAGGAATAGACGACATCCTAAATAGGGGGACGGATCCATGATCTCGCGGATCATTCTACGCAGCGGGGCCGCCATCGGCGTGCTCGCCATGGCTATTGCGCCGGCTTATGCGGGCAGCAGCGAGGCGCTTCTGAAGCGCCTGCACGAAAAGGGCATTCTCAGCGACGAGGACTACACCGAACTGCTCGCGCAGGAGCAGGCCGAAGCCGCCGCACCCGCACCCACTCCCGCGCCTGCCCCGGCAGCCGCGCCCGCCGGTGACCCCGGCCTCTACGTCAAGCGGACCGAGAGCGGCATCGGCCTCGAAGTCGGCCCGGCGACGATCAAGTTCTCGGGCTCGGTGAACGGTTTCTACGTCCACGACAACCCGGCGACCGCATCGGCCTCCACCGCCGTCACCGGCGGCGTCGCCAGCGTCGGCACGCGCAACTCCAGCGCGGTGCGCAACGGTCTGCTGCCGGGCTTCCTCAAGGTTGAGGTTAGCACGAAGCAGGAGGGCTGGGACATCGGCGCCTTCTTCGGCATGTATCCGGGCATCAACTCGGCCGCATGGGGGACGCTCGGCGCCAACAACGGCGGCCAGCCGACCGCACTGGCGACCGCAGGCATCGATTTCCGCCAGACTTACCTGACTTTCGGCAAGCCCACAGTCGGCACCTTCAAGATCGGCCGCGACATCGGCCTGTTCGGGGCGGAGGCGATCCTCAACGACATCACGCTGCTTTCGTCCGGCACGCCGGGGGGCAACGTGGCGCCGGGCAACACGACGCTCGGCCGCATCGGCGTGGGCTATATCTATACCGACTTCCAGCCGCAGATTACCTATACCTCGCCCAGCTTCGGCGGCGTGCAGGCATCGGTAGGCGTGTTCCAGCCGCTGTCCTCGCTGACCGGCCCGGCGCAGGAGAACTCGCAGCCCGGCTTCCAGGCCAAGATCACTTATGACGCCACGCTCGGCGGCGTGGGCTTGCGCGCCTGGGCAGGCGGCGTGACGCAGCGCCACAACGAGATCACCGGCCAGAGCTATACCGGGCAGGGCCTCGACTTCGGCGGCAAGGTTACGGCCGGGCCGATCACGGCGGTCGGCTACTACTACACCGCCAAGGGCCTCGGCACGACGGTGCTGGGCCTGCACGACACCGATGGCTTCGGCAATGCCCGCAAGAGCGACGGCTTCTACCTTCAGGCGCTGGCAACGTTCGGCAAGATCGCGGTGGGCGGCAGCTACGGCGAAAGCTCGCTGCACTACGCCAACGCCGCCGATGCGCTGGCCAGCCCGAACCTCGTCGACACCAATTCCAGCTGGGTCGGACAGGTCCGCTACAGCCTGACCAGCTGGGTCACGCTGATCGGCGAATACACCCATTCGAAGGCCAAGGCGCACTCCGGCAACGCGGCGTCGAGCGACGCCCTCGCGCTGGGCGGCATCCTGTTCTTCTGATCCTTGCGTCGCCCCGGACCCGATCCGGGGCGACGCGCCCCCATCACCGGAGTCGCAGCCATGATGGAATCTCGTAAGTTACCTCCGGAACGCCCGCCCGAAGCGGGGCCGCACAGGAGGTCAGACCCATGAACACCACCAAGTACAACGCCGGCGCGCGCACGCTGCACTGGATCATCGCGCTGCTCATCATCGGCAACCTTGCGAGCGGGCTGCTGCACTTCGCGATACCCGTCCACAAGGCGATCGGGCTGACGGTGCTGGCGCTCTCGCTGGTACGGCTGGGCTGGCGCATGGCGTGGAAGGCGCCGCCGTACCCGGCCTCGATGAGCCGCGCCGAAGTCGGCCTCGCCCATGCGGTGCACGGGGTGCTCTACCTGTTCATGATCGCGATGCCGCTGTCGGGCTGGATCATGGCGTCGGCGGGCAAGTACCCGCTGTCGTGGTTCGGCGTGTTCGAGTGGCCCAAGCTGGCCGTCGTCAAGGGCAGCGCGATCTTCAACGCGGGGCACGAGTTCCACGAGATCGGCGGCTGGGTGCTGCTGGCGCTGGTGCTCGGCCACGTCGCGGCGGCGCTGCGCCATCATTTCATGCTGAAGGACGGCGTGCTGCGCCGGATGCTCTAGGCGCCATTCAAAGGGGGAGGGCGCCGCAAAGGCGCCGCAAGGGATGCGAAAGACAAGTCTCATCATGGCCGGGCTGCTCGCCTCGGTGTCACCCGTATGCGCCGAGGAAGCGCCCATCGTCGTCACCGCGCCGGGCGGCGCCATCGACCTCGACGAAGCGCGCGAGGTGGACCCGCAGGCGCTCGACGTCGCGGGCAAGCGCGATCTGGCCCGCGCGCTGGAACGCACCGTGCCGGGCCTGACGCTGGCCGAGTCCACCGGCAACCCGTGGCAGGCGGCGATCACCTGGCGCGGGTTCTCCGCCTCGGCGCTGCAGGGCGCGGAGCAGGGCATGGCGGTCTACCTCGACGGGGTGCGCTTCAACCAGCCGTTCGGCGACGTGGTGCTGCTCGATGTGGTGCCCGAGATGGCGCTGGCGAATGCGCAGCTCAATGACGCCAACCCGGTGCTGGGCCGCAATGCGCTGGCGGGCTCGCTGCTGCTGACCACGCATGACGGGTTAAGCCTCTCCGGCCTGCGCCTGCAGGCGGACGTGGATACGGTGGGCAGCGTGAGCGGCAGCGCCTCGCTGGGGCTGGGCGACAAGTCCGACAACCTCCTCGTCGTCGCCGAGGCGCGCCATGACGACGGCTGGCGCGTCGCCTCGCCCTCGACCTTGAAGCGCGTATTCGCCAAAGCCGTCCACGATGCCGGATCATGGGGGATCGAGGTACAGGGCCTCGCCGCCGACACGGATCTTACCGGCAATGGCGTCGCCCCGGTCGAACTGCTCGATGCCAAGTGGAACGCGGTGTTCACGACGCCCGACGTCACGCACACACGCTTCGCGCGGCTGGTTGCGGCGCCGTGGATCGCGGCGGGCGAGACCGGCCGCATCGAACTGCGCGCGCATTGGCAGACGCTCACCCGCAAGAGTGCCAACGGCGACCTCGCCGACTTCGGCGCCTGCGAAGACGATGCGGGCTACCTCTGCCTCGGCGATGACGACGAGTTCGAGGAACCCCTGCTTTCAAACGGCGCCCGCGTGGTGAACGACCCGGCGGTGGACGACTACGCCGTGTTCAACCGCGGGCGAGAGCGCACCCGCAGCGGCGGCGCGATGCTGCAATGGCTCGACGAGCGCGAGACCGAGAACGGCACCCGCCGTTTCGCCGTCGGCGCTTCGTGGGAGCGCGCGCGCACCCGCTTCACCGCCACCACCGAACTGGGCGAGCTGGAGGAGGACCGCTCGGTCGAGGGTCTCGGACTGCTGCTGACTTCGGAAGAAGGAGGCATCACCCCGGTCGACGTCGTTACCCGCATGAGCGACCTCGCGCTTTTCGCCAGCGCCGAAGTGCCGCTGACCCCCGCGCTGACGGTCGAGGCCGGGGCGCGCTGGTCGCGCAACACGGTGAAGCTGGACGACCGGCTTGGCGATGCGCTCGACGGCAGCCACCGGTTCAGCCGCCTCAATCCCTCTATCGAGTTCGACTATGCGCTGGGGGCGGACGTCCATGCGACGGCGGGCTTCGCGCTCACCAGCCGCAACCCGACGCCTGCGGAACTGTCCTGCGCCGATCCGGAATCGCCTTGTACCTTGGCGAACTTCTTCATCGCCGACCCGCCGCTGAAGGCGATGACTGCGCGCAACTGGCATGCCGGGCTGTCGGGCGGGAAGGGTGCGCTGACATGGCGGGTGAACGGCTGGCGGTCGGACACGAAGAACGACATCCGCATGATCGCCTCCGAAGTGCGCGGGCGGGCCTATTTCGCCAACCTCGGCGAATCGCGGCGACAGGGGATCGAGGCCTCGGCCGATTGGCAGCAGGGCGGCTGGCGGCTGTCGGGCAGCTATGCCTTCACCGATGCGAAGTTCCGGCAGGATTTCGCGGTGTCGAGCCCGTCCAACCCAGAGGCGGACGAGGACGGACTGGTCGAAGTCCGGCGCGGCGATCGCCTGCCCGGTGTGCCGCGTCATTCGGTGAACCTCTATGCGGGGCGGGCCGGAACCGGCTGGGAACTGGGCTTCGCGATGCGGGCGCGCTCCGGGCAGGTGCTGGTGGGCGACGAAGGCAACGACATCGCGAAGACCCCGGCCTACGCGGTGTTCGACATGATGGGCCGGGTGGAAGTCGCGCCCGGGATCGAGCTGGCGGCGGAACTGCGCAACATGTTCGACCGGCACTACGTGACGATGGGCACGTTCTCCGAAATCGACGAGATCGACCTCGCCGAAGCGCCCGGTGCGGACAACCCGCGCGCTTATGCTCCGGGCGCGCCGCGCAGGCTCACGGTGTCGGTGCGGGCGCGGTTCTGAGCGCGGCTTGGCCCACCCCGTTCTCACCCCCATCTCGTCATTGCGAGCGCAGCGAAGCAATCCAGGGCGGGGCTGAACTGCCCTGGATTGCTTCGCTGCGCTCGCAATGACGAGGGGAAAAAACGCGCCCTTACAACCTCGGCAACAACCGTGCCTCAAGCCCCGGGTAGAGATGCGAGACGCTGCGCTGCAATTCGTAGCGCGCCGCCTTCAGCCCGGCGAACCGCGCGGGGATCGGCAGTTCCCCCGCCTCGGTCATGTCGAGCCCGTCGGCCACCGCCTGCGTCAGCGTCGCCTCCAGCCAGTCCAGCCAGTCACGGGTCTGCGCGATCGCGGCGCCGTCGCGATCGAGCGGCCCGTGCCCCGGCAGCAGCAGCCCATGCGGCAGCGCCTTCAGCCGATCGAGCGCCGCGCGCCACTTCGCCAGATCGGCATGCGGGGTAGAAGGCGCGCGGTCGTGGAACACGAGGTCGCCCGCCAGCAGCGTTCCCGTCGCCTCGTCGAGCAGCACCAGATCGCCCGCCGAATGCCCCTGCATCGCGAAAAGCCGGAACTTGCGCCCGCCGAACTGGGCTTCCCCTTCCGCCACGTCGCCGAGCGGCAGGACGACATGGGTGCCCTTCATCCAGTCCGACAGCAGGCGATACATCGCATCGGAAAAGCCCTCGCCGTCGCGCTCCAGATCGGCGCGGGTGGCGGGCAGGGCGTGGACGATGGCGGGATCGAACGCCGCCGCGCCCAGCGCGTGATCGGGGTGCAGGTGGCTGACGTAGACCCGCCCCACCGCCTTGCCCGTCACCGCCCGCGCCAGTGCGCCGAGCGCCTTGCCGTGCTCCAGCGAGACGCCCGGATCGAACAGCACCGCGCCCGCGTCGGTGGCGATGATGGCGCTGTTGGCGATCATCCCGCCGTTCTCGAACAGGATCGGCGCATCGGTTCCGCGCACCATCCACACGCCCTCGGCGATGGGTTCGGCCTTCGGAGAATAGGCCCCGGCGAAGGTCTCGGCACGGGCGGCGACGGGCAGCGCCAGCGCGGCGCCGATCAGGCTGCGGCGGGTGAGGTTCACTTCGCCGCCAGCGCCGCGCTGCGCGGGGTGACCACGCCGTCGAACTCCAGCCCCGAACTGTCGCGCGCGGCGATCGAGAGCGGTCCCTTCGCATCGTCGACGATGAAGGTGAAGGCGGGGTCTTCGGCCACCGCTCCGAAGACCTGCAGGTCGGCGAGCGGGGTTCCGGCCGAGGAGGTCACCGTCACCCGCTCGATATTGTAGGCGGGGATGTTCTCGACGAGGCCGGTGTCCATCGGGTGTCGCAATGTCACCCTGAGGCGCGTTTGGGTGCCGCTGAGTGCCCACGCCGCGCCGTGCATTTCGCCGAGGTGATCGGCCCAGTCGCCCTTGACCCGGCTGACCGGCGGGGCCGAGCAGCCGCCGCCCGCCGCGTCGATCCAGCTGCCCGAGACGTGCCATACCCCGTCCGTCGTCAGCACCGCCGCACGCACCGGGGTGCGCTGGTCGAGCTTGATGCGCGTCGCCAGAAACGGCGCGGCGGCGCGGGGGGTATAGTCCACCGCGACCGGGATCGGGTTGAGGTCGGCGAAGATCAGGATGCGCTTCACGTCGGGCAGTGCGCGCGCATCGACGGTGACGGGGAAGACGCGCTGGTTCTCGGCGATTTCGGGGATTTCGACTTTCACAGCCGGATCGAAGCGCACCGTCGCGGTGCCGAAAAGACGCTCCGCGTGATAGTCCCACATCGGCGACTTCAAGGGGTCCGAAGGCAGCGCGAAAGCCGCCGGGACCGGCACGGCGAGGGGGGCGAGGAAAGCCAGCAGGATCTTCTTGCGGATCATACCAATAGCCAATGTAGGCGGGGCCTTGCGCGCGTCATATTGGACCTTGGGAGGAGCCATGGAACGGATCGGACGGAGGCTGGCGACAGGGCTGATTCTCGCCGGAATCTGCGCGCCGGCGGCATGGGCTGCCGATGAATTCGACACCGAAGGCTACCGCACCGCCCGCTACCGCGCGCCGGTGGACCGGCTGCCTGCGCCCGCCCGTCGGATCGCGCTGGAACGCGCCCTGAAGCTGGACGATGCGCTGTTCATCGACGTGCTGCCGGTCGAGTCCGGCCACCGTGACCCCGCGACCGGGGCGTGGCGCCTTAGCCAGCCGCACGAGACGGTGCCCGGCGCGCTCTGGCATCCGGAGACAGGGCGCAGTCCGGTCGATCCGGTGCTCTGGCGCGGACTGGAGGAGGCGGTCGCCACGGCGCGCCGGGGGAGGCCGGGCCTGCCGATCGTGCTGTTCTGCCGCACCGATTGCTGGATGGGCTGGAACGCCGCGCGGCGTCTGGCGAAAGGCGGGATGCGCCACGTCTACTGGCTCGCCGAGGGGATCGAGGGTTGGCACGCCGCAGGCCGCGCACTGGTGCCGGTGGTGCCGGTGGAGCCGGTGACGATCGCGCCGGGCTCATGAAAAACCCGCCCGCCGCAGGGGTGCGACGGACGGGCCTCCTTGAGAGCTCGTTTTAAAACTCAGCGCTGCTTCTTGAGGTAGTCGATGATTTCCTTGCGCTTCGCCGCGTCCTTGAGGCCGGGGAAGCTCATGCGGTTGCCGGGCACCAACGCGCGCGGGTTCTCCAGCCACTTGTCGAGCGTGGCGTCGTCGAGCGTCAGGTTCGACTTCTTCACCGCGTCCGAGAAGGCGAACTTGCCCTGGCCCATCTTGTGCCCATAGGTGCCGTACAGGTTCGGGCCGAGCTTGTTGGGCGCGCCCTTGGCGACGTTGTGGCACACCGCGCAGCGGGCGAAGGAGGCGGGCGGCGGCGCCGGAGCGGCGGGGGCGGCCTCCGCCGTCGAGGTCAG
>JASGGD010000226.1:0-7437 GCA_047605225.1 Novosphingobium sp.
AGTGGACGGTCAGCGGGAAGAAGTCCTGGCCTTCCTTCACCGACTTGGCGGCGGTAACCGCGCAGAGCACCACGGTTTCACCGTAGGTTGCGAGGACGGCGCCGTCGGCCTGACGGGCGATGCGGCCGGTTTCGAGGGTGAGGGTCTTGCCGCCCCACTCCATGCTTACGGTCTTTACGTCGAACATTTTCGATTTCCTTGACCCGCGCGGCCCTATTGCCATGCGGGGCTTACTGCCGGGGATACCGTCCCGGTCCGGTGCGGGGCTTTTTCGTCGCCCCTGGGCTTGCCTGCCGGATTGCAGGAAGCCCGGTTATTTCGTCGGCGGGCTATTACCACGCCTCATGCTACAAATGCAAAACGGCCCGCCGAAGCGGGCCGTAGCTTGATCTTACTTACGCAGACCCAGCTTCTGGATGAGGGCGTTGTAGCGCGCCACGTCCTTCTTCTTCAGATAGTCCAGCAGCGAGCGGCGCTTGTTGACCATGGCCAGCAGACCGCGACGCGAGTGGTTATCCTTGTGGTGAGCCTTGAAGTGCTCGGTCAGGTTCTTGATGCGCTCGGTGAGGATCGCAACCTGGACTTCCGGGCTGCCCGTGTCGCCAGCGACGCGAGCGTTGTCCGTGATGATGTCCTGCTTCTTTTCAGCGGTAACCGACATTTCATTTACTCCGCGACATCGGATAGGTTGAACCCCCGAACCACGCGGACCTCGCGGTCCGTAAGCTGTACCAGAGCGACGGGGACGGTGCCCTCGTACGCGCAGTAGAGCCCGTCTTCATGGGGCATTCCGGTGAGAACGCGGCCCTGTCGGACCGCCCTTGCCTGCTCCGGGTCGAGGTCTAAGGCCGGGATGTCGTCCAGCCCCGCCTCCAGCGGCAAGAGTATCTGCTCAAGAGGCGCGCCCTTACCGAATTCGTTCAATTTGTCCAGCGAAATCGCGTGAGACAGGTCGAACGGCCCGGCCTTGGTCCGGCGCAGCATGGTGACGGTGCCGCAGCTTCCCAGCGCCAGCGCGATGTCCCGCGCGAGGCTGCGAATATAGGTGCCCTTGGAGACCGTCGCCAGCAGCGTCGCGCCCGCTTCGGGATCGAAATCCATCACCTTCAGGTCGAACACCGTCACGCTGCGCGTCTTGAGCTGCACGTCCACCCCGGCGCGCGCGAGATCGTAGGCTCGCTCGCCATCGACCTTGAGCGCCGAGTAGGCCGGCGGCACCTGCTCGATTCCGCCGGTGAAGCGCGGCAGCACCGCCTCCACTTCGGCGCGCGAGGGTCGCACGTCGCTTGTGGCGATCACCGCGCCTTCGAGGTCGAGCGTGTCGGTCTGCTCACCGAACTTCACGGTGAACGCATAGGCCTTGGTGGCATCGAGCATCCGGCCCGCCAGCTTGGTCGCCTCGCCCAGCGCCACCGGGAGGATGCCCGTCGCCAGTGGATCCAGCGTGCCGCCGTGGCCCACCTTCACCTTCTTGCCGTACCCGGCCTCGCGCAAGTTGCGCTTCACCGCAGCCACGCCTTGCGTCGACCCGAGGCCCAACGGCTTGTCGAGAATGATCCATCCGTGCGGCATCATGCTTCCTTGGGCCATGCGAGTTTGCGGGCGTGATCGGCGATCGGGGTCGGCCAGAGCACGCAGAGGGCGTCGAAATTCTCGCGATCCCCCGAATAGAGCGCGCGGATCGCCTCTTCGTAGCCCGGACGGTCGCCCGCCATGACGGTGAGGAAACGGCAGGCGGCATCGAGACACTCGCGCTCGCTGCGTCCGGCCCGCATCGCCGCCTCGACCAGCTTGCGCAAGGTGACCGAGGCGCCGCCGGGCTGCGCGGCCAGCCATTCCCAATGGCGCGGCAACAGCGTGACCTCGCGCGCCTCCACGCCGAGCGAAGGCCGCCCGCGCGGACGCGGCGCGGCAGGTTCGGTCAGGTCGAGATCGACCTGCCGCCCGGTATCGTCGTCGAAGGCGAGCAGATCGCTGCTGCGGGCAAGCGGACCGAGATCGCGTAGCGCTTGGGTAAAGTCCCCCGGCTGTCCGCGCGCGATCACGTCGTCCTTGTAGAATACGGTGACGGCCATGGGCACTTCCTTTCGGACAGCGCCGCTACATTAACCCGGATGAAATTGTCAATATACCCGGATTAAAATTGGCGCCAGCGTTTTGCCTTGCATCCGCTGATGCGGAACAGGCTTGGCGGTCGATTTAGATGGGAAGCGGGCATCTACCGCCTATTCACCAAATTCGTCATTGCGAGCGCAGCGAAGCAATGACGAACCGGGGAGTACAGCCGCAACGGGTGGCTAGCTGCCGTTCGCCGGTGCCTTCGATTCCTTAGGTGCCCATTTATAGAGCGCGACGATGATGCGCCATCCAGCCATGACTGAGATTGCGCAAACCACTGGCAGCGCCAATTGCAACGGCACATTCGGCGCGGAGGACGAAAGGAATGCTTCGACGAGCACTGACCAGACAACGGTACACAGCAACAGGGCGATTGTGCATGCCACGCTTAGGCGGCGAATCCATATCTTCATTCCGAAGTTTTGAGATATTGCCACTGTTTCAGCAATGGGTGGTGAATTGCCGTTTATCCTCCCTGTTCCGAAGGAATGGGGAGGTGGCAGCGGCGCAGTCGCTGACGGAGGGGTTTTCCCCCTCCACCACTCGCTACGCGAGCGGTCCCCCTCCCCATCGCCGCGCGACAGGGAGGATAAGGCAAAGGGAGCTATGGGGCGCTTCCAGTCAGGCCGCTTTCCTACACGCCGATCCACCCGGTACACTGCGCCCCATGCCCAGCCAGATCGCCTCACCCCGCACAAGGTTACACCGCAAGGTGACACTTCCCCCTCACAAGGTGACACATCGCGTGCAAAATGTGTCACCTTACCCCCCTAAGGTGACACTTTCCGGCCCTAAGGTGACACCTTTTCCCTCTGGACCGTGTAAACCGTGTAAACCTGCGTCACCTTGCGGGCCGCAGGCGCTACCGCCCCAGCGCCTCGCTGAAATGGCGGCGGCACAGTGCCACGTAGCGGTCGTTGCCGCCGATCTCGGTCTGCGCGCCTTCGCTGACCGCGCGCCCGCCGTCATCGACGCGCAGGTTCATCGAGGCCTTGCGGCCGCAGTGGCACACCGCCTTCAGCTCGATAAGCGAGTCCGCGATCCCCAGCAGGATCGCCGCTCCGGGGAACAGGTCGCCACGAAAATCGGTGCGCAGGCCATAGCAGAGCACCGGAATGCCCACCTTGTCCGCGATGGCCGCACATTGCCACGCCTGCGCAGCGGTGAGGAACTGCGCCTCGTCCACCAGCACGCAGGACAGCGGCTCCACCGCATGCGCGGCGCGCACCTGTTCGCACAAGTCCGTCAGCGGACCGAAGCGGTGCGCCGAAGCATGCAGGCCGATCCGACTCTCGATCGCATGGTCGGTGCCCATTCCGGCGCTGCGGTCGTCGATCGCGGCGGTCCACAGCATCGTCTTCATGCCCCGCTCGCGGTAGTTGAAGTCCGCCTGCAGCAGCGTCGTCGATTTGCCCGCATTCATGCTGGCATAGTAGAAATAGAGCTTGGCCATCGGTTGCTGGGGATAACACCGCCCCGAATGCGGCGCACGGTCTTTCCCGGGCTTCTCCCCGGCTCAATTGCCCTTAACAATCAGGGGCGAAATCCTAGGGGAGGAACCGGATGAGGCCGAGGTCATGAAGAAGCGGGGCGCATGAAGAAACTGTTTGCCGCGCTGGCGGCCTTTGCGTTGCCCGCGCTCCTCGCCTCATGGCTGGCGCTCGCGCCGCTGGGTGGGCAGTTCGCCTCGCTCGACCCGCTGGCCGAGCGCGTGACCGGCGTGCAGGGCCGCAACGCGGCCGTCTTCGCCCTCCTCATGGCCGGGATCGGCCTTGCCGTGCTGGCCGCGCTCGCGGTGCGCGGGAAACCGGCCGAGCGCCTGACCTATCAGCCGCAAGTGGCACCGCAGGATTTCGGCCGCCGTCGCCGCAAGCTGACCGCCGAACCAGAGCGCCCCGAAGAAGAAGCACTGGCCGAGGACGAACTCCCGGCCGAAGACGCGCTGCCCTTCGAGGAGCCCGTCGCCGAAGCGCCCGCCGATGAACCCGAAGCCCCCGCCCTGCCCCCGCAGCCGACGGTGGCGCCTGCCCCCGTCGTGCTCGTGCGCAAGCAGCGCGAGCGGCGGCGCGACTGGTTCGGCGATGCCAGCTGGCTCGGCGGCCTGCCGCGCCTAGGGACTGCCGCGTGGCCGCGCGACGAGGCTGGCACGCCGCTCCCCTTCGCCGCGCAGATCGACTTGTCCGAACTCGCCGCCGCCCGCCCCGACATGCCGCTGCCGCGCAGCGGCTCGCTGGCGTTCTTCCTCGGCGCGGGCGCGGTCGTCGCCGTGCCCGAAGGCGCGCACGACTTCGCCGAGCCGCCCGCCGACCTGTCCCCCGCATATGACGAGGGCGGCCCGCCCTTCCCCACGCGGCAGACGCGCCTGACCCGCTGGTTCTTCCCGTTCTGGCCGGTCAACCCGGTAGCGCTCGACCCGACCGGCCCGCAGAGCGACGCGGCGCTGGCCGTCCGGCTGGGCGCCGCCTTGCGCGATCATACCTTCTATGCGGCGGGTGTCGGCGCTCCGGTGGAGGCGCTGTGGTGGCATGCGGTGATCCATCTGGCCGACCGCCTGCACGAAGCGCTCGACGAGGCGCCGCGCCTGCTCTCCCGCCGCCGCGACGAGATGGCCCGCCAGAACGCGGAAATCGCCCGCCTGCGTACGGACGCCGCCGCGATCCCCTACGCCCTCGAAGACGCGCAGGAGATCGCCGAGCAGATCGAGGGCGAATATGCCCTGCTTCATGAGCAATGCGCCGCGCTGCCCGAAATGGTGGCCGCGCTCGACCAGTTCACCGCCGGGCGCGAGCCGATGAAGCGCCTGACCGCCGATGAACTGGCCGTCGTCGGCGACATCCTCGCCGAACTCCACGAGAACTACGGCGATGTGGTGCAAGGCCACTTGCCCGGCACTCTCGCCGATCTTGCTACGATCTCGCTGCGCACCATGGTGTCCGGCCCGCCCGAGACCCTCGCTGCGGTGCCGGATACGGTGCTGACCCGGATCAACCGCGAATACCGCCTGCCGCCCGTCCACCAGCACCGCATGCTCGATACCGAAGCCGATGGCAGCGAAGTGCTGCTGCTCCAGCTCGGTTATGACGACATGATGGAATGGGCCTGGGACGAAACCGGCACCTGGCGCTTCCGCATCGGCGCGCAGGCGCTGCTCACCGGGGACTGGCAGGCAGCGACACTGGCGTTCGAGACCGATTAGCCTTCGAGGTCGCGCTTCACCCGGGGATCGTTGAGCAGCGCGTCGATGCGGCTGGCCTCGTCGAAGCTCTCGTCCGGCTGGAAGCGGATCTTGGCCGCGAACTTCAGCTTGAGCCGCTGGGCGACCTCGCGCTGAAAGAACGCGGTATTGGTGCGCAGCGCCTTGAGCACCGCCTCTTCGTCCTCGCCCATCAGGGACTTCACGTAGACGCTGGCCTGCCGGAGATCGGGGGTCATGCGTACTTCGGTGACGGAGACGGTATGCGCGCTCAGCGTGTCGTCGTGGACCTGCTGGCGCGTGAGAATCTCGGAAATGACGTGGCGCACCTGTTCGCCCACCTTGAGAAGGCGGACGGAGTGCTGTTCGGGAGTGGTCTGGTGTCTTGCCATCTTGATGCGTCCATGTGGGCTGGGCGCGACAATTTGCAACAAACTGTTACGCCTCTTTGCCCGGTCCTTGGCGTTATCGCGGATGAAACGTGCCGTCAAAGGAGTAGCACCATGAAAAAGTTCACCGCCGCCCTGCTCAGCGCCGCGCTGCTGGTCCCCAGCATCGCCGCAGCGCCTGCCATGGCGCAGCCCGCGCACCACGACGATCGTGGCAATCGCGACGACCGCAGCCCCCGCAAGACCGTCGTGACGCAGAAGACGACCTACAAGACCTTCCGCAAGGGCCAGAAGTTCGATCGCCGCTATGCGCGCAATTATCAGGTCGTGGATTATCGCAAGTACCGCAACGTCAAGGCTCCGCCGCGCGGCTATCACTATGTGCGTTCGGGCAATGACATGCTGCTCGTGGGCATCACCAGCGGCGTGGTCGCCTCGGTGCTGGCGGGCCAGTTCCGCTAAGGTCGGCCAAACCGGACGCAAGGGGCGGGTCGTTCACGCGGCCCGCCCCTTTTCATGCCATCTTGGCAGCGATGCGCGCCAGCGAGCGCACGTTCCGCGCCGTCCCCCGGCAGCCGAGCCGCCGCTCGATGAAGGCATTGGTCAGCTTGGACTGGCCCGCACCATCGACATAATCGATATAGAGACAGCGCGGCCCCATCGCGATCTTCTCCGGCCCGCGACCGGCGTGGTCGGCGACCAGCTTGTCGAACGCGGCCTGATCCGCATCGCGCTCCAGGAACAGGGTATGGACATAGTGGTCCTGCCCGATCCCGGTGAAGGGATTGTCCTCCACCGCCGCGCGCACTTCCCCGGGATTGCGCACGGCCGCGAAGGTATTCATGTCGAAGCGATCGAGCATCATATGCGCGAAGAGTTCTTCCAGCCCGTCGGTCGGGCGCTCGTCGAAGTCGAACAGGACGTTGCCGCTGGCGACCACGGTTTCGACATTCTCGAACTCCTCGCGCTCGAAGGCATAGCGCAGGTCCGCCATGGTCAGGCGATTGCCGCCCACGTTGATTGAGGCGAAGAAGGCGCAGTAGCGGGTCATCTTGAAAATCTCGTTTCGTGCAGGTATGGTGCTCGGACCACTGTTGAGGTTTTCACATAGCAACCTCCGACCGATCGCTCCAGTGATCGGACCGGTGCCTTTCGGAGGCTGGTGCTGCTAACACCAGCCTCCTCACCGGCTACTTGCGGCTCAATTCGATGAGCTTCACTACAAGTTGCAGCAGCGCGACCAGAAAGGTCGCGGAGCCGACTACCAGAAATACCACTGTTTCAATTTTCACATGCATCACCTGCCTCTCAGCCGCCGTTGCGGCTGGATAGGCATAAGCGCGCCTGCATGCCCGGCACGGTTAAATCCCTGAAACAGCAAACGGCCACCGCCGGGTTTCCCCGACGATGGCCGCGTTCATCAGCGTTGCTATAGGGCCGAGCCTCAGCCCACCGTGCGTTCGCGGTGGCTGATCTCGAAGACTTCGAGGTGGTCGCCCGCCTTGATGTCGTTCGTGTCGGCCAGCACCACGCCGCATTCCAGACCTGCGCGCACTTCGTCCACGTCGTCCTTGAACCGGCGCAGCGAGGCGATCGTCGTGGCCGAAACGATGACGTCGTTGCGGGTGAGACGCGCGGCCAGACCCTTGCGGATGTAGCCTTCGAGCACCAGCAGACCAGCGGCCTTGTCGCGCTTGCCGGCCGGGAAGACCTGCTTGACTTCGGCGCGGCCGACGA
>JASGGD010000227.1:0-7382 GCA_047605225.1 Novosphingobium sp.
GCATCCCGGCCCACGACGCCGACCCGATACACCTTTCCGGCGTGATCATCGCCGGGCCGGATGCTGGGCTATATAACCTATTTGGCGATAAATGTCAAGTCTCGCCAGCTTCCCCGCGCCCCTTGAAGCCCTTGGCGATCACATACCACTCGGACGAATCCTTTCGGCTGGCAGGTGGCTTGGCGTGCTTGACGCTGGTGAAATGCTTCTTGAGCAGTGCGAGAAGCTGCGTATCCGTCCCCCCCGCCAGCACCTTGGCAAGGAACGTGCCGCCGGGCGCGAGGTACTGGATGGCGAAGTCCGCCGCCGTCTCGACCAGCCCCATGGTGCGCAAGTGGTCGGTCTGCTTGTGGCCCACGGTATTGGCCGCCATGTCCGACATGACGAGGTCCGGCGCGCCTTCCAGCGCGCCGTCGAGCGCCGCCGGGGCGGCGTCCGCCATGAAGTCCATCTCGAAGATGGTCACGCCCTCGATCGGGTCGGTGGGCAGGAGGTCGATGCCGACGATCTTCGCCTTGGGCCGCTTGAGGCGCAGCACCTGGCTCCACCCGCCCGGCGCGATGCCGAGATCGACTGCGCGCTCGACGCCCTTGAACAGCTCGAACTTCTCGTCGAGTTCCAGCAGCTTGTAGGCCGCGCGGCTGCGATAGCCGTCGGCCTTCGCTTTCTTCACGTAAGGATCGTTCAACTGGCGCGTCAGCCAGCGCGCCGAACTGGTGGAGCGCTTCTTGGCGGTCTTGAGCCGCTCGCCGGGGTCGCGGCCTGAGCGGCTCATCGGGCGTGGACTGCGTTGCGGATGGTGTCGGTCATGTTTCGTATTCCAGATGCCGGGCCGGGCGAGTGCGAGGCAATGAGGCTGCGCAGGATGCCTTCGCGGATACCGCGATCGGCGACTCCGAGGCGCGCTGCGGGCCAGAGGTCGAGGATGGCTTCGAGGATCGCGCAACCGGCGACGACAAGGTCCGCCCGCTCGCGCCCGATGCAGTTGAGTTCGCGCCGCTCCTCGATCGCCATGGAGGACAGCCGCGAGCTGATCCCGCGCATCGATTCGGCGGGCACGATCAGCCCGTCGACCATGCGCCGGTCGTATTGCGGCAGTTCCAGATGGAGGCTGGCGAGCGTGGTCACGGTGCCGCTGGTGCCGAGCAGGCGCAGCGGCCCGTCATGGCTGGCACTCTCGCGCGCCGGGGCGACCCGTTTGGAGAACGCGGAAAAGCTCTCCGCCACCAGGCTGTGCATGTGGCGATACCGCTCCAGCCTGTCGGCCTGCGTGGTGCCTTCCGGCCCGCAGCTTTCGGTGAGCGAGACGACACCCCAGGGCACGCTCTGCCAGTCGAGGATGCGCGGCACGGTGCCGGTGCTCTCGATCAGCACCAGTTCGGTCGAGCCGCCGCCGATGTCGAAGATCATCGCCGGGCCGAAGCCGTCCTCCAGCAGCACATGGCAGCCCAGCACGGCCAGACGCGCCTCTTCGCGCGCGGAGATGATGTCGAGCTGGATGCCGGTTTCCTTGCGAACGCGCTCGATGAATTCCGGCCCGTTGACGGCACGCCGGCACGCTTCGGTCGCGACGGAGCGGGCGAGGTAGACGTTGCGGCGCACCAGCTTGTCGGCGCAGACCCGCAGCGCGGCGAGCGTACGCTCCATAGCCGCATCGGACAGGCGGCCCGACTGCGCGATGCCCTCTCCCAGTCGCACGACGCGGCTGAAGGCGTCGATCACCGTGAAGTTCTCGCCCGAGGGCCGCGCGATGAGCAGGCGGCAGTTGTTGGTGCCAAGGTCGATCGCGGCATAAGCCTGCCGCCCGCCCGCCGACAGCAGCGACGGTACAGCGGCCACCCGCGCAGCGCCGCTCTCACGATCGGGATTCTGCCGATCGGCACTGGCCGGTTGCGCAGGCGCCTTGGCCGACGATGCAGCTGTGTCTTCTACGCGCGGCGCCTTGCCTGCCTCGGGCCTGACGGCGCTGCCTGACGGGCGCGCCTTCCCCTTGGCTTTCGTGCCGGACGGCTGAGGGCTGGCTGAGGCTTTCGGAGGCACCTTCGCCCCCGCCTTGGCCTTGCCTCTTCTACCCTTGCGCCGCCGCGACGGACGACCCGTCGCCTCGGCTTTTCCCGGCACTTCGACTTTGGCAACCGGCGGATCGTGGTCCGCCATAAATTCGATACTCGTTCTAATGTCTTCCCGCCGATCGGGCGGGCACCTGACGCTGATGCTAACGCCCCGCGCGCCAACCGGCAAGGGCCGCACTTTTTGATGCAACTAGGCGCTTGACCCGAATCGCTCCCCCTCCTAAAGGGCGCCCTCCGGTTGCCCCGAGCGGCGCCTCCGATGCCCCGTCGTCTAATGGTAAGACTACGGATTCTGATTCCGTCTATCGAGGTTCGAATCCTCGCGGGGCATCCAAATACACACCCCTAAAGCGCTTATATTGCTTGGTTTTCCTTGCTGACGCTTAGGTTTGTTCCCTCGCCAGATACCACACTTGAAATCGGATCGCCTTCAATGAGGTAGGACGGTAATGGACGTTCGTCCGCTATACGGACGAAGCCCTCTGGCTTGGCTCCGCCTCAGCTGGAAGATGGACCGCAGGGATTCGCGTCACAGAACGCCCTCCCCAGCCGCAAGGGATATTCCCCAGACTCAAATAATCGGAAGATCCTTGCACGCACGGCAGCAGGGTTCCCAAAGGCAGATGATTTGGTGAGCGGGAAACCGCTTGGCCGATCCGGTGCCTTGCGGATCCATCATGCCGCACCTCTGATAAATTCCATCACCAATTTATTGGGCGATATCACCATATTGACTAAATAATCTGGCCGATGGACTTTCTGCCTCGGTAATTTCACCTAGGCTTTTTCTACGAAATACAAGCCGGGAACTTTAGGTGAAAACTCTTCGCGCGACCTCCTCGGGCGCGACAGAAGGGATTTGCCTATCATGTACACTCTCGAACTCAATGGCCATGACGGTGCGCTCGCATTTGACGAGAAGAAGTGCGCCGAAGCAGGCCATCGCTTCGCGGAGAAGTACCAGTCAGCCGCCCCCTATCCTCATATCGCGATCGATGATTTCGTATCCGCCAAAGTGCTCCGGGACTTGCTGGAGGAATTTCCCGACAGCGCCGGGAAACATTATTTCGATCGCAATCAGGAACGCCTCAAGTACCAATTCCATCCCCAGAATTGCGGGCCGCGAGTGAGGAATTTCCTGGCCGAATTGAACAGTCAGGCGTTCCTTTCTTTTCTTTCGGCGATGACCGGCATCAATGGCTTGATAGCCGACCCCTATTTCTTCGGTGGCGGCCTCCACGAGACCAAGCGCGGGGGGCATCTTGGCGTACACACTGATTTCAATATCCACAGCAAGATGAAGGTCGTCCGCCGCCTCAATCTGCTGATCTATCTCAACGACGATTGGGATGAGACCTACGGCGGCGAACTGGAACTGTGGGACCGGAGCATGACCGCCTGCCAGCAACGGATCAGCCCGGTTATGGGACGCGCAGTAATCTTCAATACCGATCTCAACAGCTTCCACGGCCACCCGAACCCTTTGACCTGCCCCCCTGAGCGCTCCCGTCGTTCGATTGCCACTTACTACTACACTTCCCCGGTTGAGGGCCTGCAAGCGCTTCGCGAGCGCGGCACCGTGTTCAAAAGTCGTCCCGGTTCGAAAGACCAGACCGATTGGAAGATCATCATGGAGCATTTCAAGGACGACTGGACTCCGCCTGCTGTACGGCGGGGTCTGTTTCGGCGACGGGGCACCTGAGGGGCCTCTGCACCGATTGATGACGCGGCAATGTTGCTCCCCTGCTCCTCGACGTGATCCGGTTTGAGATCATTTGCTGCGCCGGGTTCCAGCGACGGCCTGTACTGGAGTGCAAGCCGCTGCCCGGCACCGATCCGGCGGCGCTGTTCCCCTGACCGCAGCATCCAGCAGGCTTACGGCAAGGCATTGGGTGCCCGCTTGGATCGGCCATCGTCCTTAGCGGTGGCCAGGATCGCGCTGATACCAGAGGCCACCAAACAACGCTTGTCCCGGACGGACTTCATGCCCGCTGCGAACGGGCCGGGCGCGATGCTCTGGCGATGACGGCTGCGATATGCTCGGCCGTGGCTTGATGGCGAAGTGGCGGCACAGCCGTGCGGTCGTTTCAATGTGATTTCCGATGATCCCCCGCAAGTCCTCGGCCTCTTCGCCGGGGCGCCTTTCGTCATGCCCAGGTTGACCTGCATGGACACGGTCGGGACGGCGCTGTCAGCGGATGAAGGCATCACCAGGCCGCATCTGGAGCGAGAGTGCGGAAGGAAGCTTCCAGCATTTTCATGTGAGCGTGTGAAACTGCGGGTTCTTGCTGGATGCGCCTTCGCCGGACAAAATACTGACCAAGCAATGTCAATGACTTGTCTTTAACTTTGCGCATAGATTGATCGGCCTAATGGTTTTTCTTGTGATTCCTCTCAGAAGATCAGGCTGCTGATCTGACGAGCACGGATGCCCTCGTATTCCTCCCGAACAATTAAAGGAGACTGCCTGATGCCCATGCCGAGCGATGCCGTTGCAATAGTCAACCCTATCGAAAGCTTTCGCCGAGCACTCCTGGTCGGTGTCGCATTTGTGGGAACCGCATTCGATCGCGCTCTGCTTATGGCGTCACGGGGCGTGCTGTTTGATTTCGTCGATGGAATCTATCGCATAAAGACGACGGACTCCGAGACGCTTCAAGACACGGGAGCGCTCTCGTTCAGCCGCGCCAGCGAGGCATTGGCGTTGACTGCGACGGGGACCTATCAGGCGTTTCCGGTCGATGAACTGAGGATAACGGATCGGGGTCTGCTCGTGGAGGGGGCGGCTACCAATCTGTGTACTCAGCCGGTTGATCTGGCATCATCGGCATGGGTGAAATCGGCGATGACCGCCGCGACGGTAACCGCCGGGGCTCCCGATGGAACCAACGCAGCCTATGACCTGACCGAGACGACGACCGCCAGAGGTAGCGCAAACGGTCGCACGACGTTCACGCCTTCCAGTCCAGGTTACCATACGGTCTCTCTGCATTTGCAGCGTGGCGCGCGACGTTACGCGATCGTGCAAATCACTGGGGGCACCAGCAGAATGTACCTCATGGATTTCGAGGCCAAATCGTGGTCTCCGGTTGCTGGCAACAATGCCGCCTTCACTTCGTCCATCGAGGAATTATCGAACGGATGGTTTCGCGTCGCGATGACCGAGACGCTGACAGCAACGCTGACGACGATGTATGTGCACGGTGCAGGTGGCCCGCTCTCGACGGACCGGACCTATGACACTGTCGCGGGCACGGTCTACGTTCGCGCCGCATTCGTCCAGTTCGAAACCGGCATGAAGCTTACTTCGCCGATATTGACCCCAGGCGGCACCCGCGCCGCCGATATGGCGTCGATCGCGCTGCCTGCCGGATCGGACCTGGACGCGATCAATGTCGTCTATCCGGGCGGAATGGCTACTCTTCTTCGAAATCAGACTCATACGCCCGACGTGCTTGATCTCATCGGAGACGGAGATCACTCGTGGTTGAGCAGATATGTCCGAAGCCTGAATTTGGCACCCGTGTTCGACGGCTCGCTGGTCGAGCCTACGGAGAATGGCGCCCAGCCATACCTCGTTGCAATGAATGGCACGTATTGGTGGAACGGCGTCGCCTACGAATCCGAAGCCGAATTTGTCCAGGCCATGGGTGCGACAGGGTCGATGGGGACGCTGTTGCTCAGCGGCTACATCGCCCCGGACGCGGAGAATCTTCTGGCCGGCGTGGATTTCAACGCCGGACTGGAAGGTTTTGCGACGACGAATAACGCCACGGTATCGACCGAGGGCGGGTATCTCAAGATGAGTGCCAGCGGCGCGGGCTTCGCGGCAGTGTCGAGAATCTTCTATGGCGATGCGGGCAAGGCATTCAGGCTGACGGGCACTATCAAAACGGCGGGTGTGTCCAGTACGGGTGTTCGCCTTGGCCTGACGTACTATGCGCCAGGGTTCCAAACGGCATTCACTTCCGCGCCTATAACAGGAACGCAAGGCGACACCGAGGTTGCTGCGACCGGCGCAGTGGGGTCGGGCACGCCCTTTTTCGTGGGCATCACGCAGACGGCAGGCTCTGGCGACAGCTTCCTGAAGAATCCTGTGCTGAAGCAAATCAACCCGGCCATGAACTTCCCCAGTGGCAACGTCATGGTGGAAATGCAGGGGATTGCTCCAGCGGTCATCCCTTCGGCCACGCAGATCCTGTGGCAAGCCGACGCCGGAAATGCAGTTGATCGTGTCCGCGTGGAACTGCGAAGCGATGGTTCCATCCATTTGACGATGCAGGTTCTCAACGGCGCGAACGGCCAAGCCTGGGATCTGGCGCTGGGAGTTGTTGCCGCGGGTGAGACCTTCCGCATCGTTGCGGGTTGCTCGCCAAGTATTCTGGCAGGGTCGTTGAATGGCGGCCCCACTCAGATCGCCTATTCGCAGCGCCCGGTGGGCATGGCGTATTTCCGGATGGGACAAGACCAGGCGGGACTGTCGATATTCTCGGGCACAGTGACCGGTTACCGAATTTTCCAAGGAGTCGAGAGCGCGAGCTGGATGCAAAGGCGCTCAGGTACCGGTCGAGGTTATCACGTCGATCCGGGGGTCTGGCTTGATGGCGATAGCTACTCGAAATACGATACCGGCATCCAGACCTTCGTACTGGATAGCGGTGTTGACCTTGTTTGTACCGGGCAGGGCGGTTCGAGTTTTGCTCAGCAATATGCTCGTCTCATCGATCCCGCAAATATCGCGGCTTATGGAAAGCGAACGTTGGTCTGGTGGGACGGATCGCCCAACGATCGCGCGGCTGCAGCAATTTTCACAAGTTCAATCTCAGGAGATGTGCTTACCGTTTCAGCGGTGGCGAGTGGCGCCTTGGCGGTCGATCAACTGCTGTCTCGTTCGAACGGAACAATCGCACCCGGAACGTTCATCATCGCGCAGTTGACCGGCACACCGGGCAGTACGGGCACTTACCGGGTGTCAGTCATGCAAACGTCAGCGAGTGAAACGACCACCGCTTGGCCGGAATTTTTACAGTACAAGGCTGTCGCAACAGCACTTGGCCACAATCGCCACCTGTATGTTCGCTCAGCCCAGATCGGCACTTTCCAGGGGTCGGGCTCCGTAGCACCGACGACTTCTCGAGGACAGGAGTCCGTCGATCTGGACTCAATAGCAGCCAGGATTGCGGCTACTTTCGGTGCCGTGCATGTCTGTAACCCTCAGCCCTTCGTCGGGGCGCTCTATACCGGCACTCCGGGCACTGTCGCGCGGCGATCTGGATGAGAAAGCGCGACAATCAAGATGAGAATCCGGTG
>JASGGD010000228.1:0-7334 GCA_047605225.1 Novosphingobium sp.
AAATGCCGGTGTTCGAGAAGACCGCCGTGTTCTCGCGCTCGCTGGGCGAGACGACCGACGTGGTCTCCAAGGAGATGTACTCGTTCGAGGATCGCGGCGGCGAATCGCTGACCTTGCGCCCCGAATTCACCGCAGGGATCGCCCGCGCCTACCTGACCGACGGCTGGAAGCAGTTCGCCCCGCTCAAGGTCGCGACGCACGGCCCGCTGTTCCGTTACGAGCGCCCGCAGAAGGGCCGCTATCGCCAGTTCCACCAGATCGACGCCGAAGTGATCGGCGCGGCGGAGCCGATGGCCGACGTGGAACTGCTGGTGATGGCCGACCAGCTGCTCAAGGAACTGGGCATCGCCGACGGCGTGACGCTGCAGCTCAACACCTTGGGCGACGGCGAGAGCCGCGAGGCCTGGCGCGCGGCGCTGGTTGAGTACTTCCGCGGTCACAAGGATGCATTGAGCGAGGATTCGCAGGACCGCCTCGAGCGCAACCCGTTGCGCATCCTCGATTCCAAGGACCCGCGCGACAAGCCCTTCACCGCCGATGCGCCCAAGATCGACGATTTCCTCTCGGCCGAGGCGCAGGACTTCTTCGGCGCGGTGACTTCGGGTCTCGATGCGGCGGGCGTGGCGTGGACCCGCGCCGAGGCGCTGGTGCGCGGGCTGGATTACTACCGCCACACCGCTTTCGAGTTCGTGACCGACCGTCTCGGCGCGCAGGGCACCGTGCTGGGCGGCGGCCGCTACGATGGCCTGATGGCGGCGCTCGGCGGTCCCGAGACTCCGGCGGTCGGTTGGGCGGCGGGGATCGAGCGACTGGCGATGCTGGTGGCCGATGCGGGCGATGTGGCTGAACCCGCTCTCACTGCGATTCTGGCGGTCGAGGACGATGCTGCGCTACCTTTCGCCTTGAAAGCCATCACGGCCTTGCGCCACCAGGGCTTCAGCGCGGAGATGATCGCGACCGGTTCGCCGCGCAAGCGCTATGACAAGGCCGCCAAGGTCAATGCGTCCGTGCTGGTATCGTTCGTTATGCAGGATGGTGTTGCTGTTGCAAACCTGCGATCGGCAGAGGGAACTCCTGCGCGTCTGGCGGTGGAGCAGGTGCTGGTTACGCTGCAGCCGTGATCCACCCTTTCAACCTCACTCTTCGTCACCCTGAACTTGTTTCAGGGTCCATCGTGCCGATCCGCCCGTCGGTCTCTGCGGCGCGATGGATGCTGAAACAAGTTCAGCATGACGGTGGTGGGGAAGGCGACGTGGTGGGCGCACGCTGATGGCGATCTCGGACACCCGCCTCGCCCAGCTCGGCGGCCGTCTGGCCGAACTGGAGGCGCGCCTTGCCTCGGGCACTCTCGAAGGCGAGGCTTTCGTCGCCGCCAGCCGCGACTACGCCGAACTCGAGCCGGTGGCCCGCGCCGCCGCCGAGGTCGTCTCGATGCGCGGCGAACTCGAATCGCTGCTGAACCTCGAAGATCCCGACCCGGAGATGCGCGCCCTCGCCGCCGAGGAAGCCGCGCGTCTCAAGGCCGAACTGCCCGAGGCCGAGCGCCGCCTTGCCATCGCCATGCTGCCCCGCGATGCGGCAGACGTGCGCCCGGCGATGCTGGAAATCCGCGCCGGCACCGGCGGCGACGAGGCGGCGCTGTTCGCCGCCGACCTCTACCGCATGTACGAGAAATACGCCGCCGATCAGGGCTGGCGGGTCGAGATGGTCAGCGCCAACGCCAGCGACGTGGGCGGCTTCAAGGAAGTGGTCGCCAACGTCACGGGATCGGGCGTCTTCGCCAAGCTGAAGTTCGAAAGCGGCGTCCACCGCGTCCAGCGCGTGCCGGTCACCGAATCGGGTGGGCGCATCCATACTTCGGCGGCGACCGTCGCGGTCCTGCCCGAACCCACCGAAGTCGACGTGGCGATCGAGGACAAGGACCTCAAGATCGACATCTATCGTGCGTCCGGTGCGGGCGGCCAGCACGTCAACACGACCGATTCGGCGGTGCGGATCACGCATCTGCCCAGCGGCCTCGTGGTCACCTGCCAGGACGAGCGCAGCCAGCACAAGAACAAGGCCAAGGCCATGCAGGTCCTGCGCGCGCGCCTCTACGAAAAGATGCGCGACGAGGCGCAGGGCGCCGAGGCCGAGGCGCGCAAGGCCATGGTCGGCTCGGGCGACCGCTCGGAGCGCATCCGCACCTACAACTTCCCGCAGGGGCGCGTCACCGACCACCGGATCAACCTGACGCTCCACCGCCTGCCTGAAGTGCTGGAAGGGCCGGGGCTGGCGGAACTGGTCGATGCCCTGATCGCCGAGGACGAGGCGAAGCGGCTGGCGGCAATGGATGCCTGACAGCGTAGTCGAAGCTATCCGCGACGCAGCCCTGAGCCTCGCCGAAACCAGCGACACCGCCCGCCTCGACGCCGAAGTCTTGATGGCTCATGCGCTGGGCGTCACTCGCTCGCAGTTGCTGCTCGGCCGGATGCGCGATCCCGCGCCGGAAGGCTTTGCCGCACTGGTCGCCCGCCGCGCCGCGCATGAGCCGGTCGCCTACATCACCGGCACGGCAGAGTTCTACGGCCTCGAACTCGCGGTCACCCCGGCGACCCTGATCCCGCGCGGCGATACCGAAACGCTGATCGAGGCTGCCCGCGAGGCGCTGGCCGACCGCCCGCCCGCGCGGATCCTCGATCTCGGCACCGGGACCGGGGCGCTGTTGCTGGCGGCGCTGTCGGTATGGACCGACGCGGAAGGCGTGGCGATCGACCGTTCCACCGAGACGCTGGCAGTGGCGCAGGCCAATGCCGACCGCCACGCTCCGTCCGCGCGGCTGCTGATGGCCGACTGGACCCAGCCTGGGTGGTCGGCTGACCTTGGCCGCTTCGACCTGATCCTCACCAACCCGCCCTATGTCGAGGATGCGGCCGAACTCGATGCCTCGGTCCGGGCCTTCGAGCCTGCGGGCGCGCTCTTCTCGGGGCCGGAGGGGCTGGACGACTACCGCGTCCTCGTGCCCCAGCTGCCGGACCTGATGGCGCCCGGCGGGGTGGCGATGGTGGAAATCGGCTGGCGGCAGGCCGAAGCCGTGGCGGCGATCGGCGCGGCTGCCGGGCTTTCGTCGCGGGTTCATCGCGATCTGGGCGGGCGCGATCGTGTCGTCGCCTTTTCGGGGACAAACGTACTGGAGGCGTAAGTTTCCGCTTGGAATCGTCCTCTACAATCCCTAATGATTACGGCGAACCGGCCGATGGACGATGATTTCCCATACCCGGTTCGCCTCCAGCATTTGCAAGCAGTCGGCGGCGTCAACGTCTCCGGCAGGGCAGATGGGGAAAATCGCGGCGGCCGGGGGGCCGGCCGGGATCATGTGACGTACGGCAGTCCGGTTGATCGGGACCGGAGCGTGCCAGGGTTTTGAAGCCCGGGGTTTTGAGGAAAGTCATCCCTTGAATAACAACAATCGTGGTAACAACCGTCGCCGCGGGCGCGGGAACAACAACCGCCAGCAGGGCGGTCAGCAGACCAACCGGATCGACAGCAGGGCGCGCGGCAACGCGCCGCAGTTGCTGGAGAAGTACCGCAAGATGGCGCACGACGCGCATCTCAATGGCGATCGCGTGACGGAGGAATACTACCTCCAGTTCGCCGACCATTACTTCCGCGTCATCGCCGATCAGAAGCAGCGCCAGGAAGAGGCTCGCCAGCCCAACCAGCCGCGCCGCGACGATCACCGCCAGAGCGATTACGGTGATGACTACGGTTCCTACGACGATCCTTACGGCGAAGTGCCGTCGGCTCCCGTCGAGCGCGCGCCGCGCCCCGAGCGTGAACAGCGTCAGTACGAGCCCCGGAACGACCAGCGCCACGAACAGCGCGTTCCCGAGCAGGCGGCCCAGCCCGCCGTCGAGGCTGCCGCCGAAACGGCCGAGGCCGAGCCCAACCTCTACGAACCGGCCGAGAACCCCTTCGTGCGCGACAACCGCGCATCGCGCGGCCTGAAGCAGCGCAAGCCGCGCGGCCCGCGCCGTGACGAGGGCGCCGAGGCGCAGGGCGAGGCCGAGCAGGCTCCCGCCGAAGCCGCTCCCGCTCCCGTCGCTCAGGAAGAACCCGCCGGTTTCGACGCCGCGGCGCTTCCGCCTGCGATCTCGGCCAAGCCTGTTCGCAAGCGCACGCCCAAGGCCGCCCCGGTCGAAGCTCCGGCTCCGGCCGCCGAGGCCGAGCCTGTTGCCGAGGAAAAGCCCCGCCGTCGCCGCACCCGCAAGGCTGCAGCCGGAGACGAGGCCGCTCCCGAAGCCGTCGAAGGCTGATCCTCTTTCCCGGCGCGATACGCGAAGGACCGTAACTGGTCCCTTGCGTCGCGCCGGGCCGGGCTTACAAGCCCATGGCGATGCAGTCCGACCGGTACGCTTCGCCCTTCCTCAGAACCCTTGCCCTGGCCGTGCCCCCGCGGCCGGGTATGCGCGCGCTGGCGGCCATCGCCGCCGGTGCCCTCGCGGCCTGCGGTTTTCAGCCCCTTGCGCTCTGGCCGCTGACGCTGATCGCTGTCGCCTGGCTGCTCGAACTCACGGTTCGGGCAAGGACCGGGCGACAGGTCTTCCTGCTCGGCTGGTGCTTCGGGCTCGGCCACTTCACCCTCGGCAACAACTGGATCGCGACCGCCTTCACCTATCAGGCGAACATGCCCGCATGGCTGGGGATGATCGCGGTGGTGCTGTTGGCGCTCTATCTCGCGCTGTTCCCGGCTGTGGCGGCGCTGGCCGCGTGGCTGGTGGCCCGGCCTGACCGCCGCGAAGGTCCCCACGGTTTCATCACACTGGCGATCGCCTTCGCCGCGACCTGGATCGTGACCGAGTGGCTGCGGGCATGGCTGTTCACCGGCTTTGCCTGGAACCCGCTGGGCATCGCGCTGCTGGGCGGGTTCGAGAGCCGGGGGCTCGGCATTCTGGCACCCTGGATCGGGACGTATGGGCTCTCGGGCGTGCTGGTGCTGCTGGCCGGTATTCCCGGCTGCATGGCGCGGCTGTCATCGGGCAAGGTCCTTTCGTCCATCGCCGTCGCAGTGCTGGCAGGCGGGCTCGGCTTCGCCATGCACGCACCTGCTCCGGCGGCGCAGCCGGGGGCGGTGCGCTATACGCTGGTGCAGCCCGACATCCGGCAGGAGTTCATCGACGACCCGCGCTATTTCGAGCGCAATTTCCAGCGCTTAGCGCTACTCTCGCTGCCGCGCTCGCCGGGGGACCGGCGGGTGGTGTTCTGGCCCGAATCGGGGCTCGGCGACTTCCTGCGCGACGGCTACCCGAGCTACCTATACCGCATCTATACTTATGCCGGTGACCCGGAGATCGCCCGTCGCCGCCTCGGCCGCGTGGTCGGGCCTTATGGGCTGCTGATGACCGGTGCGGTCGATCTCGTCATGGAGGGCGAGGAGGAGAAGGCGGCGCGCAATTCGGTTACCGCGATCGATGGAAGCGGCGCGATCCTTGCGGGCTATTCCAAGGCGCATCTCGTGCCTTACGGCGAATACCTGCCGATGCGCTGGCTGCTCGAGCCGATCGGCCTCAGCCGCCTCGTCGCCGGTCAGCTCGACTTCGTGCCGGGTCCGGGGCCGCGCACCATCGACTTCGGCGCCTATGGCAAGGCCGGGATGCAGATCTGTTACGAGATCGTCTTCAGCGGCGAGGTCGTCGATCCAGCGAACCGGCCCGACTACATCTTCAACCCCTCGAATGACGGCTGGTTCGGGGCCTGGGGACCGCCCCAGCATCTCGCGCAGGCGCGGCTGCGCGCGATCGAGGAAGGGCTGCCGGTCCTGCGCTCGACCACCACCGGGATCAGCGCGGTGATCGATGCCGATGGGATCGTGCGGGCTTTCGTGCCGCGCCACCGCGCGGGTCGCCTCGACGGCCTGATTCCGCAGGCCCATGAGCCCACGCTCTTCGCCCGGTTGGGCAACGTCCTTCCGCTGGCGCTTGCCGCGCTCATGATGGCGGTTGCGCTTTGCGTGGTTGCACTCGGTCGCCGTCGGGTCTAGACCGAGCACTCACATAAAGCTTCCTTTATATCCCAAGGGATCACATGCGCAGCAACTACGTCTTCACGTCCGAGAGCGTCTCCGAAGGCCATCCGGACAAGGTTTCCGACCAGATTTCCGACGCCATCGTCGATCTGTTCCTGTCGAAGGACCCCGAAGCGCGCGTGGCGTGCGAAACGCTGACGACCACCCAACTCGTCGTCCTCGCCGGTGAAATCCGCTGCAAGGGCGTGTTCGAGAATGGTGAGTGGGCCGAAGGCGCGCTTGAGGAAATCGAGAAGACCGTGCGCGCTGTCGTCAAGAAGATCGGTTATGCGCAGGACGGCTTCCACTGGGAAACCTTCGAGTTCATCAACCGCCTGCACGCCCAGTCCGCGCACATCGCACAGGGCGTCGATGCGGCGGGCAACAAGGATGAAGGCGCGGGCGACCAGGGCATCATGTTCGGTTTCGCCTGCGACGAAACGCCCGACCTGATGCCGGCGACGCTCGATTACAGCCACAAGATCCTGCACAAGCTGGCAGACGACCGCCACTCGGGAGCCGCGCCGTTCCTTGAACCCGACGCCAAGAGCCAGGTCACCCTGCGCTTCGAGAACGGCGTGCCGGTGGAGGCTACCGCCATCGTCGTCTCGACCCAGCACGCGCCGGGCTACGACAAGGGCGAGCAGGAAGCCGAACTCAAGTCCTACGTGAAGACGGTCGTTACCGAACTGCTTCCCGAGGGCTTCGTCACCGACAAGACGGTGTTCCACATCAACCCGACCGGTTCGTTCGAGATCGGCGGCCCTGACGGCGACGCGGGCCTCACCGGCCGCAAGATCATCGTCGATACGTACGGCGGCGCTTCGCCCCACGGCGGCGGTGCGTTCTCGGGCAAGGACCCGACGAAGGTGGACCGCTCGGCCGCCTACGTGACGCGCTATCTGGCGAAGAACGTGGTCGCTGCGGGTCTCGCCACGCGCTGCACCATTCAGGTGTCCTACGCCATCGGCGTGTCCGCGCCGCTCTCGCTCTACGTCGATACCCACGGCACCGGCACCGTCGACGACGCCGTGTTGGAAGCTGCGATCGCCAAGGTCTCGGCGGACAAGCTGGGCGGCCTGACCCCGCGCGGCATCCGCGTCGGCCTCGGCCTCAACAAGCCGATCTACGGTCCGACCGCTGCCTATGGCCACTTCGGCCGCCAGCCCGAGGGCGACCTGTTCCCCTGGGAGCGCACTGACCTCGTCGATGCGCTGAAGGGCGCGCTGGCCTGATGACGGCGCGTCTCCTCCCTGTCGCGCAGCGATGGGGAGGTGGCAGCGACGTAGTC
>JASGGD010000229.1:0-7281 GCA_047605225.1 Novosphingobium sp.
GGCAAGTCGAACCCGCTGTTCCTGCTCGACGAGATCGACAAGCTGGGTCAGGACTTCCGTGGCGATCCGGCCTCGGCGCTGCTTGAAGTGCTCGATCCCGAACAGAACGCGAAGTTCCAGGATCACTATCTGGAACTCGACATCGACCTGTCGGACGTGATGTTCGTGTGCACAGCGAACAGCCTGAACCTGCCGCAGCCGCTGCTCGACCGCATGGAGATCATCCGCCTCGAAGGGTACACCGAGGACGAGAAGGTGGAGATCGCCGAGCGCCACCTGATCCGCAAGCAGGTGGAAGCGCACGGGCTCAAGAAGGGCGAATTCACGCTGACGCAGGATGGCCTGCGCGACCTGATCCGCTATTACACTCGTGAAGCCGGTGTGCGCACGCTGGAGCGCGAAGTGGCGCGTCTGGCGCGCAAGTCGCTGCGCCAGATCCTTGAGGGCAAGGTCAAGACCGTCACCATCACCCCGGAAAACCTCGACGAGTTCGCGGGTGTGCGCAAGTTCCGCCACGGCGTGGGCGAGGAAGAGCATCAGGTTGGTGCGGTCACCGGCCTCGCATGGACCGAAGTAGGCGGCGAACTGCTGACCATCGAAAGCGTGACCGTGCCGGGCAAGGGCAATATCAAGGCGACCGGCAAGCTGGGCGACGTGATGAACGAGTCGATCTCGACTGCGTTCAGCTTCGTGCGTGCGCGTTCCCCGCACTACGGCATCAAGCCGAGCGTGTTCCACAAGAAGGACATCCACATCCACCTTCCCGAGGGTGCAGTGCCCAAGGATGGCCCCTCGGCGGGCATCGGCATGGTGACCTCGATCGTGTCGACGCTGACGGGCAATCCGGTACGCAAGGACATCGCCATGACCGGGGAAGTCACGCTGCGTGGCCGCGTGCTGCCGATCGGCGGCCTCAAGGAAAAGCTGCTGGCGGCCCTGCGCGGCGGCATTACCACGGTGCTGATCCCGGAAGAGAACCGCAAGGACCTCGCCGAAATCCCCGACAACGTGAAGCAGGGGCTGGAGATCATCCCCGTCGCCCACGTCGATGAGGTGTTGGCCAAGGCGCTGACCGAGCCGCTCACCGCGATCGAGTGGACCGAGGCTGACGAACTTGCCGCCGCACCGGCGGCGCACGCGGCTGCAGCCGGGGCCACCGCACACTGACCCTGCGTGTCGCCCCCTCGCATGCGGGAGGGGGCGACACCTGCTTTCATGCCCCCGCTCGGGACTGCGTTTCTCGATATGACGGAGCGCTATTTTCCGCCCTCGGAGTTTCTTCAAGCCGCCATTGCCGACGAGATTGCGTTTGGTGATGGCCCATTCGGTGAAGCCAATCTCCGGCGTTTGATCGTAGCGACGCGCGATTCTGCCCTGGCTAATCGTGACTGGGCCGTCATGCTCCTGTCCCAGCTTGAACTCGACTGCCCCGAAGTTCGCACCGCTTTGACCATCGCGGCGAACGATCCTGTGCACGAGGTTCGGGCCGAAGCCATTCTGGGACTGGCGCGACTGGATCGTGGTGCGGCACTGCCGTTTCTGTCTCATGAACTTGCAGGGGACCGGGTTTCGATGCCCTTGCTCGAGGCCGCAAAGATCGTCGCGGCCCCCTCGTTACTGAATGATCTTGAAGAATTCTCCGGCCCGTCGGAGAACACGATGCTGGACGAATTGGTAAAGGACGCCATCGTTGCCTGTCGTGGCGACAGCTTCGGGAAGGTCGATGAACATCGTCAAAAGCCGATCTCGCAGTAATTCGGCATGGCTGCAATTGTCATGATTTGCGCGGCTGCGTTTCATTGACGGCTTTCGTTACCTCAATTACCTTCGTGACAACTACAGGTGAGGGTAGTCATGGCGGGGGAACTGGCTCAATTCGGTCCTGTACGCGGGCGGGCGCGGATCGATGTCATCGACGTGCTGCGCGGGATTGCGATCCTGGGCATCCTGTTCATGAACATCCCTTTCATGGGCACGAACGTGTCCTCGTGGATGCATGATTTCCGCCGCCTTTCGTGGAGCGCGGCCGACCAGACGACATGGGCGACGATCCAGATATTCTGGGACGGTACCCAGCGCGGGTTGTTCGAACTGCTGTTCGGCGCGGGGGTGATGGTCTTTACCGCCAAGGCCATGAAGCCCGATGATCCGGTGCAGGTGGCGGACCTCTACTATCGGCGTAACCTGCTGCTCATCCTGTTCGGGCTGATCGACATCTTCGTGATCGGCTGGGTGGGGGACATTCTGCTCGCTTACGGGCTGGCGGCGCTGCTGCTTTTCCCGTTTCGCAAGGCGTCGCCCAAGGTGTTGTTGGCGATAGGCATGGCTTTTGCCGCCTTCGTTGCCGTCAGCGGGGCTTTCGCATGGCAGGAGCGGATCGAGCGCATCCACAAGGTCGAGGTGCTGCAGAAGAAGCAGGGTTCGGGCGCCAAGCTCTCGGCCGAAGACAGGAAGACCCTTGAGACATGGCAGGAGAAGGTCGACCAGCACGATCTCTCCAAGCCGCCGAGCAAAAAGGACCAGGTCGCGATTGACGCCGAACGCAAGGCGCGCGAGGGATGGCCGCATCAATACGTGATGTTCGCGTGGTTCATCTGGAACAAGGTGTTCGGCGACGGCAACGGACTGTTCTTCACCGTCCTTGAGGCGGTGCCGGCGATGTTACTGGGCATGGCGCTGTTCAAGTGGGGTGTGATCCAGGGCGACAAGTCTGCGGGCTTCTATGCGGGACTGGCGCTGGCGGGCTATGCCGTGGGGTGCGGCCTCAGGGCGTGGGACGTCGTGGAAGTCTTCAAGTTCACGCCATGGGCCACGCCGGGAATGATCTCGGCCGAATTCGCCCGCCTGTGCGTGACCTTCGGTCACGTCGGGTTGTTCAACCTGCTGATGAAGACCGGGGCGGGACGGGTGGCACTTTCGCCGTTCAAGGCGGCGGGCCGCATGGCATTCTCGATCTATATCCTGACGAGCATCGCCACGATGTGGTTCGTCTTCGCGCCCTGGGGGCTGGGTTTGTGGGACAAGCTGGGCTGGGCGCAGCTGATGGTGGCCGCCACGGTCATCGATCTGGCCATGTTGATCTTCGCCAATGCTTGGCTGCGCTTCTTCCTGAGCGGGCCGCTCGAGTGGTGCTGGCGCTCTCTGACGTACTGGAAGCGGCAACCGTTCGTGAAGCCTGCGCAGGCGTCCGTCGATCTTCCTCCCGCCGCAATGCCCGCCTGATCTCTCGCGCCTTGCCCTGAGAGGCGCAGGCGGGTAACCCGCGCGGCGTATCTGCGCCCGCTTGCCCGGGCGCGCCTCTAGAGGAAATTTGCCATGGGTTACCGGGTTGCCGTCGTCGGTGCGACGGGGAATGTCGGCCGCGAAGTGCTCAACATCCTTGCCGAGCGCGAATTCCCGGTGGACGAGATCGCCGCCGTCGCCTCCTCGCGCTCGGTGGGCACCGAGGTCGAGTATGGCGACACCGGCCGTATGCTCAAGGTAAAGAATCTGGAGCATTTCGATTTCACGGGCTGGGACATCGCGCTGTTCGCGGCGGGTTCCTCCGCAACGCAGGTCTACGCGCCCAAGGCGGCCTCGCAGGGCTGCGTGGTGATCGACAATTCCTCGCTCTACCGCATGGACCCCGACGTACCGCTGATCGTGCCCGAGGTGAACCCGGACGCCATCGACGGCTACAAGGCGAAGAACATCATCGCCAACCCCAACTGCTCGACCGCGCAGATGGTGGTGGCGCTCAAGCCGCTGCACGACAAGGCGAAGATCAAGCGCGTGGTCGTCTCCACGTACCAGTCGGTGTCGGGCGCGGGCAAGGCGGGCATGGACGAGCTGTTCGAGCAGAGCCGTGCGATCTTCGTCGGCGATCCCACCGAACCGCGCAAGTTCACCAAGCAGATCGCCTTCAACGTGATCCCGCACATCGACGTGTTCCTCGACGACGGTTCCACCAAGGAAGAGTGGAAGATGGTGGTCGAGACCAAGAAGATCCTCGATCCGAAGATCAAGGTGCAGGCGACCTGCGTGCGCGTGCCGGTGTTCGTCGGCCACTCCGAAGCGCTCAACATCGAGTTCGAGGACGAGATCAGCGCCGAGGAAGCACAGGACATCCTGCGCGAGGCCCCCGGCGTGATGCTCGTCGACAAGCGTGAGGACGGCGGATACGTCACACCGATCGAGGCAGTGGGCGATGGCGCCACTTACGTGAGCCGTGTGCGCGAGGACCCGACCGTGGACAACGGTCTGGCGCTGTGGTGCGTATCGGACAACCTGCGCAAGGGGGCGGCGCTCAACGCGGTGCAGATCGCGGAATTGCTGGGCCGCCGTCATCTGAAGAAGGGCTGACAGGCGCGCTTGCAATCGGCTCGGCGGTAGCCACCTAGTCTTCACCTGACACCGGGATGGAGGATTGCATGGACGCCGCCGAGACGAAGCACGCCCTCGAACTGCTGGCCGCGCGCCTGGAAACGCTGTCGGCGGTGCTCGACAAGGCCGAGGAATGGGCCGCCGAGGCGGGCGTCGCGCTGGACGATCTGGCGGCGGCGCGGCTGGCCGGGGATATGCATCCGCTGGCCTGGCAGGTGGCGGGAACGTGCACGCAGCCGCTTCAGTTCGTCGCCTGGAGCCGGGGCGCGGACCTGCCCAACGAGGTACAGCCTGTGGTCGACTGGGCCGAGGCCCGCGCAGTGCTGGCGGACACGATCGCTCTGCTGGCGGCGGAAGTCGCGGCCGTCACGCCCGAGGCCAAGCGGCCCGATTCCAAACGGATCGTGCTGGAACGGATGGGCGTCTACCTCGAACTGCCCGCGCAGCGCTATTTCGACGACTGGATTCTGCCCAACCTCTACTTCCACCTGACCACGGCTTACGCGATCCTTCGGATGAAGGGCGTGCCGCTTGGCAAGGCCGACTTCATGCGGCACATCGGCGGCGATATCCGGCCGCTCGCGCCCGAGCCGGCGTCATGACGCAGACAATGACCGGCGGCTGCCAGTGCGGCCGCATCCGCTATTCCGCCGAGGTCGAGCCCGACAAGGCGTACTTGTGCCATTGCCGCATGTGCCAGCGGGCGACCGGCGGGGTGTCGATCGCTTTCGTCAACGCGCCGCAATCGGCCGTGCGGTGGGAGAGGGAGCCGGACTGGTATCGCTCGTCTCCGATCGCGCGCCGGCCGTTCTGCTCGCAGTGCGGGACGCCGCTGGGGTTCGCGTTCGTCGACGGAGAGAACATCGACCTGACCGTGGGCAGCTTCGATGATCCCACACCGTTTCGCCCCAGCCAGAACTATGCGACCGAAAGCATGTTGACGGCATGGACCGACGTGCGGCACTTGCCCGGCATGACGAGCGCCGAGAACGCGGGCGTCATGGACCGATGGAAGGCCGCCGGTCTCGAGCCGCCTGAATAACCGTAAAGCGAGTTTGCCCGTGAGCGATGTGAAGACCGATTTCGTCGAAGGCTTCGGCGGGGCGAAGCTCGCCCTTCATACGATGGGCCAGCCCGGCGGGCGGCCGCTGGTGCTGCTGCACGGGCTGTTCTCCAGCGCCGAGGTGAACTGGATCAAGTTCGGCAATGCCAAGATCCTCGCCGATGCGGGGTTCGAGGTGTTCATGCCGGACTTGCGTGCCCACGGGCAGAGCGACGGGCCGCACGATGCGGACGCCTATCCGTCCGACGTGCTGGTGCGCGATCTCAAGGCGGTGATCGCCTCGCTGGGCCTGTCGGATTACGATCTCGGCGGTTTTTCGCTCGGCGCGCGGACGGTGGTGCGCGGCGTGCTGGCGGGGCTGACGCCGCAGCGGCTGGTGCTGGGCGGCATGGGACTGACGGGTCTGTCCGGCTGGGCCAAGCGGAGCGCGCATTTCGTGGACGCCATCGACCGCTTCGGGACCATCGAGCGCGGCGACAAGGCGTTCGTGGCGCAGGCGTTCATGAAGTCGATGAAGATCGACCGCGTGGCGGCGCGCCTGCTGCTCGGCTCGGTGGACGACACCGCGCCTGACGCGATCGCGCAAGTGACGATGCCGACGCTGTGCGTGTGCGGCGCGGACGATCAGGACAACGGCTCGGCGCAGGACCTTGCGGCGGCATTGCCGCAGGGCACTTATGCCGAAGTGCCGGGCAATCACATGTCGTCGGTGACCTTCAAGGATCTCGGCCGGGCGATCGTGGAATTTCTTGGCTAGGCGAAGGGCACGGCCTCTTCGGGCCAGCTGTCGAAGGTTTCGGCAAGGGCGGTCCATGCGTCAGCGAAGCGGATGTTGATCGCGCGTAAGGTGGCCTCGTCGGGGCGGGCGGCTTCGTGGCCGTCGCCGGTGGTATCGACGAAGACGAAGGCGTCGCCGGGGCCGCCGGTCACGCTGCGCAGGTCTCCATCGGTCACGGTGATGGTGAGGCGGCCTTCGAGGATCGTCTGCAGGCTGCCGAAGTCCTTTGCGGTGTGGAAGCTGTCGGTGAAGGCAGGGCCTTCCCAGATCACTGTGCGCCAACCCAGCGCCGGGCGCGGCGGGTCGAGGTAGGACAGGCCGCCCGCCATGGTCACGGGCTTCATGCGGGAGCGGCCTTCCGGCGTGGCGTAGACGACATGGATCGGCATGTGGAGCGAGCGTCCCTTGCTTGATGGCAACGATCCGCAACATGGGTGCAAAAATCTCGGTTCAGTTGGCCTCGCGGCTCCTTTGATCGCATGGCGGCGAAGGGCCGTCGTACTCGCGGCCGAGGATATTCCTCCCCTGGCGGTTGATCCCGCGCGAGGGGCGGCTAGTCTCGCGCCCATTCAAAGGTTCAGAGAGGTTCCCCCCATGAAATTCGCCTCCACCGCACTGGCTGCGCTGGCCGCAAGCCTGTCGTTCGCCGCGATCCCCGCTCATGCCGAGGACTATCCGCAGACCGCCGAGGGCGCCGCCAAGTTCGTCGCCGATGCCGAGAAGGACCTGTTCGACTTCTCGCTGGGTAACAATCAGGCGAACTGGGTCAACTACACTTACATCACCGAGGACACCGACGCGCTGGCCGCGCAGTCCAATGGCCAGCTTACCGAGAAGCAGGTGAAGTACGCGGTCGAGGCGGCGAAGTTCGCGAAGGTCGCCGGCCTCGACGCCGACGTGTCGCGCAAGCTGGGCATCCTGCGGCAGGGCATCGTCCTGCCCGCGCCCAACACGCCGGGTGCCGCCGCGCAACTGAGCGAGATCACCACGCGGCTTTCGTCGGCCTATGGCAAGGGCAAGGGCACGCTCGATGTCGGAGCCGTTGATCGGTTTGCCGTCGAGCGTGCCCTTGCCCTTG
>JASGGD010000230.1:0-7201 GCA_047605225.1 Novosphingobium sp.
CCTCGAACGCCGCGCGCTGGCCGGGTTCGACGCGATGACGGTGGTGCCCGGCGCGGTCGGCGCATGGCGGCGCACGGCGCTGGATTCGGTCGGCGGCTACCCGGAGGACACCCTCGCTGAGGATCAGGACCTTACCATCGCCATCCAGCGCGCAGGCTGGCGCGTCACTTACGACCCGCGCGCGGTTGCCTGGACCGAGGCGCCCGAGAGCTTCGCCGCGCTCGCCAAACAGCGCTTCCGCTGGGCTTTCGGCACGCTCCAGTGCCTGTGGAAGCACCGCGCGGTGATCCGCACCCGCAAGCCCGCCGGGCTCGGCCTCGTCGGATTGCCGCAAGCGTGGCTGTTCCAGATCGCCTTCGCCGCGATCTCGCCGCTGATCGATCTTGCGCTGGTGATCTCGATCATCGGGACGGCGCTGCGGGTCTCTGCCCACGGCTGGGCGCAGACGAGCGGAGACGTCGGCATGATGGGGGCCTACTGGATCGCCTTCACCGCGATCGATGTGCTCTGCGGGTGGATCGCCTACCGCCTCGACGGAGCGCGGGTCCGTTACCCGGCGCACCTGCTGGTGGCGCAGCGACTGGTCTATCGCCAGATCATGTATTGGGTGGTGATCCGCGCGATCGCTTCTGCGGTGGCCGGGTGGGTCGTGGGCTGGGGCAAGCTGGAGCGCACCGGCTCGGTATCCACCCAGCTTGCCGCGGGGTGAGCCTTACCAGGTAGCGCGTTCTTCCGGGTCAAGCGGCAGCGGCATCGCGCGGCCCTCACGTGCGGAGGCTGCGCCGGCCTCCAGCACTGCCATGACCGCGAGCGCTTCGATGGGGCGTACCGGCGGTGGGGCCTCCCCCGCCAGCGCGGCCGCGACGGCGGTGTAGAACCCGCGCTGATCGCCGGACGTGGCCGGAACGGCACGCTCGCTGCCACCAGCGTAAAGGGTGAGAGCGTCCTCATCTTCGCCCCAGCCCGGATCGCCGGGCCGCATCCCGGCGATCAGCTGCGCCTCCTGCCCGTCCGCCTTCAGCTTGACTGCGCTGCCGCCGGTGCCGTGGACGGTGAAGCGCGCAGATCCGCCCGCCACCAGCATTCCGGCGTGGATCACCACCCGCCGCTCGCCGTAGTCGAGGATGGCATGCGCCCAGTCGTCCGCTTGCGCGCCGTCGCGCTGGATGGCGAGGCTGGCGGTGACACGGTCGGGCAACCCGAACAGCGCGAGCGCCTGATCGACCATATGCGGGCCGAGGTCGAACCAGACACCCGCCCCGGGCGCTGCTCGTTCGCGCCAGCGGTCTCGCACTTGCGGGCGGAAGCGGTCGATACGGGACTCGAAATGCGTGACCCGGCCGAGCAGGCCGCTTTCGATGGCATGACGGATGGTGAGAAAGTCGCTGTCCCAGCGGCGGTTGTGGAAGACCTGAAGGTGGCGACCGGTCGCTTTGGCCAAGGCCACCAGCCCGCGCGCCTCCGCCAGATCGAGCGCGAACGGTTTATCGACTACGACGTGGCGCCCGGCTTCCAACGCCATGCGGGCGAGGGGGGCATGCGTGTCATTAGGCGTTGCGACGACGACGAGGTCGATCGCCTCGTCACGGAGCAACGCCTCGGGCGTCGGATGGACGTTCACTCCGGCATAGTCCGCGTGAACCTTGCCTGCGTCCCGTGACGTCACCGCGTGGAGCGACAGGCCGTCGCACGCGTCGATCAGTGGCGCGTGGAAGGTCTTTCCGGCAAAGCCGTAACCCAGCAGGCCAACGCGGATGGGGCGTGTGGAGGTGTCCATGGCATGATCCTTCGAATTGCGCGGCTTCGGCATTTACGGAGTCCGCACAGGCAATCAACTCTGCGCGACCGAGTATGTTAATGGTAACGTTTACATTATCGCATTGATGAGCGGCTCGCCAACCCGCCACGGGCCTGCTGCTCCGCCACCCCTTCGATTTGCGCAGTGGCGGTCAAAAATAGCCGGAATGTGCCGGTTCGGTACGTATTCTGAGCGAAGCTATCGAGCTTTCATACCTTGGTCGTCGAGGCACGATTCGGGTTACGATGGTGTGCGATGCGCTATTCGATTGCGAGGTGGTCACGATTTCGAACGGTACATTTTTTCAAGGTTTTTCTGAAGGATAGGTTTCGTCTAGGCAAACCCCTCGACGTGGAAATGAAAACGTTATCCTTCTGATAACTCATAAAAAATCACGTGAAATCAGATATATGAAAGAAACTGCAATTGAGTGATTAAATGACCCGCTTGCATTCGCCCGCGAATCGGTCATTGTAATGAAAACGTCAATCATTCCAGAACGGGTCACAGGGAGTTCCAGTCTTGCTCAAGCGTCTTACGTTCACTGCCAGCGCGCTTTCCATCGCAGCGGCCTTCGTCCAGCCTGCCTTCGCCCAGGATGCCGGGGCGAATACAGCGCCCGCGGCCGATACGGCTTCGGAGGGTCTGGGTGACATTGTCGTCACCGCGACCAAGCGCGAGACCAGCGCCCAGAGCACCCCGATCGCGATGACCGTCGCGACGGGCGAGGAACTCTCCAGGCAGGGCGTCGCCGACGTCAACGCGATTTCCAACATCGCGCCGACCGTCAACATCGCCCAGAACAATGCCAACACCATGATCACCATTCGTGGCGTGTCCAGCCGCGACTACTCGGAAACGGGTGATCCGGCGGTCGCGGTCTCGGTCGACAACTTCTACCTGCAGCGCGCCTTCGCCCTCAACGCGGCGATGTTCGACGTCGAGCGCATCGAAGTGCTGCGCGGCCCGCAGGGCACGCTCTATGGCCGCAATGCCACGGCGGGCGCGGTCAACATCGCGACGGTCAAGCCGACCGATGACTGGAAGCTCGATGCCGCCGCCGAAATCGGCAACTACGGCACGCTCAACTTCGACGTCGGCGCCACCGTCCCGGTCAGCGACACCCTGAGCTTCCGTTTCGCCGGCACCCGCAAGACCCATGAAGGCTACCGCGACAACCCCGGCCTGAAGGACGGCGACGACGGCAACGTGACCGGCGGCCGCGTCCACGCACTGTGGACTCCGACCAGCCGCCTCTCGATCCTCGTCACCGGCGAGATGACCCGCGTGGACGGCGTCGGCGCCGTGTCCAAGGGCATCCCCTATGCCGACGTCAATGACGACGGTTCGCTGGACATCGGTTCCTCGAAGAAGTTCGAGCTGAACAACCAGGGCTACACCCGCATCCGCACCAAGGCCGTGCGCACCGCGATCTCCTACGATATGGACTTCGCGACGCTCAGCTTCTTCGGCGGCTACCAGAAGTCCACCCTGAACCGTGACAACGACCAGGACGGCGGCACTACCTACACTTACGGCTTCCAGCAGAACGAAGGCGTCAAGGACCAGAACTACGAACTGCGCCTGAGCTCGAACAACAAGACCGGCTTCACCTGGCAGGTCGGCGGCTACTTCTTCAAGGAGACCGACGCGCTCAACACCTTCTTCCAGGTGCATGGCGACGCGGGTACGACGCCGTTCAACTACTACACCTTCGACTACGACGTCGGTAGCAAGTCCAAGGCGGTCTTCGCGCAGGTCGGCTACGACCTGACCGACCAGCTCAAGGCCGAGGCGGGCATCCGCTACACCAAGGACAACAAGTCCCAGGTCGGCTACAACGACATCGCCGGAACCTATTCGGACCTCGACAACCACTATTCGGGCGACCAGATCACCTGGCACTTCGGCCTCAACTACCAGGCGACGCCGGACAACCTGATCTATGCCAAGGTCGACAAGGGCTACAAGGCGGGCGGTTACACCACCAACAACTCGTTCGGTCCCGAAACGATCGTCGCCTATGAAGTCGGCACCAAGAACCGCTTCTTCAACAATGCCCTGCAGGTCAACCTGAGCGCGTTCCTGTACGACTACTCGGACCTGCAGACGCAGCAGGAAGATCCGGATACCGCGCTGGTCTACACCCTCAACGCCGGCAAGGCGCGCGTGAAGGGTGCGGAACTGGAGACGATGTGGCTGGTGACGCCGGACACCAAGATCGACGCCAACGTCGCCTGGCTCGACGCCAAGTACACCGACTTCTGCGAAGTGACCGCGGACACCTGCCCGGCCGCGTCCGACCTGTCGGGCAACCGTCTGGTGCAGGCGCCCGAGTGGACGCTTTCGGCGGGCATCCAGCATGACTTCCACCTGCTTGGCGGCACGCTGACCCCGCGTCTGCAGACCCGCTACCAGACCAAGACCTACTTCACCTTCTACAACACCGCTGCCGAGCAGATGGGCGCGTACTGGAAGAGCGACGCGCAGATCACCTACACGCCGGACGACGGACCGTTCTCGATCACCGCCTATGTGCGCAACATCGAGAACAAGACGATCCTCACCGCCAATGCCGAAGCCGGCTACGCGGGCGGATACCTGCTGCAGTTCGCTCCGCCGCGCACCTATGGTGCACGCCTGAGCTACTCGTTCTGATCGGAACTGCGGGATGGTCCTTCTCTCCTCCGGACTGTCCCGCGCTCCCTCCCACCCTCCGCGAGCGCAAGCGCGGAGGGTGGGAGGCACCTTCTTCCCATCCGCCTCGAAGCACGCGATTTTCGCGGACAGGACAGCCATGCCTCACGATCTCGTCGAACTTGCGGAAGCGATCGCCAGCGGCGCCCTGAGCGCCGTCGATGCGGTCACCGACGCACTGGAGCGTGCCGAGGACTGGCGAGGGCTCCATGCTTTCGTCGCGATCGAGGCCGAAGCCGCGCTCGATCAGGCGCGGGCCTGCGACGAACAGCGCAAGCGCGGATCGTTGCGCGGCCCGCTCCATGGCGTACCGCTGGCGCATAAGGACATGTTCTTCCGCGCCGGTATCCCGACCGAGGCAGGCTCGAAGATCTGGCAGGGCCACGTTCCCGCCGAGACCTCCCCGCTGATGGCCCGACTGGCGGCGGCGGGTGCTATCACCATCGGCCGTCTCCACATGGCCGAGTTCGCCATGGGGCCGACCGGGCATAACGCCCACCTCGGCCGCTGCCGCAATCCGTGGAACGGCGACGCGATTTCCGGCGGTTCCTCGTCCGGTTCCGGCGCTGCGGTCGGCGCGCGGATCGTCACCGGCGCGCTGGGTTCGGACACCGGCGGTTCCGTGCGGCTTCCGGCGGCGTTCTGCGGCGTTGCGGGCCTCAAGCCGACCAACGGCCTGTTGCCCGACACTGCGATGATGCCGCTGTCGAAGACGCTCGACACGGCGGGGCCGCTCTCCACCTCCAGCCGTTCGCTGGCGCGCCTGATGGACGTTCTGACGGACGGCGATTACGAAACCGGCCTCGTCGCTGACTGTTCGGGCCTGACGATCGGCTTGCCGACCACGTATTTCACCGAGGACCTGCACCCGGAAGTCGCCGCCGCCTTCGCCGCGGCGCGGCAGGTCTTCGCCGACCTCGGCGCGAAAGTCGTCGATGTCGCCATTCCCGACCATTTCGGCTATCCCGAAATCGCCGCCGAAATCTGGGCGCCCGAAGCCGCCGCCTTCCACGCCAGGCACCTCGCCGAGCGTTCCGAAGACTTCGGCGAGCAGGTCCGCAATCGCCTGCTGGCCGGCGCGGCGGTTACTCCCGAAGCCTATCTGGCCGCGCTCGGACGGCGCAAGTCCGCGCAATCGGACATGCTCAATGGTCCGTTCGCCAAAGTCGATCTGCTCCTCACGCCCGCCGCGCGTTTCCCGGTGCCCATGGCCGAAGAGGTCGGCGCGACCGGCGGCGATGCGATGCAGGCGATGGTGGCCGAACTCTCGGCGCTGACCCGCACGATCTCGATGCTGGGCTTCCCCGCGCTGGTCACGCCGATGGGTTTCGACGCGCGCGGATTCCCGCTCGCGCTGCAGCTCGTCGGCCGTCCGAATTCCGAACATTGCTTGCTGCGTGGAGGGTTTGCCTATGAACAGGCGACTTCCTGGCTGGCTCGCGTACCGTCTCCGCCTCCTCTCCCTTAACTTCTCTCTCCCAGGAGCACTGCAATGGATATTGGTCTGTTCATCCCTATCGGCAACAACGGTTGGCTGATTTCCGAGAACGCTCCGCAGTACAAACCCAGCTTCGAACTGAACAAGAAGCTGGTCCAGACGGCCGAAGGCTATGGCTTCGACTTCGCGCTTTCGATGATCAAGCTGCGCGGTTTCGGCGGCAAGACCGAGTTCTGGGACTACAACCTGGAAAGCTTCACGCTGATGAGCGCGCTCGCCGCCGTCACCAGCAAGATCAAGCTCTTTGCGTCCACCGCTATTCTGACCCTGCCGCCCGCGATGGTCGCACGCATGGCCGTGACGATCGATTCGGTCGCGCCGGGCCGTTTCGGCGTCAACGTCGTCACCGGCTGGGCCAAGGGCGAATACGAGCAGATGGGCATGTGGCCGGGCGATGCCTACTTCGGCCACCGCTACGATTACGCCAGCGAATACGTGCAGGTGATGAAGGACCTGTGGGCCGACGGCAAGTCCGACTTCAAGGGCGAGCACTTCCAGATGGAAGACTGCCACATGCAGCCCAAGCCCAGCACCGGCAAGATCGAGATCGTCGGCGCGGGCCAGTCGGCGCGCGGCATGGAGTTCGTCTCCAACTACGGTGACTACAACTTCGTCACCGCTGGCGGCCTCAACAAGCCGACCAAGCACGCACCGACCGTCGAGGCTCTGGTCGAAGCGGCCAAGAAGACCGGCCGTGACGTCGGCGCCTACATCCTGTGCATGGTGATCGCCGACGAGACCGACGAGAAGGCCATGGCCAAGTGGCAGTCCTACCGCGAAGGCGCTGACGTCGACGCGCTGGCGTGGATGAGTGATCAGGGCGCTGCCGACAAGACCGCCGGCGAAGGCTCGACCGCGCGCCACATCAACCTGCCCGAAGGCGCGGTGAACCTGGGCATCGGCACTTTCGTCGGTTCCTATGAGACCGTGGCCAAGCTGCTCGACGAAGCCGCCTCGGTCCCCGGCACCAAGGGCATCATGCTGACCTTCGACGACTTCGAGAAGGGTCTCGTCGACTTCGGCGAGAAGGTGCAGCCGCTCATGGCCTGCCGCCAGGATCGCCTCGTCGCGGCCTGATCCACGCTACCCTGACGGCCCGGTCTCTCTCTCCATCGGGTCGTCCAATACCCTCGGCCGGTCACGCCCCCTCGCGTGACCGGCCTTTTTCGTACTCCAAACCGTCGTCATTGCGAGCGCAGCGAAGCAAT
>JASGGD010000231.1:0-7151 GCA_047605225.1 Novosphingobium sp.
CGACCACGTCGACCAGCACCTCGGGTGGAACGACCACTTCGGGCGGTTCGACCTCGGGTGGCACGACGACCACCTCCGGCGGCACCACCTCGACTTCGGGCGGCTCGAGCGGCGGTTCCTCGGGCGGCACCGCGGTTCCGGAGCCGGGCATGCTGGGCATGCTGGGTGCGGGCCTGATCGGCCTGGCCTACGCGCGCCGCCGCAAGGCTCGCGCCTGATCGCACTTACAGCCTGGCGGGGCTGAAGAAGTTACAAAAGGCCGTCGCCGGACTATCCGGCGGCGGCCTTCGCTTTTTTCAACTCCCGCGCGATGGCCCGGTTGGCGGGGTCGAGATCAGCCGCGTTCTCCAGCAGTCGCTGCGCCTCGCCCAGATCGCGCCCAGCGGTGACACGCACCAGCCCCGCCATATAGAGATAGTCCGGGTTGTCGCTGCCCAGTGCAACCGCCTTGTCGGCTGCGCGAATGGCGGCATCCACTTCACCCAGCCCGCTACGCGCGAAGGCCAGGCGCTTGAGCACCTGCGGATCTTCCCCGCGTGTCAGCAATTGCTCGTAGATCCCCGCAGCCGTGGCCCAGCGTCGACCGGCCAGCGCAGCCTCGCCCTGCCCCACCAGAGCCATCGTCGCCTTCATCCGCGCCGGATCGAGCCGCGCCTGTAGCGCCGTGGCTTCCGGCGCACCGACTGCTCGGGCAGCCTGTTCGGCGGCTTCCAGCACCTGAGGCCCGGCCAGCGTCGACGTGGCCAATGGCTTCAACGTCGCCCAGGCTCCCTGATTGTCACCCGTCGCCAATTGCGATGCCCCCAGCATCAGCCGCGCATAGGGATTGCCCGGAAGCGCCAGCACCGCCCGCCTGAAGATCACCCGCGCCTGCTCCGCATGGCCAAGCTGCAATAGCGCCTCACCATATCGCATGCTCAGTGTAGACCCCGCTGCCAGTTCGGATTCGCGAGTCTGCAGCGTGGTGCGAATCTTCTCCCACTGTCCCTGTTCGGCCAGCAACTGAACGCGCATTTCCTCCACCTCGGGATCGTTCGGCGCAACTTCGGCGGCCTGCTCGACCAGCTTCGAGGCCTCGTCCAGTTTACCCAAACCGTCGTAATGCTCGGCCAGAGCCAGCATCGGTGCCGCGCGGTCTGGGAAGGCATCGATAGCCGCACGATAGGCGCGCGCGGCATCCTCTTCGCGCCCCTGCGCGGATGTGAGATCGCCTGCCATAACCATGGTTTCATAGGACCGTGGCGCAATCCGCTGCATCTCCCCAAGCAGGGAAGCGGCGCGCACCAGATCTCCGTCCTCAAGCAGATAGCGCGCGTAGGACTGCGCCAGCCGGATATCGCCACCCGCCTTCATGCCCTTTTCGAAGGCATCGCGCGCCGCTTCCACGTCTCCCAGCGCCAGTTGCGCCTCGGCACGCACGCGCCATCCGGCAACCGAGGCGTCATCGCCAAGGGTAGCCAATGCCGCCTTCGCATCACCGCGCAAAAGCGCGACTTCGGCCTTCATCCGGAGCATGTCCTTGCCGCCCGCCCGTTCGAGCCGTCCGATCGCCCCTTCGGCCCCGTCCGGATCACCGAGCCGCAACTGTGTCTCCACCAACAGGGTCAGCATCGCGACGTCGCCGGGCTTCTCCTGCAGTGCCGAGGCAACTTCGACGCGGGCCTTCTGATAGTTCCCTGCGGCGAAGTCCTCTTGCGCCCTGGCGTACAGGGTCTCGGGACTGTCGCCGCAGGCCGCCAGTGCGACGAGGGCTACGAGCGGAAAGGCTATGCGCATGGGACTCTTCATGATGCAGCGGCTTATGGGGAAGACCTGAAATTTCCGTCAACCGCCTGCAGCCGCTCTCGCTCTGGCCAAGCGGGCCGCACCCCGCTATGGGCGCGCCTTAAACAGTTTTCGGAGTTTTCGATGGGTTTCCGTTGCGGAATCGTGGGTCTGCCCAATGTCGGCAAGTCGACCTTGTTCAATGCGCTGACCGAGACGCAGGCGGCGCAGGCGGCCAACTATCCGTTCTGCACGATCGAGCCCAACGTCGGGCAGGTCGGCGTGCCCGATCCGCGCCTCGACGCGCTGGCGGAAATCGCGGGCTCGGCCAAGATCATCCCGACGCAGTTGTCGTTCGTCGACATCGCCGGCCTCGTGCGCGGCGCGTCCAAGGGTGAGGGTCTGGGCAACCAGTTCCTCGGCAATATCCGCGAAGTCGACGCGATCATCCACGTCCTGCGCTGCTTCGAGAACGACGACATCCAGCACGTCGACAACAAGGTCGATCCGATCGCCGACGCCGACACCGTCGAGACCGAGCTGCTGCTCTCCGACCTCGAAAGCCTTGAGAAGCGCGTTCCCGCCGCCCAGAAGAAGGCGACGCAGGGCGACAAGGAAGCCAAGATCGTGGCTTCCGTGCTCGGCCAGGCGCTCGACCTCCTGCGCGACGGCAAGCCCGCCCGCCTGACCCAGCCCAAGGACGAGGACGAGGCCCGCGTCTTCGCGCAGGCGCAGCTGATCACCGCCAAGCCGGTGCTCTACGTCTGCAACGTCGAGGAAGAAGCCGCCGCCGAGGGCAATGCCTTCTCCGCCCGCGTCTTCGAGAAGGCCAAGGCCGAAGGCGCCAGCGCCGTCATCGTCTCGGCCGCGATCGAGGCGGAACTGACCGGCATGGACGTCGAGGACCGCATGGTCTTCCTCGAGGAAATGGGCCTTGCCGAAGCCGGTCTCGCGCGCATCATCCGCGCCGGTTACGACTTGCTCGAACTGCTGACTTTCTTCACCGTAGGTCCGAAGGAAGCGCGCGCCTGGACAGTGCACAAGGGCGCCAAGGCTCCCGAGGCTGCGGGCACGATCCACTCCGATATGCAGCGCGGCTTCATCCGGGCCGAGACGATCGCCTACCCCGACTTCATCGCCTGCAAGGGCGAGGCGGGCGCCAAGGAAGCCGGCAAGTTCCGCCAGGAAGGCAAGGAATACGTCGTTGCCGATGGCGACGTCATGCACTTCCGTTTCAACGTCTGAGTAAACGCAGAATGACCGTCGTCCCGGATCAAGTCCGGGACGACGTCAGGCGCAGCACTCGCCCTCCTCGAAAGCCGCGATGATCGGGCATGGTCCGGTGTCACTTCCGGCGCATTCCCGCGCCAGCTTGCGCAAGGCGCCGCGCGCCCGTTCGAGCCGGGTGATCTCCTCATCGAGATGCGCGATCCGCGCCTGCGCCATGGCCCTCGCCCGAGCCCGGTCGTCGCTGGCGTCGAGGCCGAGCAGTTCGGCGATCTCGTCGAGGATGAACCCCGCGTCCTTCGCCGCCCTCACGAAACGCAGGCGCCGCACGTCCTCCTCGCCGTAATGGCGCTGGCCTTTCGCGCCGCCGGTGCTGGCTGGGCGCGGATCGTGGAGCAGGCCCTTGCGCTGGTAAAAGCGCACGGTCTCGACACCGACATCTCCGGCGCGGGCGAGTTGGGAAATCGTCAGGGCCATGCTTGACTCCGTACTATGGTACGGGAGTTATAAGCACGGCATGAGCGATCGCCAAGCCCCTGCCCGAACCGCCGTGCTGTACCGCATGGTCATGGAAAAGCACGTCTGCCCTTACGGCCTCAAGGCCCGGCACTTGCTGAAAAGCCGGGGCTACCGGGTGGAGGACCACTGGCTGACCACCCGCGACGAAGTCGATGCCTTCAAGGCAAAGCACGGCGTCGCCACCACACCGCAGATCTTCATCGACGGCGAGCGTATCGGCGGCCACTCCGACCTCAAGCGCTTCCTCGGGCTGGACGATGGGCCGAAACGGATGAGCTATGCGCCGGTGCTCTGGGTGTTCGGAACCGCCGCTGCCATCGCCTTCGCCGCCAGTTGGGCTGCGCTCGGCTCGCCGCTGACGGTCCATGCGGCCGAGTGGTTCGTCGCGATCACGATGATGCTGCTGGCGATGCTCAAGCTGCAGGACATCGAAACCTTCTCCTCGATGTTCCTCGGCTACGATCTGCTCGCGCGGCGATATGTGCCTTACGCCTACGCTTACCCGTTCCTGGAGTGGTCCGCAGGTGCTCTGATGGCGGCAGGCGTGCTGAACTGGCTGTCGATCCCGATGGCGCTGGTCATCGGCGGGGTCGGCGGAGCCTCGGTCTACTACGCGGTCTACGTCCAGAAGCGAGAGCTGAAATGCGCCTGCGTCGGCGGTTCGGGCAGCGTGCCGCTTGGATTCGTCTCGCTGATGGAGAACGTGTTCATGGTTGCGATGGCACTGTGGATGCTGCTGAAGCCGATGGCGATGGGATGACTGCCCTCAGGTTCGGCAGCGCATGACGCCGTCGGCCCGGTAAGCCACGCGCTCCTGCGAATCGTGGACTATCAGGCGCGCAGGCCAGGTCTGCTGGTCGCTGGCGTTTCCCGAGTCAGGAAGCCGCACGATGTCCACCCAACTGGACAACCCCACATAAGTTGTACGCGCGCCGCCCGGCAGATCGGCGCTCTCGCCCTTGGCGGCAAAGCGCTTGAGATCGGCGCCGACGCGCATGAAGCCCTCGCCGCTGGTGGCGATGAAGATCGGGCCGTCCTGGCCTTCGACCGTGCCCTTGCCGAAGCTGCATCCCGGCTTGTCGAGGCCGTAGCGCTCCACGTCGATCGACGTGATCGGGATCGGGATGATGGGCTTGAACGGCTCGCGGCTCATACGCTCCACCATGGCGACGTCATGCGCGTTCTCGGCGGCTTCCTCTGCAGGCGTCTCCCTGCCGCAGCCCGCCAGCAGGGCGAGTGCGCTCAATACCATCGCGTGTTTTCGCATCATTTCCGCCCGAACAGTTTCTCTATGTCGTTATGGGCAAGTTTAACCCACGTGGGGCGGCCATGGTTGCATTGGCCCGAGCGCGGGGTACGCTCCATTTCGCGCAGCAGCGCATTCATCTCCGCGACCGACAGGACACGGCCCGCGCGCACCGAGCCATGGCAGGCCATCGTCGCCAGCACGAGGTCGAGCTTCTCGCCCAGCAGCAGCGCATCGCCGTTGCGCGCGAGGTCGTCCGCCACATCCTGCACCAGCGCGCCGACATCGCTCTTCGACAGCACCGAAGGCACCGCGCGCACCAGCATCGCCGCCGGTCCGAAGCGTTCGAGGACGAGGCCATGGCGGGCAAGATCGGCCAGCTTGTCTTCCAGCGCATCGCAGGCGGCTTCCTCGAGTTCGACGACTTCGGGCAGCAGCAGCGCCTGCGAGCGGTTCATCGCTTCCTCCGCGCCCGCTGCCTTGAGCTTTTCCAGCACGAGGCGTTCGTGTGCGGCATGCTGATCGACGATGACGAGGCCGTCTTCTGCCTCGGCGACGATGTAGGTCCCTGCAACCTGCCCACGCGCGACGCCCAGCGGATAGCGCAGCTCTGTCTCGCTCGCTTCGTCGGCTACCTCGGCGCGTGCGGCGGGCTGGGCCATGACTTCGGCCTCGTAGGAGCGCCAGGCGGTGCCCGCCTCCGAAACGCGCGAGGGCTGGTAGTCGCTGCGCGGTGCCGAGTATTCGCGCGCGAACAGCGAGCCGATCGAGGGTGCGGGAGCAGGCGTAACCGGCTCGACCTGCCACATGTTCATCGCGGCGGCCTGAGGCGGCTGCGCGCTCTTCTGGCCTGCCCCTTCCAGCGCATGACGAAGCGCGCCGACAAGGAAGCCGCGCACGAAGGCCGGATCGCGAAAGCGCACCTCGGTCTTGGCAGGATGGACGTTTACGTCGACTTCTTCAGGTGGAATCTCAAGAAACAGCGCCAGCACCGCATGGCGATCGCGCGCCAGCATATCGGAATAGGCACCGCGCACCGCGCCGACGAGCAGCTTGTCACGAACCGGACGACCATTGACGAACAGGTACTGGTGATCAGCCACGCCGCGATTGTAGGTCGGCAGGCCCGCAACGCCGGTAAGCCGCGCCGTCCCGCGCTCGGCCTCGATGACGACGCCGTCTTCGGCAAGTTCTCGCGCGACGAGCCGGGCGACGCGGGCCGCCAGTTCCTCGCGCGGCTGCACCGAGATCGTCCGGCGCCCGTCATGTTCCAGCACGAAGCCGACGTCAGGGCGCGCCATGGCAAGGCGGCGCACCACGTCGAGGCAGACCGCATACTCGGAGCGCGGCGAGCGCAGGAACTTGCGCCGCGCAGGCACCTTGCCGAAGAGGTCCTCGACCCGGATGCGCGTGCCGGGCGGCAGAGCGGCGGGCGCGTCCACGGCGACGATGCCGTGATCGACCACGCGCTTCCAGCCCTCTGCGGCATCGTGCGGACGACTCTCGATCGTCAGCCGCGCAACCGAACCGATCGACGGCAGCGCCTCACCTCTGAAGCCCAGCGTCGCCACCAGTTCGATCGCCTCGTCAGGCAGCTTCGAGGTCGCGTGGCGTTCCAGCGCCAGGGCGATCTCGTCCGGCTTCATGCCGCAGCCATCGTCGGTCACCTCGATCATGTCGAGACCGCCCGAGGCGATCCTGACCGTGATCTGCGTGGAGCCCGCATCGATGGCGTTCTCCACCAGTTCCTTGAGCGCGGAGGCCGGCCTTTCGACCACTTCGCCGGCGGCAATGCGGTTGACGAGGTGTTCGGGCAGGCGGCGGATCGTGGGCATCGGGGTCTCGACAAGGATTGGGGGCATCTCGACAGATAACGGTCGTTCAGGCGTCATGGACGCATCGTGCGACGGCAAATCAAACTAGCGACGAAGCGGCGCTAATTCGAGACGGGCGATGCGCGTTTCCCCCCGGAATCGGGAACAAAATTTTGGCCTTTCGCGAATCGATGGGCTAAGGGGAGCCCTCCTACCCGCAACCCCCTGTCGTGAATGTCGAGAGTGATTCGGCAAACGATTGGTAAGAAACGGATTTTAGATGGCCGGCCCCTTCTCGCGATTCTTCAAACTCGGCTCCCAGAACATGGCGATCGACCTCGGCACGGCCAATACGCTGGTCTACGTGCAGGATCGCGGAATCGTGCTGAACGAACCCTCCGTCGTCGCGATCGAGACGATGAACGGCGTCAAGAAGGTCAAGGCCGTCGGCGACGACGCCAAGATGATGATGGGCAAGACCCCCGACAACATCGAGGCCATCCGCCCGCTGCGTGACGGCGTCATCGCCGACATCGAAATCGCGGAAGAGATGATCAAGCACTTCATCCGCAAGGTGCACG
>JASGGD010000232.1:0-7020 GCA_047605225.1 Novosphingobium sp.
TCAACTACACCAACATCTGCACCCATGCCTGCTCGTTCTGCGCCTTCTCCAAGACCAGCAGCAAGGCGGGCTATCGCGACAAGCCCTACGACCTCGACCTAGACGAGATCGCCGCCCGCGCCCGCGAGGCGGTAGCGCGCGGAGCGACCGAAGTGTGCCTGCAGGGCGGCATCCATCCTCGCTATACCGGCGAGACCTACCTCTCGATCCTGCGCGCGGTGAAGGATGCGTGCCCGGACCTGCACGTCCATGCGTTCTCGCCGCTGGAGGTCAGTCAGGGCGCCCGCACGCTGGGGATGGCGGTGTCGGACTACCTCTCGATGCTGCGCGATGCCGGGCTGGGCTCGCTTCCGGGCACGGCGGCGGAAATCCTTTGCGACGATATTCGCGCGAAGATCTGTCCGGACAAGCTGACGACCGGGGAATGGCTCGAGGTGGTCGGTTCGGCGCATCGGGTGGGGCTGCCGACGACCTCGACGATCATGTTTGGCCATCTCGAAAGTCCGCTGCACTGGGCGCGGCACCTGCTGGCGCTGCGCAACCTGCAACTCGACACCGGCGGGATCACCGAGTTCGTGCCGCTACCGCTGGTCCACATGGAGGCGCCGTTCTATCGCAAGGGCCAATGCCGCAAGGGACCAACCTGGCGCGAGGCGGTGATGATGCATGCGGTCGCCCGGCTGGCGCTGCACGGGGCGATCGGTTCGATACAGGTGTCATGGGTCAAGCTGGGCATGGACGGCGCGGCGGCCGTGCTGGCGGCTGGCGCCAACGATCTGGGCGGCGTGCTCATGGACGAGAGTATCAGCCGCGCGGCCGGCGCCTCGCACGGGCAACTGGCCGAAGTTGCCGACATGCGCGCGGCGGCTGAGAGCGTCGGGCGCAGGCTGCGGCAGCGGACGACGCTTTACGGCGAGGTGGGGGTGATGGCGTAATGCCCTTTGGTCATTGCGAGCGTAGCGAAGCAATCCAGGGCGGCGTTCAACTGCCCTGGATTGCTTCGCTTCGCTCGCAATGACGAATTGGTGAACTACATCGCGCGGATGTGTTGCCAAATCGGCTCGGGCATCCAGGTATATTCGATATAGTGCCCGAACACCTTGCGGGCATCGAGGTACAGGAACTTCAGCCCACCCTCCGGCTCGCCGGACAAGTCGCGCTCCATCGCGACCGCGAATTCCTGCGCGTCCACCCGCGAGCGGAAGTCCTCCCAGTCCGGCACCCGGAAACAGATGTGGTGGAAGCGTAAGGGGCCGCCGTTCGACAGGCAGTTGGCGTAGATGCCCACCTCGTCGATCTCGTTTTCGATCAGTTCGTACTGCAACTCGCCGATCCAGATGAAGCAGATGCGTCCCTTCTGCCGCTTCGGGCCGGAGCGCGTCAGCACCGTCTGGTCGACCGGGATCACCGTGGGCTCCTTTACGAGCCCACGGCCCCGGAACAGGTCGATGCCCGCCTCCAGATCGTCGCAGACATAGGCGTTCTGGTAATGCAGCCCTTCCAGCACGATCAGCCCTCCCGCGCGACGTCGTAGCGGGAGAGATAACGCTCGAAGAGGGGCTCCAGCGCCTCCTTGCTCAGGCCGTATTGCGCCAGCTTGTATTCGTGGCGGCCGAACTTGTCCTGCGGGTTGTCGTCCACCCACTTCTGCACGCCCGCTTCGGCTTCGGCGGTCCATTCGTCGCCCAGCGCGGCGTAGACCTTCTTCGTCGCCGCGACCGGGTCCTCGACGATGTCGGCGTAGTGCACGTCGATGATCTTGTCCTCGCCGTACTTGTCGCGGAAATCCATGATGCGGTTGGCGTGCTCGGCCGCCTGCCAGGGGTAGTCCTCGGCCAGCCACTCGGCATCGATCCGGCCCATGTGGGCCTGATGGCTGAGCGAGATCACCGAACACAGCGAACCCGTCGCGGTGAAGGGATCGCGGTGAGTCCAGATCACGCGGGCGTCGGGATAGACCTTGAAGATCGTCTCCAGCCACAGCGAGTGGCTGGGTTTCTTGACGTTCCAGACCCCGGTGGTGTGCTGCTGGAGCACCTGCAGAAACTTCTTGTGGTACTCGTAGGCGCTGGTCATGTCGCACGAGAAGATGAAGTCCTTGTAGAGCGGCAGCTTGCCCTTGGACTCGATCATCAGCGTCTTGAAATCGTGCGCCATGAAGAACACGCACTCGTTGGGATAGACCGCCGAGCCGCGATAGTACTTGCCCATGGCCGGGTTGGCTTCCAGCGCCGCCTTCTCCTGCGCAAGTCGCGTGGTCGCGCGCGGATCGGTGGTGAGCAGCGCGTTCGAGGCGACCGGCGGCACCGGATCGTCGATCTCCCAGGTCAGCGGCGAGCGGCGCGCGGGGTCGGCGGCCAGCAGGTTCGACATCAGCGTGGTGCCAGTGCGCGGCACGCCCATGACGAAGACCGGGCGCTCCACGGGGCGCTGCAGCAGTTCCGGATTCTCGCGCAGGTATTGCGAGACCTTGAGGCGGCCGCGCAGGTAATGCAGCGTGTCGTTGCGAGCACGGGCGATGCCGTTCTCGCTCATCCAGCCTTTGGCGATGCCTTCGTTGAACGACTGGGTGAAGACGTCGAAGCCCTCGCGCCAAGTGTCGTTGTCGAAGCTGTCGATCCCGGTTTCCTTCATCGCCTGCTCGACGAGGGCGTCGCCCAGAACATGCTCGGTGGTGCTGGCGGTGGTGGCCATGGTGTGGTTGTCCTCTTCCCGGCGGCCGATCGGTCGGCCTTTCATGGGCACGAGATAACCTGCCGATGCCCCGCCGTGGCAACGCGGATGACCCGTCAAAACCAGACTTTCTATCGAATTCGGGTCAAGACCCGACAGGCTCGGTGAGGACGCCCCCCTGCCGCTGGCGGAAGGTGCTGGGACTGGTGCCCACCGTCCGGCGGAAGGCGAAAGTGAAGCTGGAGGGCGAGGCGAAGCCCATGGCGAAGGCGATGGTCTTGACGCTCTCGCCCTCCATCAGCAGCCGCTTGGCGGCCTCCATGCGGCGCTGCTCGATATAGTCGCCGATCGAGCAGGCGCGGCTGACCCGGAACCCCCGCGTGAGTTGCCGCACCGAGAGCGCGCACAGCTTCGCCAACTCCTCCAGCGAGGGCGCGGCGAGGTCGTCGGCAAGGCGCTCGTCGATCAGCCGCAGGCGCCAGCCGGAGAGCCCGCCGGTCATCGGACGCTCGGCCACTTCAAGGCAGTGGCGGCCCAGTTCGATCGCCAGTTCGCCGCCGAGGAAGCCCAGCATCCGCTGTGCGGCAAGGCCGGGGTGGCGCACTTCGGCGGTGATGCGAAACAGCAGCGCGCGCATATGAGCGCTGCCGATGTCGAGCGCGGCGGCGAGGTGCGGGTCGTCCCAGGTCAGGCCATGGCCGAGGAGGTCGTGAACGAGATCGGCGTCGATCGTGCAGATCAGCGAAGCCTGTCGCCCCGTGCCGCCCTTGATGTGCAGTTCCTCTCCGGGCGGCAGGATGAAGATGTCGCCCAGCCGCTCCAGCCGGTGCGGCCCCCAGCGCTTGCGATAACCGCCGCGCGACTCCAGCGGTCGGGGGGTGAGGCACATGTTCACATGATAATCCCGGCCGACGGCATGGACGGTGTCGGTCGGGTCGGGAATGTCGAAGCGCACGATCTGCGCGGTTACCCCGCGCGTCTCCAGTTGCGCGTCGATGCACATCTTCGAACGGTGGGCTTCGGGCGTTCTCATCTCTCTCGGCTCATCTCCCTCGGGCTGACCGCAATATGTCCCGGGCGCCACGTTAGGGCTGGAATTCTATGCCTGCCGCGCTTGCCCGGCAATGGCTGCCCGAGGAACATCGCGCCGGTGAACATGCCGCGATGACGGCACGGTTTGGGACAGAGGAAGACAAGGATGGCGAAGAGCCTGTTCGATTGCGCGGGCAAGGTGACTGTGGTGACCGGCGGCAACGGCGGCATCGGCTTCGGCTTTGCGATGGGGGTGGCGAAGATGGGCGGCGACCTCGCGATCTGGGCGCGCAATGCCGAGAAGAGCGCCAGGGCCAAGGCCGAACTCGAAGCTGCCGGCGCGGGGAAAGTCGTCGCCTATCAGGTCGACGTTTCCGAAGAGGCGAACATCGCGGCGGGGTACGAGGCGGTCATGGCGGACTTCGGCCGGGTGGACTGCGTCTTCGCGAATTCGGGCGCCTCGCCGCGCTACAACTCGGTCTTCGAGATGCCGACCGACCACTGGTACGATTTCCAGAAGACCGCGCTGCACGGCGCCTTCTTCACCTTGCGTGAAGGTGCTCGGCTGATGAAGGCGCGGGTCGAGGCGGGGGACGAATCCGGCGGCAGCCTCGTCGCCTGCGGTTCGCTCTCGCTGTTCCAGGGACTGCCGGGGAAGATGGAGTACGCCTCGTCCAAGGCGGCGGTGGCGGCGGCGATTCGCTGCCTTGCGATCGAACTGGCCCCGCTCGGCATTCGCGCCAACGTGGTCGCGCCCGGCCTCGTCATCACGCCGATGATGGGAGAGGGCGCCCGCGCCGATGCCGTCGCGCAGCACTTCGCCCCGACGATACCGATGAAGCGCACCGGCTTTCCGGCCGACTTCGAGGGCATCGGTGCCTACCTGTGCTCGGACGCCAGCAGCTTCATGACCGGTGAGACGATCACCATCGACGGCGGATACATGGTCCGGCCGTAAGCGCGGCGGACCGGCAAGGAGAGAGGCACATGGAACTGCTCAGGATCCACGGCTCGGGCGATGTCAGGCTCGACCCCTATGAACGTCCCGCGACAGGGCCGCTCGACGTAGTGGTGAAGATGAAGTCGGTGGGCATCTGCGGCTCCGACCTTTCGTACATCAAGATCGGCGGCATTCCGACGCCGGGCACGCTGACCGCGCTGGGCCACGAAGGCGCGGGCGAGGTGATCGAGGTCGGCGCGGGGGTCGAGGGCATCGCGGTCGGCGATCCCGTAGTCGTCAACCCGATGATGACGCCGGGCAACATCGGCTCCGGCGGCCCGGAAGGAGCTTTCACGCAGGAACTGCTGGTGCGCGAGGCGCGGCTGGGGGAATCGATCCTGCCGATCCCGGAGGGTATCGACTACGACGTTGCCGCCATGTGCGAGCCGCTCGCCGTCGCCATGCACGGGGTCAACCGGGCCGAGGTCAAGCCCGGCGACAAGGTCGTGGTGTTCGGCTGCGGTCCGATCGGGCTCGGCATGCTGCTGTGGCTTATCGATCGCGGCGTGACCGACGTGGTGGCGCTCGACCTGTCCGAAGAGCGGCTGGACCGCGCCCGTGCGCTGGGCGTGCGGGCGGCGCTCAACCCCGCCGAGGTGGACTTGCGCGCGGAACTGGCGCGGCTTCACGGCGAAGTGCCGAGCTACGGCCGCGTGGGTGTCGGCACCGATGCTTACATAGACGCGGCAGGCGCGCCGAATATCCTTACGCAAGTCATCATGATGGCGAAGTTCCATGCGCGCCTCGTCATCACCGCCGCCTACATGAAGCCGCTGGATTTTCCGGTCGGCCGCATGCTGACCAGCGAGATGACCATCACCACCGCCGTCGGCTACCCCACCGAAATGCCCGAGGTGATCGCCGCCATGCCGAGCCTCAGGGACAAGATCGCCGCGATGATCAGCCACAAGCTGCCGTTCCGCGACGTGATGAAGGGGCTGGAGATCGCGGCGAGCCCGCAGTCCGCCAAAGTCATGATCAGCTTCGAGGAGGCGTGAAATGAGCGATGTGAAAGACGCTGGACCCAGACTGGCCGGACTGGTGCGCGCGGGTGACGAACAGGCCGAGGCGATCCGGATAACCGACTTCATCTTCCAGGCGAATGACATCTCGAACGCCTACCTCGTCACCACCGGCGAGGGCGACGTGATGGTCAACACCGGGTTCATGGACAATGCCGAGCGTACAAGGCGCCTGCTCGCGCCGCACCGCACCGGCCCGCTCGCCTTCGTGATCCTCACCCAGAGCCACGCCGACCACTACGGCGGCCTGCCCGAATTCGTGGAAGAGGGTACGCAAGTGATCGGCGGCCCCGGCTTCAACGAGGCCCTGGCCGACATGAACGGGATGCAGGCCTTCTTCGGGCCTAGGAGCCGCAAGCTCTGGGGCTCGACGCTCAAGCGCGGATCGACGCCCAAGCCGCCGCCGCATGTGGTGCCGGACATTCTCGTCGATCGCCGCCTGACGCTGGACCTTGGCGGGCGGACGTTCGAACTGATCTCCACGCCCGAGGGCGAGACGGTGGACAACCTCACCGTCTGGATGCCGAAGGAGAAGATCGCCTTCACCGGCAACGTCTTCGGGCCGGTGTGGCTCTCGATGCCGTTCCTCAACACCTTGCGCGGCGACAAGCCTCGGCTGGTGCGCAATTACCTCAAGTCGCTGGAGACCATCCGCGATCTCGGCGCCGAGATCGTGATCACCGGCCACGGCGAGGCGATCGTCGGCAAGGAGCGCATCCGCGCCGACCTCGACAAGCTGCACGCTGCGGTGTCCCATGTCCGCGACTATACGCTGGAGGGCATGAAGGCGGGCAGGGACGTCCACACCCTGATGCGCGAATTCGTCTGGCCCGAGGGGCTGGAGATCGGCGAATTCCACGGCAAGGCAAGTTGGGCGGTCAAGTCGATCTGGCGCGAGTATTCCGGCTGGCTCCACTATGAGGACGGCACCACCGCGCTCTACGGCGTGCCGCGCAGCAGCGTCGATGCGGACCTCGTCGAACTGGCGGGGGGGGCGGGGAACCTTGTCCGGCGCGCGCAGGAGAAGCTGGACGGCGGCGCGGCGCTGGAAGCCGTGCACCTCACCGACATAGCGCTCAGCGCCGAACCGACCAACGCCGAGGGCATCACCGTGCGCAAGGCCGCGCATGAAGCGCTTCTGGCGGAGAGCGGCGGGCGCAACCTGTCGGAAACGATGTGGCTGCGTGCCGAGATCGCGGAGATGGAAGCCAAGCTGTAGGAATATCCCACTCTCATCCCGTCATTGCGAGCGAAGCGAAGCAATCCAGGGCGGTTTAATGCTGCCCTGGATTG
>JASGGD010000233.1:0-6935 GCA_047605225.1 Novosphingobium sp.
CCCGCGACCTGTTCCGCGCCGACGACCAGCCCGAGCAGAGCTATTCGGAGCGTCAGATCTTCGAAGCGGCTTCGTCGCGCCTCGCCCGCGAACTCGCGGCGATGGAAAAGACCGACGAACCGGCCGCGCTCAAGAAGATCCTCGCGATCCTCAACGAGCACGCGCCCAAGTACTACGACACCGCCGAGACCGCCTGATCCTTCAGGCGTTCCACGTGGAACCATGGGGCCGCTTCCGCAAGGGAGCGGCCTCTGTCGTTTGTGGGGTGCAGGTCAGGCGATTGTTCATTGCGCTGTCATCCGGAGCGTGTGAAGCTGGCGGGATGAAGCGTCTCGTCGTCCCTGTCGCCGTGCTGATGGCTCTGCCGATGCTTTCGGGCTGCGTCCGCACCGCCGCCAGCATCGTCACCGCGCCGGTACGCGTGGCGGGCAAGGCGGTCGACTGGACCACCACCAGCCAGTCTGAATCCGACGAAAAGCGCGGCCGCGCCCTGCGCAAGCGGGACGAGGAACTGGGCAAGCTCAACCGCAGCTACGAGAAGAATATGCGCAGTTGCCAGAGCGGCTCCGACGCCGCCTGCGACCGTGCCCGCGACGATTACAGCGCGATGCAGGAACTGCGCGAAAAGGCGATCTGATTGCGCGGGGAGGGCAGTGGCTCCTCCCGTCACTACATCAACCAACCTTCGTCATTGCGAGCGTGGCGAAGCAATCCAGGGCGGGGCTGAACTGCCCTGGATTGCTTCGCTACGCTCGCAATGACGAAGGGGTGCGGAAGCGCCGTATCGAGCTTCGACTTAGTCGACCCTCAATGCACCGGCGGATCGACCGGCGGCACCTTGCCCACCGGCGACACCGGCTCGCCGGGCGCGCGCGGGGGGAGGGCGTTTTCCGGCACCTCGTCGATCTGCATCGCCGGGGTCGGCACCTTCTCCAGATTACGCGCGGTCACGCGGATCTCGTCGCCGTCGATCACGATCTCGTTGAAGCTGGGCGGGGTGGAGCGGATGCGCTTCGACAGCGTCCCCGCACCGATCATCCGCAGCGGCCCGGCGGGCGTCTGCTCGGTCAGGTCGAACGGGTCGTGGATATGGCCCGAGAGCACCGCCATCACCTTGCGCCCGGCCAGCACTTCCATCGTGCGGGTGCCGTTGATAGTCAGCAGCTTCCCGTCCGCGCGGCGCTCGGGCAGCGGATGGTGGCAAGCGACGAGGACGCGGGTGCCTTCGGGCAGGGCGTCGATCTCGGCGAGGGTCTGCTTGAGGGCATGGTCGGTGACCCAGCCGTTCGACCAAGGGAAGCGCTGGTACTGCGCGCGCGTCGTCGTCCGCAGCGGCACGATGGCGAGGTTGGGCAGGTCCAGCCGCGTCTCGACCATGCGCTCGATGGCCTTGAACCGACGATAGGGATCGAAAAAGCGCTGGTAGAGGTTGAAATAGGGAATGTCGTGATTGCCGACCTCGACCGTCACCGGCACGTCGAGGCCCTGAATCCACTCGCAGGCGGCCTGGAATTCAGGGTGGCGGGCGCGCATCGTCAGGTCGCCGGTGATGGCGACGGCGTGCGGCTGTTCGCGCTCGATGCAGGCCTTGGCCCAGTCGATGGCCTGCTCGTCCACAAGTCCGAAATGGATGTCGCTCAGGTGGAACAGCCGCAATGGACCATTGTACATCGAGGCCGTCTTGCCGTGCATTATCCGTCGAACTCCTTCGTCGTCACCAGGTCGACCTCGCAGGTGCCCAGTTCGAAAATTTCCTCGGCGGCGCCGTCGAACGGCTCGCCGTCTATCAGCAGGCCCATCGGCTCGCCCGTGGGGCAGACCAGCCGCAGCCTCGGGTGACGGCCCAGTTCGTCATGCGGGCCATCGCGAAAGTTGCGGTTGAGCAGGGCGATGCCTTGCCCGGCATAGTCGCCCAGCGATTCGGCATAATAACCGTTCGCCCGCAGGCCGTCGTCCTTGGGAACAACCGTGATGGCCGCATAGCCTTCCTCTCGCCCGCAGTCGACCTCCGCGCACATGACTTTCGGGCCATTGGCGGACTGGGCGATCGCCTCGCGCGTCGAGGCGACGAAGTCGATCACGTTCATCGCCCGCATCGCCTCGCGCACTTCGTTCCACACCGTCCCCGGCCCGGCGAGCGCCCCGGTGAGGCCCACGCCGTGGCGGGAGGTGACCACCGGTGGACGAACCGTGCGCGGGGAAGCCCCGGCAAGCCGCGCGACGATCTCCGGCCCCGGAACGTCTCCATGCATGCGCTTGGCAAGGAGGTTCATCGTCCCGCCGGGCAGAACCAGCACCGCGCCGCCCCAGCCGTAAGCCTTCATCACCACCGAGTGCGTGGTGCCGTCGCCGCCAAACACCGCCAGCATGTCCACGCCCGCCGCATCGAGGTCGGCGGGTTCGGGCGCCGGATCGTCGGGAAAACGCAGCACGCGGTCAGGAGCGAGGCCGGCTGCCTCGAAGGCGGCGAGCAATTCCTCCACCGCCGTATCGTTGTTGCTGCCGCTGGCCGCATTGCAGACGAGCCAGACCTTCGAAGGGGTGCCGTGTGAAGTCATGCCCCGCAAAAGCTGTGACCCGCCGGGAGGTTCCCCACCGTATCCCAATGCCATCCCCACTCACCTCGTCATTGCGAGCGTAGCGAAGCAATCCAGGGCAGTCTTGAGCCGCCCTGGATTGCTTCGCTACGCTCGCAATGACGAACCAAGGGGCCACTACGTATAGACGTCAAACGCGGCCGCTGAAGATCAGCCACGCGGAGACGCCGTTGAGCGCGGTGTAAAGCGCATAGAGCAGCGCCCAGCCGGTCGATCCCGAAGCCGCGACGATCATCACCCCCACCAGCATCGCGAATTCGACGATGAGGCTGAGCCGGCCGCCGAGCGCCTGAAAGAACCACGGCACATGCACCAGCATGGGGTGGTTGCTTTCGAGCAGCGCCTTGTGCGCGGCGAAATTGACGATTCCGAGGCAGAATACGAGGATCAGCGGCGTCATGTGCCGCCAGTCTATCGGCTGCACGACACTTACGCCACTGCCTTGCGCACGATTCGATCGCCCGTGGCGCACGACGCGTCATCATCTTGCATGTCGTTCGTCGACTACAAATGTCGTTGGTCCGTCCGCCTGCGCCTTCGTCGGATCGCTTCTGCCCGCAATCGACCTTCGCGTGATCGTCCGCCGGGTGTGAGGCACATCACACTCATCGAGCCGGACGGAACACAGTTCTTCCCCACGGCTCACACCGTGAGGAGGAAAATACCATGTTCAAGACCGCACCCAAGACCGCCATCTTCGCCGCCGCAGCCCTCTGCACCGTCGGCCTGTTCTCGACCCCGGCCGCCTTCGCCAAGAGCGTCGAAGTCCGCTACGCCGACCTCGACCTCGGCACTACCGAAGGGCAGAGCATGCTGAAGAAGCGCATCAACAATGCTGCTCGCAGCGTCTGCAGCAGCGATCAGCCGACTACAGGCACCAGAATTCGCGGCCAGGTCGATTACGAGTGCTACGAGAAGGCCCGCCTGAACGTGCGCGAGCAGGTCGCCGCCGCGATCGACAAGGCCGACGACACCCGCCTCGGCGGCTGAGGCCGGAAACCCCATCAATCCAGGTCCCAAAAGAAGAAAAGACCCGGAAAAACTCCTGATGGCGGGCTTAACGGCCCGCCATTTTCTTTACGCCGGGAAGATAGGTCCGGCCGATCCGCAGGGCCTCGCCGTCGGCGGTTTCCGCCGACCACACGCCGAGCCCCTCGTGCCTCAGGCCCGAGACGTGGCTGCGCTGCAGGATGCAGCTGCGGTGGATGCGGATGAACCGCTCGGGATCGAGGCGTTCCTCCAGACTGGTGATGGTCTGGAGCAGCAGGTAGCTCTGCGTCCCCACGTGAAGGCGCACGTAGTCGCGCTCGGCGTCGATGCGCTGGACCTCGGCGGCGGGCACGCGCACCAGTTCAGAGCGGTGCGGCACCCAGAACTCGTCGAGCCACTGGCTCGGCGCGGGAACCTGCGCCCGCTCGCCCCGGCGCGACGCGACGCGCGCAACCGCCCGTTGCAGGCGATCAGGCGCCACGGGCTTGAGAACGTAGTCCACGGCGTCGAGATCGAACGCCTCGACCGCGAATTCATCGTGCGCGGTTACGAAAATGACCGCCGGAGCACTGGCCTTGCCGCCGAGCGTGCGGGCGACGGTCAGCCCGTCCGTCTCGGGCATCGTCAGGTCGAGCAGCACCAGGTCGGGCGCCAGCGCGTCGATCAGACGCAGCGCGGCCTGGCCGTCACTGGCCGTGCCGATCACCGAGATTCCCTCGATCCGGGAGCAGATCACCTGCATGCGCTCGACCGCCAGCGGCTCGTCGTCGACGATCAGGGTGCGCAGGGGAGCGGCGGGCGCCGCGCCTTCGGGCTCAGACATTCCCCGCCTCCAGCGGCATGCGCAGGATCGTCGCGAAACCGCCGTTCGGGCGCTTGCCGTAGGAGATCGTCGCCGCATCCCCATAACGGGCGCGCAGGCGATCGCGCACGTTGTTGAGGCCGATGCCGCAGCCCTCGGTCTTGAGCTTGAGGTCCCCGCCGGTTTCACCCGGTCCATCATCGTGGACGGCGACGACGAGCTGCCCGCCCTCGCGCCGCGCCTCGATGGCGACGGTCACCGGCCGCTGGGTGGCGGCGACGGCATACTTCACGGAGTTCTCGACGAGCGGTTGCAATATCATGCCCGGAACTTTCGCATCGAGAACGGCCTCGTCAATATCGATATGCGTCAGCAATCGATTGGGGAAGCGGACCGCCTCGATCGCGAAGTAAAGGCGCTGCAGTTCTATCTCGTCAACCAGCGAAAGATCGTTGGTGGGATCACCCGACAAAGTGCGGCGGTAGAACGTCGACAGCGTCTGGATCATCTCTTCGGCATCGTCCTGCCGCCCGACCATGACCAGCGCCGACAGCGAGTTGAGCGTGTTGAACAGGAAGTGCGGATTGACCTGATAGCGCAGCGAACGCAGCTCGGCCTGCTCGGCGGCGCGGCGGTATTCGCCCTCGCGCCGTTCGGCGGCGCGGGCTTCCTCGGCCTTGGCGAGCGCGAAGTAGAGCGCCACCCAGGCCAGTACGAGGAAGTAGCGGCCGAACGCGGTGTCGGCGATGCTCGCCCAGCGGCCAAGGCTGCCGCCCAGCATCGAGCCGGTCTTGATCGTGATCGCCGAGGAATGTTTTATCTCATCGGCCTGACGTTCCTCGCTCGGAGCCTCGGAGGGTTCCTCGGGGACCTCGCTCGATTCCGGGGCGGGCGGGGCAGGGGGCGCGGGCGGGGCGAGAACCTTGGGAAGATCAACGAGGATGTTGCCCGCCTCGTCCTGCGAAATCCGCACGTTGCCGGCAGCAACCTTGGCGGCGTCTTCCTCACTGCCATAGGCGGCGGGGCGCTCGATGTCGGAGAAGATGACGTCGTTGACGATGCTCAGCACCAGCGACAGCGGCAGCGCACCGATCAGCACGATGGCGAAGCGCGCGCCTCCGGACTTGCGATCCAGCAGCTGCAGCAGGGGCCAGACGGCGGCCATCACCAGCATCGAGACGATGCAGATCGTCAGGCGCCGCGACAGGAACGACCAGTCGAGGTCGAACCCCATGACCACGCCGCGCAGGGAGGCCACGATGAAGTAGCAGGCCCATAGCGCCGCCAGCGACAGGAGGACGAGGCGCGCCGGAACGCGGGGAGGGGATGCTGCGTCGGACATTACCGCCCGGTCTAGCGCGAAAACGGTTCGTCGCACTACACCATCCATCGGACGGAGATTGTCGTTGGTCGAAGGGGGAATACGTCGTCCCGGACCTGATCCGGGACCGCTGGCCGTGACCAACCCGCCAATCGACTGGGCGGCTCACGGCCAGATATCACCTAAAGACAGCCAGCGGTCCCGGATCAAGTCCGGGACGACGGGCTGCATTAAGAGGCTTACACCAGCAGGTGTTCCTCGGCGATCTTGGTCTTCCACACCGGCGGGGCCAGCGTGTGGACGTTCTTGCCCTCGGAATCGACGGCCACCGTCACCGGCATGTCCTGCACTGTGAATTCGTAGATCGCCTCCATGCCGAGGTCCTCGAAACCGACCACCTTGGCTTCCTTGATCGCACGGGCGACGAGGTAAGCCGCGCCGCCGACCGCCATCAGGTAGGCCGACTTGTGCCTGGCAATGGACTCGGTCGCCGCCGGGCCGCGCTCCGACTTGCCGATGCTGGCGAGCAGGCCGAGGTCGAGCATGGTGTCGGAGAACTTGTCCATGCGGGTCGCGGTGGTCGGGCCGGCCGGGCCGACGACTTCCTCGCGCACCGGATCGACCGGGCCGACGTAGTAGATCACGCGGCCCTTGAAATCGACGGGCAGTTCCTCACCCTTGGCGAGCATGTCGGCGATGCGCTTGTGCGCAGCGTCGCGGCCGGTCAGCATCTTGCCGTTGAGCAGCAGGCGATCACCCTGCTTCCAGCCCTGCACCTCTTCGGCGGTCAGCGTGTCGAGGTTGACCTTGATCGCTTCCTTGCTGGGCTTCCACTCGACCTTGGGCCACTCGTCGAGGTTCGGCGTTTCAAGGAAGCTCGGGCCCGAACCGTCGAGCGTGAAGTGCGCATGGCGGGTGGCGGCGCAGTTGGGGATCATCGCGACGGGCTTGCCCGCGGCGTGGCACGGCCAGTCGAGGATCTTGACGTCGAGAATGGTGGCAAGACCGCCGAGGCCCTGCGCGCCGATGCCGAGCGCGTTGACCTTGTCGAAGATCTCGATGCGCAGCGCCTCGATGTCGTTCTGGGGGCCGCGCTGCTTGAGCTGGGCCATGTCGATCGGCTCCATCAGGCTCTGCTTGGCCAGCTTGACGCAATGCTCGGCGGTGCCGCCGATGCCGATGCCCAGCATGCCCGGCGGGCACCAGCCGGCGCCCATCTGCGGCA
>JASGGD010000234.1:0-6881 GCA_047605225.1 Novosphingobium sp.
GTCCCCGGCTGGAGAACCCGCACGATGAAGTCCCGAAGCATGGCTTGGCTGGCCGCCACGGCACTGGCTGCGGGCGCGTTCCCGCTTACCGCAGAGGCCAGTTTCTACTCGGGCGACGAACTCTACAAGGTCTGCACGGCCAAGCGCGGCAGTGCCACTTATGTCGAGGATACTTATGAGTGCATCGCTTATATCACCGGCACCATCGACGCCTTCAACACCATCCGCCGCAGCAACCGCATGAAAAGCTGCGTCCCCGAAGATGTGACGATCGCCCGGCTGCGCAGCGCGACCGTGGCCTATCTGGACGCCAACCCCGACAAGCGCGGTGAGACAGGCTCCGCACTGGTCTTCGCCGCAACACGCGAGGCATGGCCTTGCGGGAAGAAGGGCAGGTAGGGTCTGGTGCAGCCGGACTGAGCGGCGTGGGAATGTGTGCTCGGGTTGGGGGAACTGCCTTCGCGGTGGCCCACCCCGTCCGGCTAGGCAGCAAGCTGCCAAGCCTGCCGGCCCTCCCACTTGCGGGAGGGCGTATATCGCTTTTCCCCTCCCGCAAGCGGGAGGGGCAGCGAGACTTGCTGAGCCGAAGGCGAAGTTAGTCGCAGCGGGGTGGGTTAAGCGCCACGTCCGCAATAAACCGCCGCCTACTTGGCCTCGGCGATCAGCTTGAGCGCTTCGGGCGAGGTCCAGTCGTTGCCGCCGGTGTAGCGCCACACTTCCTTGCCCTGGCTGTCGAACATGATCGTCACCGGCAGGTTGCCGCCGTACTGGAAGCCGAGGTCGCCCTGCTCGTCCACCCAGGGCTGGATCTGCTCCAGTTCGCGGCGGCGCAGGATTTCGACGACCTTGTCGGTCTGGCCCATGTCCTGCGAGATCGGCAGGATCGTCACGCCCAGTTCGCCCTCGCGGTCGATCAGCTTGTTGAGCGTGGGCATTTCCGCGATGCACGGCGCGCACCAGGTCGCCCACAGGTTCACCAGCAGCGGCTTGCCCTTGAACGAGGAAAGGTCGAGGCTTTCGCCGGTATTGTCGACCAGGCTGACGGTCGGCATCGGCTCGCCCTTGTGCGAACGATCGACCTTGCCGCCGGCCTCTGCAGGCTTTGCCGCGCCAGTCTGTTTCGCTTCTTCGGAAGGCGCCGGTTGCGCGTCCTTCTTCCCTTTACTATCGCAGCCCGCGATCATCAGGGCGGAAGCCCCGGCCAGCGAACACAGGACGAGCGACTTGAGCGAACGGGAAGACAGCAAGACGGCAGGCTCCAATGCAATGTGGGGCGGACGTTTCGCCGAAGGGCCGTCCGCGATCATGCGCGAGATAAACGCCTCGATTCCCTTCGACAAGGCATTGTGGCGTCAGGACATCGCAGCGAGCAAGGCGCATGTCGCGATGCTGGGCGCCTGCGGCATCGTTTCGGACGCCGACGCGGTGACCATCCGCGACGGCCTCGCCGCCGTCGCCGCCGAGTACGAAGCCAATGGCGTGCCCGAGGACTGGGACCTCGAGGACATCCACATGACCACCGAGTCGCGCCTTGCGCAGCTGATCGGTCCCGCCGCCGGGCGCCTGCACACCGCGCGTTCGCGCAACGATCAGGTCGCCACCGACTTCCGCCTCTGGGTGCGCGATGCGATGGATCAGGCCGATGCGGGCCTGCAGGCGCTGCAGGTGGCGCTGGTCACCCGCGCAGGGGAACATGCCGATTCGATCATGCCCGGCTTCACCCACCTGCAGACCGCGCAGCCGGTAACGCTCGGCCATCACCTGATGGCCTATTACGAGATGATCGGCCGCGACCGTTCGCGCTTCGCCGACGCCCGTAAGCGCATGAACCGCAGCCCGCTCGGTTCGGCAGCGCTGGCCGGGACCGGCTTCCCGATCGACCGCACGATGACCGCGCAGGCGTTGGGCTTCGACGGGCCGACCGACAACAGCCTCGATTCGGTGTCCGACCGCGACTTCGCGCTCGATTACCTGATGGCCGCCAGCCAGTGCTCGCTCCACCTGTCGCGTCTGGCCGAGGAGTTCATCATCTGGGCCAGCCAGCCCTTCGGCTTCGTGGCGCTGCCCGATGCTCTGTCCACCGGTAGCTCGATCATGCCGCAGAAGAAGAACCCCGACGCCGCCGAACTGGTGCGCGGCCATTCGGGCCGGATCTCGGGCTGCCTGATGTCTCTGATGATGACGATGAAGGGCCTGCCGCTCGCCTATTCGAAGGACATGCAGGACGACAAGCCGCCGGTGTTCGAGGCCGCCGGCCTGCTGGCGCTGTCGATCGCGGCGATGACCGGCATGGTCGCCGACACCCGCTTCAAGACCGAGCGCATGCGCGCCGCCGCCGAACTCGGCTTCGCCACCGCCACCGACCTTGCCGACTGGCTGGTGCGTCAGGCCGACATTCCCTTCCGCGAGGCGCACCACATCACCGGCGCGGCGGTCAAGCTGGCCGAGCAGCGGGGAGTGCCGCTCGACCAGTTGCCGCTGGAGGACCTGAAAGCCATCGACAGCCGCATCGACGAACGCGTATTCAAGGCGCTCTCGGTCGAGGCATCGGTCGCCGCGCGCAGTTCGCACGGCGGCACCGCGCCCGAGCAGGTGCGCCTGCGCGTGGCCGATGCCCGCGTTTCGCTCGGTCTGGAGTAAGTAGGTTGATGAAGAAGGCCGCTGTTGTTCTGGTGCTCCTCAGCCTTGCCGCGTGCGGGCAGAAATCGGCACTCGGCCTGAAACCGGGGCAGGAGATGCCGCCCGCGCCCTATGGCCGGGCGGACAAACCGGCGGCCTCGGAGCTTCTCACCACGCCGACCATCGCCATCCCCGAGCGCAGCGTCGAGCTGCGGACCCGCTCCGAGGAACGTCAGGACGACCCGTTCGACCTGCCGCCGCCCGAAGCGCCGCAGCCCGACCCGACGACAGCCGCATCCGGCCAGCCCGAGTAAGAAAATTCCATGGATCATTTTGCAATTACAGACGGCGCGATGAACGCCGAACAGGTGCCGCTGGCCGAAATCGCCCGCGAAGTCGGCACGCCGGTCTACGTCTATTCGCGCGCCACGCTTTCGCGCCATGCGAAGGTTTTCCGCGAAGCGCTTTCGGCGCTGCCCAGCATCCACATCGCCTTCGCGGTGAAGTCCAACCCTAACCTCGCCGTCCTGCGCCTGCTGGCCAAGGAAGGTTACGGCGCCGACGTCGTCTCCGAGGGCGAGATGAACCGCGCGCTGGCAGCGGGCATGAAGGCGGAGGACGTGGTCTTCTCCGGCGTCGGCAAGACCCGCGCCGAGCTGACCGCTGCCGTGCGCGCCGGGATCGGCCAGTTCAACCTCGAGAGCGAGGAAGAGGGCGTCGAACTCTCCGAGATCGCGGCGGAACTGGGCGCGAAGGCGACCTGCACCCTGCGCGTCAATCCGGACGTCGATGCACGCACGCACGCCAAGATCTCGACCGGCAAGGCCGAAAACAAGTTCGGCGTCGCATACGACCGCGCAGCCGGCATCTACGAACGTCTCTCGGCACTGCCGGGCCTTGAGATGCGCGGCCTTGCCGTCCATATCGGCAGCCAGATCAGCGACCTCGAACCCTCGCGGCAGGCCTTCATCAAGATGGGCGCGTTGATGGAAACCCTGCGCTCGCAGGGTCTGACCATCACGCACATGGACCTCGGCGGCGGCCTCGGCGTGCCCTACAAGGCGACCGACGACCTGCCGACGCCTGCCGACTACGGCCGCATGGTGGCCGAGGTCGCGGGCGACTGGGGCGTTACCCTGATGTTCGAGCCGGGCCGCGTCATCACCGGCAACTCGGGCGTGCTGGTCACCGAAGTGGTGCGCGTGAAGCAGGGCACCACGAATCCGTGGATCGTCGTCGATGCGGCGATGAACGACCTCGCCCGCCCGGCGATGTACGACGCCTGGCACGATTTCGCGGCCGTGAAGCCCTCGGGCGAGATGATGACCGCCAACATCGTCGGCCCCATCTGCGAAAGTTCCGACACGTTCGCCATGGCGCGCGAGATCGATGTGGTGAAGGCGGGCGACCTCGGCGTGTTCCGCACCGCCGGTGCCTATGGCGCGACGATGGCCAACACCTACAACAGCCGCGCGCTGGTGCCCGAGGTGATGGTCGACGGCGACAAGTGGGCACTCGTCGCCAACCGCATCGAGCCCGCCACGATCCTTGCGGCCGAGCAGGTGCCGGACTGGCTGGCCTAAGCTAGCCGATCATGTGAGGACGGCAGGACGCGAGGGCGTTTTGCCGTCCCGGTTGGGCTTGTTACGGCCCGCTCTAAGCCGCCAGCCCGTCCCACTCAACGAGGCTGGCAGCCTCGTCATCGAAGTCGTTCCTCAGCGGGTCAATCGCTTCCTGTCGCCCCGATCTGACCGAGCAGGTCGTCTAATCGAGATTCGGACGTAGCCAGCGTTCGGCGGTCGGCAGGTCCACGCCGCGACGCACGGCGTAGTCTTCCAACTGGTCGCGACCGATCCGGGCGACGCCGAAGTACTCGCTTTCCGGGTGGGCGAAGTAGAAGCCCGAAACCGCCGCCGTCGGCAGCATGGCCTGGCTTTCGGTCAGGACGATACCGGCGTTGTCCTGCGCCTTCAGCAGATCGAACAGGATGGGCTTGAGCGAATGGTCGGGGCAGGCGGGATAGCCGGGCGCCGGGCGGATGCCGCGATATTCCTCGCGGATCAGCGCTTCGTTGGTGAACTGCTCATCCGGGGCATAGCCCCACAGGGTCGTGCGGACGTGCTGGTGCAGGCGCTCGGCAAAGGCTTCGGCGAAGCGGTCGGCGAGGGCCTTCAGCAGAATGTCCGAATAGTCGTCGTGCGCGGCCTTGAAGCGTTCCAGATGCGGCTCGATGCCGTGGATGCCCACCGCGAAGCCGCCGAGCCAGTCGCTTTCGGGCGCGATGAAGTCCGACAGGCAGAAGTTCGCACGCCCGCGCGACTTCTTGAACTGCTGGCGCAGGAACGGCAGGCGCGTGCCGTCTTCGAGAAGCACGTCGTCGCCTTCCGAATGCGCGGGCCAGAAGGCGCAGACGCCGCGGGCGGTCAGCCACTTCTCGTCGATGATCTTTTCCAGCATCGCCTGCGCATCGGCGAACAGGCTGCTGGCGCTTTCGCCGACGACCGGGTCGGTCAGGATCGCGGGGTAGTTACCCGCCAGTTCCCACGCGCGGAAGAAGGGCATCCAGTCGAAGGTTTCAACCAGATCCTTGAGATCCCAGTCCTCGAACACATGCAGGCCCGGCTGCGCGGGCGCGGCGGGCTTTTGCGCGAAGTCGGTCGGGAAGGCGTTGGCGCGCGCTTCGGCGATCGGCAGCAGGTCGCTCTGGCCCTTGTTGGCGCGGGCCTCGCGGACCTTCTCGTAGTCGATCGCGACCGACGACTTGAAGCCTTCCGCCTGCGTGTCGGACAGCAGCTGCGAGGCGACGCCCACCGCGCGGCTGGCGTCGAGCACATGGACCACGGTGCCGGTATAGGCCGGGTCGATGCGCAGCGCGGTATGGACCTTCGATGTGGTGGCGCCGCCGATCAGCAGCGGGATGTTCATCTCCGCGCGCTGCATTTCCTCGGCAACAGTCACCATCTCGTCGAGCGAGGGGGTGATGAGGCCCGACAGGCCGATGATGTCCGCCTCGTTTTCGTTCGCCGATTCGAGGATCTTGCTCCACGGCACCATGACGCCGAGGTCGATCACCTCGTAGCCGTTGCACTGGAGCACGACGCCCACGATGTTCTTGCCGATGTCATGGACGTCGCCCTTGACGGTGGCCATGATGATGCGGCCCTTCGCCTTGGTCTTGGCGTCCTTCTCCGCTTCGATGAAGGGGATGAGGTGGGCGACGGCCTTCTTCATCACGCGGGCGGACTTCACGACCTGCGGCAGGAACATCTTGCCGCTGCCGAACAGGTCGCCGACCACGTTCATGCCGCCCATCAGCGGGCCTTCGATCACTTCGATCGGGCGGCCACCGGCGGCAGCGATCGCGGCGCGGGCTTCCTCGGTGTCTTCCACCACGTAAGCGTCGATGCCGCGCACCAGTGCGTGTTCGATGCGCTTGACCACATCCCAGCCGCGCCATTCCTCGGCGGCCTTTTCGGCGACGGTGTCCTTGCCCTTGAACGATTCGGCCAGCTCGATCAGGCGCTCGGTGGCGGTCTTGCCGTCCTCGCCCACGCCGGGGCGGCGCATCATGATGACGTCTTCGCAGGCTTCGCGAAGGGCCGGGTCGATCTGGTCGTAGACGTCGAGCTGGCCGGCGTTGACGATCGCCATGTCCAGACCCGCCGGGATCGCGTGGTACAGGAACACCGAATGCATCGCGCGGCGCACCGTCTCGTTGCCGCGGAAGCTGAACGAGAGGTTTGACAGACCGCCCGAGAAGTGGACGTGCGGACAGCGCGCCTTGATCTCCGCTACGGCCTCGATGAAGTCCAGACCGTAGCGGTCATGCTCCTCGATGCCGGTGGCGACGGCGAAGACGTTGGGGTCGAAGATGATGTCCTCGGGCGGAAAACCGATGCCGACGAGCAGCTTGTAGGCGCGCTCGCAGATCTCGATCTTGCGCTCCTTGGTGTCGGCTTGGCCGGTCTCGTCGAAGGCCATGACGACCACGGCTGCGCCATAGGCCATGCACTTGCGTGCGTGATCGAGGAACTGCTCCTCGCCTTCCTTCATCGAGATCGAATTGACGATCGGCTTGCCCGACACGCACTTGAGGCCCGCTTCGATCACCTCCCACTTGGAACTGTCGACCATCACCGGCACGCGGGCGATGTCCGGCTCGGCGGCGATCAGCTTGAGGTAGGTGGTCATCGCCTCGACGGCGTCGAGCAGGCCTTCGTCCATGTTGACGTCGATGACCTGCGCGCCGTTTTCCACCTGCT
>JASGGD010000235.1:0-6873 GCA_047605225.1 Novosphingobium sp.
CGGGTGCCCGCAACGGCCCGTAACGCTTGACTTTGCCGCAGCGTACCACTAACGGCGCCACTTCGAATTTCCGGCGGTCGGTAACCGCCACGACGACACGGACGAGATAGACTATGAAGATTCGCAACAGCCTGAAGTCGCTCAAGGACCGTCACCGGGACAACCGCGTGATCCGTCGTCGCGGCCGTACTTACGTCATCAACAAGACCAACCGTCGCTTCAAGGCCCGCCAGGGCTGATCCTGTCCGCCCGCTTCGGCGGGCGATAACAGGCGGACGGTTTCGTCGCGTGCATGAGGCCCCCGCCGATCGCGGGGGTCTTGTCATGTCTGCAGTTCGTGAAATCGAAGCCGTCGTCTTCGACGTCGGCAAGGTGCTGATCGAGTGGGACATGCGCCTGCTGTTCGGCAAGCTGATCCCTGAGCCCGAGCGGCTCGACTGGTTCATGGCCAACGTCGTCACGCAGGACTGGCACGTCGAGCACGACGGCGGCCGCGACCTTGCCGAGATGGTCGCCGCCCGCAAGGCCGAGTTCCCCGGCCACGACGACCTGCTCGACGCCTACGCCACCCGCTTCGGTGAGACGATCCCCGGCAACGTTCCCGGCAGCCACGAGATCGTGCGCGAACTGGCCGTGCGCGGGGTGCCGCTCTTCGCCATCACCAATTTCGCGAGCGCGTTCTGGCACGAATACCGCGCCGGCGAGCCGCTGTTCGACCTGTTCGGCGACATCGTCGTCTCGGGTGACGAGAAGCTGCTCAAGCCCGACGCACGTATCTTCGATCTCGCCGCGCAGCGCTTTGGCCATGATCCGCGCGCGATGCTGTTCATCGACGACAACGCCGACAACATCGCCGCTGCGCGTGCGCTGGGCTGGCAGGTCCATCATTTCGACGGTGCCGACGCGCTGCGGGCGGATCTGACGGCGCGGGGGTTGCTGGCGGATGGGGCTTCGAGAGGCCGTGCCTGACCCTTCGACAGGCTCAGGGTGAGCGGGGTAGGGGGCCAACCTCTCAATCCCGCTCAGGCTGAGCTTGTTGAGGCCCCCTCGATGCAAGCCGCCGCCTTGCATTAACGATCAAATCGCTCTGATTTCACCGCGTTCACCGTCCGCTTAATTTTCTTTCGCACTTGCAGCGAGAGCGCTTGGCAAGTCCCGATTCCTGTTGCATCAATCGGTCAACAGGGAGTCACAATGGCGACTGCGGGCAGCAAGAACTTCGACGAGATGCTCAACGCGGACGGCTCCGTACGTCCCGCATATGAAGAATTCCGCCAATGGTTCGATGGTCAGGATACCACCTGGCTACGGCGGCAGGATGCGGAGGCCGAGCGCTTCTTCCGCCGCATAGGCATCACCTTCAATGTCTACGGGGATGACGCGGGCGAGGAACGTCTGATCCCCTTCGACATGATCCCCCGCATCATCACCGCACGCGAATGGCGCAAGCTGACGCGCGGGATCGAGCAGCGGGTACGGGCGATCAACGCCTTCCTGCAGGATCTCTATCACCGGCAGGAGATCATCCGCTCGGGCCGCCTGCCGATCGAGGCGCTGCGCAACAACGAAGCGTTCCTCAGCCAGATGATCGGCTTCACGCCGCCGGGCGGGGTCTACACGCATATCGTCGGCATCGATCTCGTCCGCACCGGGCCGGACGACTTCATGGTGCTGGAAGACAACGCCCGCACGCCGTCCGGCGTCTCCTATATGCTGGAGAACCGCGAGACGATGATGGCGATGTTCCCGGAACTCTTCACCAAGGTTCCGGTGCGCCCCGTCTCCGACTATCCGCGCCGCCTCGCCCGTTCGCTGCGGGCCTGCGCTCCGGCGGCCTACAAGGGCGGCAAGCGTCCCGTCGTCGCGGTGCTGACGCCGGGCATCTACAATTCCGCCTATTTCGAGCACGCCTTCCTCGCCGACCAGATGGGGGCGGAGCTGGTCGAGGGCAGCGACCTGCGCGTCATGGACGGGCGCGTGTGCATGCGCACGACCACCGGCTACAAGGCGATCGACGTGATCTACCGCCGCGTGGACGACGACTACCTCGACCCGCTGACCTTCAATCCGAACTCGGTGCTGGGCGTGGCGGGCATCTTCGACGTCTACCGCTCGGGCGGCGTCACCATCGCCAATGCTCCGGGCACCGGCATCGCCGACGACAAGGCGATCTACAGCTACATGCCCGAGATCGTCGAGTTCTACACCGGCGAGAAGCCGATCCTGCAGAACGTGCCGACATGGCGCTGCTCCGAAGCGGATTCGCTGGGCTACGTGCTCGACAATCTCGCCGATCTGGTGGTCAAGGAAGTCCATGGTTCGGGCGGCTACGGCATGCTGATCGGGCCGACCTCCTCGAAGAAGGAGATCGCCGAGTTCGAGCAGAAACTGCGCGCCAAGCCGGGCAACTACATCGCCCAGCCCACGCTTTCGCTCTCGACCGTGCCGATCTTCACCAAGGAGGGCCTCGCGCCCCGGCACGTCGATCTTCGGCCTTTCGTGCTCGTCTCGCCCGACGGGATCGACATCACGCCGGGCGGGCTGACGCGCGTGGCGCTCAAGAAAGGGTCGCTGGTGGTCAATTCCTCGCAAGGGGGCGGCACCAAGGACAGCTGGGTGCTGGACGAATGAGCGCGGTGGGAATGATCGGGGGTAATCACTGATGCTGGGCCGCGGCGCGAACGGCGTCTACTGGATGAGCCGCTACCTCGAACGCGCGGAGAACACCGCGCGGCTGATCGACGTGGGGTTCCACCTCGCGCTGACGCGGGGCAGCCGCCAGTCGCAGGACGAGGAGTGGAAGTCGGTCCTCACCACGACCGGGCAGCTCGAAGACTATTGCCAGCACCATAGCGAGTTCACCGGGCCGCAGGTATTCAACTACCTGCTGCGCGAGAAGGACAATCCGGCCTCGGTCCTGTCGATGGTGGAGAATGCGCGCACCAATGCCCGCGTCGTGCGCACCAGCCTGACCAACGCGGTCTGGGAAACCACCAACGAGGGCTGGATGCACTTGCGCGAACTGCTCGCGCGGCCGGTGCGGGAGACCAACCTCGGCGAAGTGCTCATGCAGATCCGCCGCACCGGCACGCTGGTGCGCGGTGCGCTGGAAGGCACGATGCTGCGCAACGAAGTGTTCAACTTCTCGCGCATCGGCACTTTCATCGAGCGGGCCGACAACACCGCGCGCATCCTCGATGTGAAGTATTACGTGCTGCTGCCGAGCGCGGCGTGGGTGGGCTCCAGCCTCGACAACGTACAGTGGGATACGCTGCTGCGTTCGGTCGCGGGCAACCGGGCCTATTCGTGGCTCAACGCCGGATCGATGGACCCGCGCGGCATTGCCCGGTTCCTGATCCTCGACGGGCAGTTTCCGCGCAGTCTGATGTTCTGCTATGACAAGATCCGCAGCAACATGGCGGGCCTTGCCAAGGAGTACGGCAACGAGGTGCCCGCGCACCAGTTGCTCCGCGATGCGGGGGCGAAGCTGCACGAGACCTCGATCGAGGAGATTTTCGAGACCGGCCTGCACGAATTCCTGCAGGACTTCATCGGCAAGACCATCGAGATCGGCAGTGCCATCGCCGCCGATTACCGTTTCAGCGAGTAGGAGGGCACAAGGGTGCTCCTGACCGTCAAGCACACCACGCGCTACGTCTTCGCCGACAAGGTGACGCACGGATTGCAGCGCCTGCGCCTCAAGCCCAAGTCCACGCACGGGCAGGAAGTGCTCGACTGGCGCATGACGCTGGAGGGCGCGGAGCCTCAGGCGTCCTACGAGGACCAGCACTACAACCACGTCGATCTCGTCTCGATCGAGCCGGGCGTGCCGGAGGTGGTGGTGACGTGCGAGGGCACGGTGCAGACGGTCGACAATAACGGAGTCGTCGGCCAGAACTTCGGGCTCATGCCGCTGTGGTGCTTCCTGCGCCCGACGAAGCTGACCAAGCCCGGCGCCAAGGTGCGGCAGCTGCTTGCGGGGATCGAGGCGGATCGCTCGGACATGCTCGGCTATCTTCACACCCTGTCGCGCGTGATCGGCGAGCAGGTGGAGTACGTGCCGGGCACCACTGATTCGCAGACGACGGCCGAACAGGCGCTCGCGGCGGGCAAGGGGGTGTGCCAGGACCATGCGCATATCTTCATCGCCGCCGGGCGCATGCTCGACGTGCCGATGCGCTATGTCGGCGGCTACCTGCGGATGGACGATCGCACCGAGCAGGAGGCCGGCCACGGCTGGGCCGAGGCGCATGTGCCGGGGCTCGGCTGGGTGGGCTTCGACGTCTCCAACGCGATCTGTCCGGACGAACGTTACATTCGCGTGGCGACGGGATGCGACTATTCGGAAGCCGCGCCGGTCACGGGTATCGCCATGGGGGCGGGAGAAACCCGACTCGACGTTCACCTCTCGGTAGATGAAGATCGGGTAGGAATGCAGCAGCAGCAGTCCGCACAGGGCGGGCAGCAGCAGACGCAAGGCAGCTAGACCCTCATCGCACGGTGGGGTACGGGCGGCACGGGTTTGCACGGGGTTTGACGTAGTACCATGACTTATTGTGTCGGCATGATGCTCGATCGCGGGCTCGTCCTGATGAGCGACACGCGCACCAATTCGGGCGTCGACAACATCTCGACCTTCCGCAAGATGGTCCACTGGGAGATCCCCGGTGAGCGGATCATCTCTGTCATGACGGCGGGCAATCTCGCCACCACGCAGGCCGTCATCAGCCAGCTGGAGGAACGCACCAAGGCCCCGGCCGAGCGGCACAATTCGCTGCTGGAAGCGCCGACGATGTTCAAGGTCGCCTCGATCGTGGGCAACCTGCTGCAGGACATCATCGAGGAACGCGCCACCGACAACGGCCAGAAGGCGGCCGCCGGAACCTTCAGCGCCTCGATGATCGTGGCGGGCCAGATCAAGGGCATGGAGCCCCGGCTGTTCCTCATCTACCCCGAGGGCAATTTCATCGAGGCCAGCTTCGACACCCCGTTCTTCCAGATCGGCGAGACCAAGTACGGCCGCCCGATCCTGATCCGCGGCTACGAGCGCGACATGAGCTTCGAGAGCGCGGTTAAGCTGATGACGGTGTCGTTCGATTCGACGCTCAAGGCGAACCTGTCGGTGGGCCTGCCGCTGGACCTGCTTGTGATCGAGCGCGACAACTTCGCCCCCCGGCACGAGCGGCGGATCGAGGCGTCCGATCCGTATTTCCAGTCCGTCTCGACCAGCTGGAGCGAGGCGCTGCGCAATGCGCTCGATGGCCTGCCGGATTACCGTATGGAGCCGTCTCTGAAGGAAGTGCGGGGCTGAGGTCTTCCGTGTACGACAGTCTGCGGACGGGGCTTCGACAAGCTCAGCCTGAGCGGAATCGGGAGTATTGCTCTACATCCGCTCGCCCTGAGCTTGTCGAAGGGTCAGGCACAGCCTGTCGAAGCCCCATCCGTTAGCCTCCCGAACCAGTCATCGTCCCGGCGTTGCCCTGCGTGATTGTCTCAACGCCGTCCGATTGCGACATGGGAGGCAATCGGTTTTCGGGAGACAACACATGGCCGAGTCTGAAACACAGGAGATGGCGGCGAACGCCCGCAAGTACTGGTCGGCGGAAGGATATACCGAAGGCGGCGTGATCCGCGAGGTAGACTACGCCTCGCAGTCGGGCGGTCTCGATCCGATGTTCGAGGGCATCAAGATCGTCGACACCGACACTCACATCACCGAGGCGCCGGACCTCTTCACCAGCCGCGCTCCGGCTGGCTGGAAAGACAAGATGCCGCGGGTCGAGCGGGTGGACGGCATCGACCGGTGGTTCGTGGGCGATCGTGACTTCGGCACGCTGGGCGGAAATGTGATCCGTGCCGACAACAACAAGCTGCTCGGCCGACTCGCCTTCCGCAAGCTGGAAGAAGCCCATCCGGGCGGCCACCAGATCAAGGAACGCCTGCAGGCGATGGACGACATGGGCGTCCATGCACAGATCTGCTTCCAGAACTCGGGCGTGACGCAGGCGGGTTCGCTGATGAGTCTGGGCGATCCTGACCTCGCGTTGCGCATCGTGCAGATCTACAACGATGCCTCCGCGGAATACCAGGAGACATCAGGTCAGCGCATCTTCAACATGGCGCACCTGCCGTTCTGGGACCAGAAGGCGCTGGAAGTTGAGGCGAAGCGCTGTCACGATATCGGCCTCAAGGGCTTCGTCGTGCCCGACACGCCCGAGCGGGTCGGCGTGCCCAGCTTCAACCACGACTACTGGACTCCGTTCCTTGAGATGTGCGACGCCACCGGCATGCCGCTCAACTTCCATCTCAATGCGGCGATCGATCCCAACACGCTGACCTGGGAAGGCTTCAAGTTCGAGCAAACCCTGTCGGTGGTGGCGACGATGTTCTCGATCGGCAATGCCGCGACGCTCGGCAACTGGATGGTCTCGGGCCGTCTCGACCGCCATCCCGGCCTCAAGATCGGCCTGATCGAGAGCGGCGCGGGCTGGGTGCCCTTCGCGGTCGAGGCGCTGGAGCATCAGTTCCGCGAGATGCTGCCGATCATGCGTGACGTGCTGAAGAAGCAGCCCTGGGATTACTTCCGCGACCACTTCTTCTGCACGTTCTGGTTCGAGAAGATCGCGCCCAAGTATCTGCTGGAGATCATCGGCGTCGACAACGTCATGTTCGAAACCGACTTCCCGCACCCCACCTCGCTCTACCCGGGCGTGCAGGAGCACCTGAAGGACGTGCTGGGCGGCTATGACCACGCCACCCGCAAGAAGGTGCTGCAGGATAACGCGGTGCGTTTGTACAACCTGCCGTTCTGAAGCTGATGAATCCTCCCCGTTCCGAAGGAATGGGGAGGGGGACCGCCGACGCAGTCGGTGG
>JASGGD010000236.1:0-6872 GCA_047605225.1 Novosphingobium sp.
CCCTCCCGCTTGCGGGAGGGGTTGGGGGTGGGCTTAGCCGCTCACACCCCCAGCTTGGTGGGCGCCCCTCGCCCGCCCATGAAGTTGGCGAGGTTGCGGTGGAGGTTGATGACCTTCTGCTCCTGATGCGGGTTGGGCAGCGGACCGCGAAAGCCGCTGGACTTCATGCCCTTCTGCACGAACTGCATGTTGGAGAAGTCCTGCGCCAGCACCGAGCCCCACAGTTCGCCGATGGGGTCGGCGTACGTCCACTCGGTCTGCGGCGCCTCGCCGTCGGGGAAGCGTTCGAGGGCGTAGCTTTCGAACACGCACTTGTCCGGGTCGTCCTTGTAGGGGCGCACGCGGTAGCACAGCGCGAAGGTCTCGCCGTGGAGGATGTTCTGGTTGGGGAACAGGCCCCAGGCGAGGCCGCCTTCCTTCTTGATCTCAGGGGGGACCTCGGGCCAGATCACCCCGCGCGCGGCGTCGTCGGCCTTGGCGGATTTGAGCCAGTGGGCGATGCATTCCTGCGGGGTGGCGTCCTCGGGCAGTTCGTGCTGGAGGCGGCTGGCGGCATTCACCAGCGTCTCGGTGGAGGCGGAGTAGTTCACCGTCTCGTAGTTCTCGCGGATCAGCTCGTAGGTGGAGACGCGCGGGTCGTCGCCCTTGCCGGCGCGGGTGGTGCCGGCGCTCTCGCTCATCGCGAACCTGGCGTCGCGGGTGTCGTAGCTGGACACCGAGTGCAGCCCGTACTGGCGGCTGAGCGCATAGTAATCGCCATAGGCCAGCAGCTGCGTATGCGTGCCCGCGACGTGGTAGGGTTCGAGGAACGCCTCGATCGCGGTCTTCCAGTTGCAGTCGTAGATCGCCCACTGGCGCCACTTGTAGTGCATCTTCTCCAGCTGGAAGTGGCCGAGGATCTCCCCGGCGCGGCCCATCCACTCGGCCAGCGGCACGGCGTCGGGGTCCATGGTGATGTAGATGTAGCCGCCCCAGGTATCGACCTGCACCGGAGACAGGCAGGTCATCTCGGGCGTCAGCTTGTTCTGCCAGTCCTGCGGGTCGAGGATGTAGGTGTTCTGCCCCTCCAGATCGAAGGTCCAGCCGTGGAAGCCGCAGATGAAGTTGCGGCGGTTGCTCCCGCGCACGTCGTGGACCTTCCCCGGCAGCATCTCCGGCACCGAGACGAGCTGGCGGCCCCGGTGCGGGCAGACATTGTGGAAGGCTTTCAGCGAACCGTCGTCCTTCCTCAGCACGATCACGGATTCGTCGGCGACGTCGTAGGTCAGCCAGTCGCCGGGGTTGGGCAGGTCGCTCTCGCGCTCGACCATCTGCCAGACCTTGGGCCACAGCAGCGTCTTCTCCGCCGCGAGGTAGTCCTTCGAGAGAAACGCCTCGGTCGGATACGTCGCGAGCACTTCGGCGTCCATGTCCGCTGCGGTGAGGCGGTTGGGCTCGTAGGCCTCGGGTGGGGTCACGCGGTCTCTCCCATGCGCGCTATTCAACAGGCTTGTCTATTAGGTCAGGATGCCCCGCGTTTCCAGCAGACACCCACGCGCAACGCCCCGGCGATGGACCGGCAACAAATCGCACAAATCGCTTAGCTTTTCGATTTTGATCGCCCCCTCCGATCACTCTCATCGGCGAAGCGCACTAACGCACACTCGGCGGACGGGCGTACCCTCTGCCCGCCCTCACAAGGGCCAAAGCAACAGGAGGAGAGAGGCCATGACCACCGCCACAAACCGTACCCTCGCGCTGCTGCTCGGCGCCGCCTGCTGCGCGCTCGCCGCGCCTGCGCTGGCTGCCGAGGAGGCCGAGACCGTCTCCGAAACCGCCGGCGACGCCGGGACCAAGCCCGGCGGCATGTCCAACAAGGACTGGTGGCCGCAGAAGCTGGACCTCGCCGCGCTGCGCCAGCACGAAGCCCAGTCCAACCCCTACGGCGCCGATTACGACTACGCGAAGGAGTTCGCCACGCTCGACCTCGACGCGGTCAAGGCGGACATCCGCAAGGTGCTGACCACCTCGCAATCGTGGTGGCCCGCCGACTACGGCCACTACGGCCCGTTCTTCATCCGCATGGCCTGGCACAGCGCGGGCACCTACCGCGTCGGCGACGGACGCGGCGGCTCGGACGGCGGCGAACAGCGCTTCGAACCGCTGAATTCGTGGCCCGACAACGTCAGTCTCGACAAGGCCCGCCGCCTCGTCTGGCCGATCAAGCAGAAGTACGGCCGCAAGCTGTCGTGGGGCGACCTCATGGTGCTGACCGGCAACGTCGCGCTGGAGGACATGGGCTTCAAGACCATCGGCTTCGCGGGCGGCCGCATCGACGCCTGGCAGCCGGACCTCGTGTTCTGGGGGCCGGAAACCAAGATGATGACCGACAAGCGCCGCGACGCGAAGGGCAACCTGAAAGGCCCGCTCGCCGCGACGCAGATGGGGCTGATCTACGTCAACCCGGAAGGGCCGAACGGCAACCACGATCCGATCTCCGCCGCCGCCGACATCCGCCGCGCCTTCGGCAACATGGCGATGAACGATGAGGAGACGCTGGCGCTGATCGCGGGCGGCCACACCTTCGGCAAGGCGCACGGCGCGCATGACCCGAACAAGTGCATGGGCACCGATCCCTCCTCCGCCGGGACCGAGAAGCAGGGCCTGGGCTGGGAGAACAAGTGCGGCAAGGGCAATGCCGAGGATGCCATCACCAGCGGCCTAGAAGGCGCATGGTCGGCGAACCCGATCAAGTTCACCTCGCAATACCTCGACAACCTGCTCGGCATGGAGTGGGTGAAGACCAAGAGCCCGGCCGGTGCGACGCAGTGGATTCCCACCGATCCGGCGGCCGCCAGCATGGTTCCCGACGCGCATATCAAGGGCAAGACCCACGCGCCGATCATGTTCACCACCGACATCGCGATCAAGCAGGATCCCGAATTCCTCAAGATCGCGCAGCGCTGGCACGAGAACCCCGAGGAATTCGCACAAGCTTTCGCGCGGGCGTGGTTCAAGCTGACGCACCGCGACCTCGGCCCGCAGGCGCGCTATCTGGGCAAGGACATTCCGAACCAGACGTTCTCGTGGCAGGACCCGCTGCCGCAGGCGAGCTTCGCACCCGTCAGCGAGGCGGACCAGAGCGCGCTGAAAGCCAAGGTCCTCGCCTCCGGCCTCACCACGCCCGAACTGGTGCGCACGGCCTGGGCTTCGGCCTCGACCTTCCGGGGCACCGACATGCGCGGCGGCGCCAATGGCGGGCGCCTGAGGCTGGACCCGCAGCGCGGCTGGGCAGTCAACGATCCGGCGGAACTGGCCAAAGTGCTGGCGAAGCTGACGGCAGTGCAGACGGACTTCGCAAAGTCGGGCAAGCAAGTGTCGATGGCCGACCTCATCGTGCTGGCGGGCAATGCCGGGGTCGAGCAGGCCGCGAGCAAGGCCGGCTATCCGGTGACGGTGCCCTTCACCCCGGGCCGCGTCGATGCGGCGCAGGAGCAGACCGACGTGGCATCGTTCGCCTACCTTGAGCCCAAGGCCGACGGTTTCCGCAATTACTACACGGCGGATTACCGGCTCGATCCCGCTGCGGCGCTGGTCGACAAGGCCGATGCCCTCGACCTGACGGTGCCGGAGATGACGGTGCTGGTCGGCGGCATGCGCGCGCTGGGCGCCAATGCGGGCAAGTCGAGCGCGGGGGTCTTCACCGCGACACCCGGCAGTCTCGACAATGCCTTCTTCGTCAACCTGCTGTCGATGGACACGGTCTGGTCGAAGAGTGCGACGCCGGGGCTCTATGACGGCAAGGACCGCAAGACCGGCAAGCTACGCTGGACGGCGAGCCCGGTGGATCTGGCGTTCGGGTCGAATTCCGAGCTGCGCGCGGTGTCGGAGGTCTATGCCTCGGACGATGCGAAGCGCAAGTTCGTGGATGACTTCGTCGCGGCTTGGGCCAAGGTGATGAACGCCGACCGGTTCTGACCCTAAATCCTCCCTGTCGCGAAGCGATGGGGAGGTGGCAGTCGCGCAGCGACTGACGGAGGGGGAACTCGCGCGTCTTAGCCCCCTCCACCACCGCTTCGCGGCGGTCCCCCTCCCCATTGCTGCGCAACGGGGAGGATTCTGCACAAACGCCAAGGGAGGAGGCGCCATCGGCGCCCCCTCCCCCTGCATTCTCCCCAAGGGGAGCCTCGATCAGAGACCGATCACGCCGCCGTCGTTCTTGGTGATCGCGATCAGTGCCGAACGCGGGCGCACCGTCGCAGCCGGCGTGCTGCCGTCCTGCGAGTTCGGCCAGTGGCTGGTCGGTGCGGCGTACGTACCGCCCTCGCCCGGGTGCTGGATGCCCACGAACAGGGTGCGGCCGTCCGGCGTCTGGTCGATGCCGGTGATCTCGCACTCGACCGGGCCGACGAGGAAGCGGCGCAGGTTGGCCGCGGTCGCCTTGGCGCCGACGAACGTGTTCTGCGTGTTGCCCGAATTGTTCACCGTGTAGGCGCCGCCGTCACCGACGTGGCCGGGGATCGCGGCGAGCAGCATGCAGTTGGTGCGGTCGGTCAGGGCACCGTCGTCGGTCTCGATCCACATCAGCGGATTGATCTGGCCCGAGGGGTTGGTCGAACGCGAGAAGTACGCGCCGTCCGGGCTCGAGAAATCGTTCGCGGTGGTGAGGCCCGAGATGTTGACGTTGGTGGGGTCCGCATCGGTGGAGTCGGCACCGAAGAGGTAGATGTCCCACTTGAACGTCGTGGCGCTGGTGGTGTCGCCGTCTTCGCGCAAGCGCACGATGTGGCCGTTCGGGTTGCCGGTCTGCGACGAGTTCGACGCGCCCTTGGGGTCGTTGTACGAACGCGGGTTGGCGGCGTTGGTGCCGGTGACCGGGCGGAACGAGTTGTTCGAGTTGGTCAGCGTCAGGTAGATTTCACCGGTGACCGGGTTGCCCACGGTCCATTCCGGGCGGTCCATCGGCGTCGCGCCCACCGCGTCGGCGGCGAAGCGGGTGTTGACGCAGATGTCGGCCTGGCTGGTGAAGGTGTATTCGCGGTACGTGCCGCTGGCCGGACGCTTCGGGAAGGTCGGGCTGTAGACCAGCGGCAGCCAGGTGCCGGTGCCGTCCGCGTTGAAGCGGGCGACGTAGAGCGTACCGGCGTCGAGGTACTTGTCACCCACCGCAAGGCGGTCGGTGGCGTCGGCATCGGCAGCGGCCCAGGTTTCGTTCGAGACGAACTTGTAGAGGTATTCGCCGCGCGAGTCGTCGCCCATGTAGGCGCCCAGCTTCTGCCCCTCGGCAATGCGCACGAAGGCGCCTTCGTGACCGAAGCGGCCCAGCGCGGTGCGCTTGCGCGGGGTCGAGGTGGGGTTGTACGGGTCGATCTCGACCACCCAGCCGTACTGGTTCGGCTCGTAGCGGAAGTCGTCGGCGGCGGTGGCGCCGGTGATCGTGGCGTTCCAGCGGGTGAAGCGCGTGTCGGTGCTCGACGCGGTCGACCAGCTGTAGTTGCCCGAGCGGCTGGTGACGCCGTTGCGGCGCAGCGAATCGATCTCGGCGACGGTGCGCTTGGCATCGTCAGCCGCATCGCGGCGGAAGTAACCCGCGTAGTTCTCTTCGCAGGTGAGGTTGGTGTTCCAGCCCGTCACGCCGTTGGCGCAGTTGTTGATGGTGCCGCGACCGGCGGTGCCGTCAGTCGAGTAGGCGGTGACGAGGTAGGCCGAACCCGCCGCCGGGCCGTGGAACGACATCGGCGTGTTGGGCGTGATGCGGCGGTTGAAGGTGCTGTCCTGCTTGTAGGTCCACTGGCGGTTGCCGCCGTCGACGTACTCGACGACCGAGACGCCGTGGCACTCGATCTCCTTGAGCGCTTCGGCGAGCGGGCGCGGCGCGGCGCTGGGGCCGTTCACGTGCAGGTAGGTCTCGGTGACGTTCTCGTGGTTCTGGACCATCAGGCCGCGCGTCGAGCTGTTGCGGTCAGGCGTGCCCGTGGCCGAGAGGCCGAAGTAGTGCAGCGCGTCGTGGTGATCGCCTATGCGCTTGTCGAAGTCGGCGTCGCTGCCGTCGTTGGCATAAGCAGAGACACCGGCGGCGATCGGGTCGCCGAGGCGGGTCATGATCGTGACCGAGTAGCCTTCCGGAACCATCGCGACGTCGCTAAGCGAGTGGGCGACGGCGGTGAAGCCGAGCACTGCGGGCGAGACGCGCACGGTGGTGGTCGCGGTCACGGCCTCACCGATCAGCGGCTTGGCGCTGAACTGGAAGACGAGGTCGGTCGCGGCCGCGACGGCAGGCGCGATGAAGGTCACGGTCGCGCCGTTGCCCGTCAGTTCGACTTCGGGACCGGTGCGCTGGTTCCAGCCGGCATCCTGCCCGTTGCCCGAAACGGTGCCGGTCAGCGTGACGACGCGGCCCGCGCTGGTGGCGACGCTGCTGCCCGCCGAAACGGAGACGGCGCCGCCGATGCTGCCGCCTTCGCCGTCGTCACCGCAGGCGGCGAGGAGGCTGGTGCCCATGAAGGCCATCGTGGTCGCACCGGCGCCGCGGAACATCGCCGAGCGGCGCGAGTAACGCTCCGCGGCCATGCTCTCCAGCGAGCGCTGCGTGGATTCATTGGTATCGACGTCACCGTCCGTATAGGCGGTGACCGGATTCATCTCGGTCATGGTATTGCCCCCTTATTTGGTCGCGGGGGCGAGTGCTAAGAGTGATTAATGACGCGAAAGTGTGAGTTCGATGGCACTTTGAAGGCAGTATTGTATCTTTGTGTTGCTTCCGTCTCGGTCCAGCGACCGGATACTTAGGACGGGGGCATATTGGGGCAGTCAGCCCTCCATTGTGGACGTTGCCTTATCCTCCCTGTCGCGCAGCGATGGGGAGGGGGACCGCCCGCGCAGCGGGTGGTGGA
>JASGGD010000237.1:0-6861 GCA_047605225.1 Novosphingobium sp.
CCGAGCGCGCTGGTGCTGGACCCGGCGGTCACCAACGTCGAGACGCGGGTGCAGTCCAACGACGTGCGCAGCTGGCCGGAATGGCTGCGGATGGGCGAACGTCCCGGCACGCTCAACCTGTTCGGCAACGGCGGCAAAGTGAAGCGCTTCGAGGACCTTCCGGCGGACTGGCACGCCATGCTCGAAACCTACTATCCGCAGATCGCCAAGGACCCCATCGCCGCTCTCGACAAGGTCGGATAACGGGGGACGCCTTGCCTCGGGGGAGCAGGGAAGCCATCTGCGAAAGATGGCCGCCCCGACCCTCGATGCCCTGCTGACCGAAATCCGCGCCTGCCGCCTGTGCGAGAAGGCGCTGGGTTTCGAGCCGCGCCCTTTCGTAGCGGCCAGCCCGTCCGCGCGCCTGCTCATCATCGGGCAGGCGCCGGGCAGCAAGGTCCACGCCAGCGGCATCGGCTGGGACGACGACAGCGGCGACCGACTGCGCGGCTGGCTGGGCCTCGACAAGGCGATGTTCTACGACACCGCAAAAGTCGCGCAGATGCCCTCGGGCTTCTGCTATCCCGGCAAGGCGAACGGCGGCGACAAGCCCCCTCGCCCGGAATGCGCCCCGCGCTGGCACGCGCCGTTACTGGCCGAACTGCCGGAAGTGCGCCTGACTTTGTTGGTCGGGCAATATGCCCAGAAACGCTACCTGCCGCGCGGCTTCGCGCCTAATCTGACGGAGACGGTGCGCAGATGGCGCGAGGCACCCGAAGGGCTGTTTCCGTTGCCCCACCCGGCATGGCGCAGTCGGCTGTGGATGGCAAAGCACCCCTGGTTCGAAGCGGAGGTGCTCCCTGACTTGCGCCGGAGGGTAGCAGAAGCCGTCGAACGCTTCCGGCGTCAGAACGTATAGGCGACCCCCGCACCCACGATCCACTGGTTCGGATCACCGCGCAATGAGGTGAACGGCGTCCGCTTGCCGTCGTTCAGCATCCGCGAATAATTCGCCACGCCGAACACCGAGAGCCCACCATCACGCACGTCGCCGGAAAGGTCGTAGGCCAGCAGCATCGAGGCGTTGGTACTGTCCCAACCGCCTTTCGCGCCATACTGCGGCAATCCGCTGGCCGCGCTCTGCAGCGGCGTGACCGAGTAGTAGTAGTTCGCGAACTTGTCGTCGACATGGCGCACACTGAGCGCGAACACCGCGACCACGCCCGGGCTGAACGGCGTCGCGTAACTGATCGCGGGACTGAAAACCATGCCCTTGTAGGCGCCGTTCACGTCCCACTTCACGTCGGTCGAAAGCGTCAGCGAATCGTAATCGTGGAGCACCCGGTACTTGGTGACGCCGGCGGTTACGCCGACCTCGATCGCGGGATCGAGCTTGCCCGCCGCCCGCACGACTTCGTCCCGCACGCGGCGGCCGCGGTTGAAGGACACTGTCGCCACCGGGCCGAGTGAGAAGCCGATGCCCGAATCCTTGTCGTCGGGGATGAAATCCAGCGCCACACCCGCAACGCGCGGGTTGATGTCCACGCCCTTGAAATGGCCGCGCACCAGCGGCACCGGCGAAACCACGTAGTCATCCGAGCCGCGATAGCTGGGTACATAGACCGCCCCGACGCCGACGGTAAGGTAATCGCCGTCGAGCACGTTCTCGGTCGGCTGCGCCGGTGGCGCCTCCTGCGCGAAGGCAGGCATGCAGACGAGCGCGGCCGATGCCGCCGAAAGCTGGAAAATGATGCGTGAACGCATGGTCGTCCCCTGAATAGTCTTGGAAGACCAACGCGTTTTGCCCCGCCGGGTTGCCGTGCACGGCTTTCAGGTGGCCGCCTGCCAGTCCCGCACCGCCGCGATCGGATGGACCAGCATCAGCACGTTGAGGGTCAGATTGTCCCGGATCATGAACAGCGTGAAAGCCTCGAACACGAGCGCCAGAGCCACGCTGAGGCGGGTCGGAATGCACGCGGCCACGACAAAGCCGAGCGCCATCCAGCCCACGTCACTCAGCGAATTGAGCACGCTGTCGCCGCTGTAGCCGTAGCTGATCGTCACCGCCCGATAGCGCTCGATGATCAGCGGAGAGTTCTCCAGCAGTTCCCACCCGCCCTCGAACGCCACCGCCAGCGGCAAGGCCCAACGCGGCGACAGGACGCGCCCCAGCGGCGTCCATCGCCAGAGCAGGTGCGCGATGCCGTAGAAGATCAGCCCATGGATGACATGGCTGAAACTGTACCAGTCGGCGATCTGCTGGCTGTTCTGGTCGGACTGCACATCTCCGGCCCAGAATCGCACGACGCCGCAAGGACAGATGCCCGGGCGGCCCATGGCAAGCTCGACCAGAAGCAGCGCAAGGCCAAGGCAAAGGGCCACGCCCACCGCTCGACGGTGAGGCAGCAAAGGCGAACTTGCCACTGGGCGCTTCGCCGGGTTCAGAATAGGGCGGCGCCTTCGGGCAGCGTCTCGTTGCCGTCGCCGAGGCGGCGCTGCATGAGGAATACGTCGATCCACTGGCCGTGCTTCCACCCCGCCGCCGTCAGCGTACCCACCGGCAGGAACCCCGCCCGCGCATGAAGCACGACCGAGGCCGGCTCCGAGGCCGCGATGACGGCGAAAGCCTGCCGGAAACCGCGCTTTTCGCACTCGGTCAGCAGTGCCTGTAGCAACGCGCTGCCGATGCCCCGGTTCAGGCTGTCCTGACAGACGTAGATCGTCGTCTCGACGCTGTAGCGATAGCCCACGCGCGGGCCGTAGCGCTGGGCGAAGCCGAAGCCGAGCACCTTGCCGTCGTCGTCGCGCATGACGAGGAAGGGGTAGCCGCCCTTGATAAGCTCGCATATCCGCCGTTCCGATTCCGCCTCGTCGGGCGGTTCGGTCTCGAACGTCGCAGTGCTTTCCAGCACGTAGTGCGCGTAAATCTCGGCTATTGCGGCCGCATCCCCCGACGCGGCGTCGCAAACTGTCAGTTGCCCTGTCATCGTCACGAACATGCAGTAAAGCGAGGGTTCTGCCAAGTTGCAGCAATCGTTCGCAGTGCCTAAACAACGCCGCGATGCAGCAAAAATCGGCCGATCCGGCGTTCTGTGACCTCGCGATACTCGGCGGCGGCCTTGCCGGAGGGCTGATCGCGCTTGCCTTCGCGGCGCGGCGACCGGACTTGCGCGTGGCAATATTCGAGCGTGGTCAGCGACTTGGCGGCGACCACGTGTGGTCCTTCTTCGCCAGCGACCTGCCCGAAGGCGGCGAGGCCCTGCTGAACCCCATCGTCGTTGCCCGTTGGGACGATTACGAGGTGCGTTTCCCCGGCACTCAAAGGCACCTAAGGACACCCTACCGTAGCGCTACGGGCACGAAACTCGACGAGGCAGTGCGAGCAGCCCTCCCGGCCGACGCCGTGCTCACCGGCGCCGAAAGCGCCCACGCCGACGCCGCCAGCGTCACCCTTGCCGACGGTCGCCGCTTCGCCGCCGGGGCAGTGATCGACGCGCGGGGCAGTCATGGCCTGCCGCACATGGCAGGCGGTTGGCAGAAGTTCGTCGGCCAGTCCCTGCGCCTCGCCGCGCCGCATGGGCTGGCGCGGCCGGTAGTGATGGACGCCACCGTCGAACAGATCGACGGCTACCGCTTCGTCTACTGCCTGCCCTTCTCCGACACCGAGGTCTTCGTCGAGGATACCTATTATTCCGACACCCCCGACCTCGACCTCCCCGCCCTGCGCACCCGCATCGCCGACTATGCCCGCGCGCAGGGCTGGCAGGTCGAGAGCGTGGCCTACGAGGAAACCGGCGTCCTGCCCGTCATCGCCGAGGGCGATTTCGAGGCGTTCTGGGGTGAAGGCGCCCCCCTGCCCCGCGCCGGAACCCGCGCTGCCTTGTGCCATCCGCTGACGTCCTACTCGATTCCCGATGCCACAAGATTCGCGCTTTACCTGACCAGCCTCGACAATCTCTCCGCGTCCGCCCTATTGAGGGCCAGTCATGACAGGGCCGCACTGCACTGGCGCCGGGGGCGCTTCTATCGAATGTTGAGCAGGATGCTCTTCGGCGCCGCCAGTGGCCCGGATCGCTGGCGCATGCTCGCGCGGTTCTACACGCTGCCCGAGGGGCTGATCGAGCGCTTCTACGCAGGCCGCTCGACCCCGCTCGACATGGCGCGCGTGCTGGCCGGAAAGCCGCCGGTGCCGGTGGGCGCGGCACTCGCCAGCCTGACCGGGCGCGGCAGGCCGCTGGCCGATCTGGGAGCCATATCGTGAAGAAAGCCTGCGTCATCGGCGCCGGGTTCGGCGGTCTCTCCCTCGCCATCCGGCTCCAGAGCAGCGGCATCGCCACCACGCTGGTCGAAGCGCGCGACAAGGTCGGCGGCCGCGCCTATTCGTGGCAGCGCGAGGGCTTCACTTTCGACGCCGGGCCTACCGTGGTCACCGACCCCGAATGCCTGCGCGAATTGTGGAAGCTTTCCGGCCACGACATCGCCGACGACGTGACGCTGATGCCGGTCATGCCGTTCTACCGCCTCAACTGGACCGACGGCGTCACCTTCGACTACTCGAACGACGAAGGTTCCCTGCGCCGCGAGATCGCCCGCGTCGCCCCCGGCGACCTTGCGGGCTACGAGGAATTCGAACGCTACGCCGCCGGGGTCTGGCAGGAAGGCTACGTCAAGCTGGGGCACGAGGCGTTCCTCGACTTCTCCAGCATGATCAAGGCCGCGCCCGCGATGATGCGCTATCAGGCGTGGCGCTCGGTCTATTCGATGGTCTCGCACTACGTGAAGGACGAGCATCTGCGCCAGGCGCTCTCGTTCCACACCCTGCTGGTCGGCGGCAACCCGATGAGCACCAGCGCGATCTACGCCCTGATCCACAAGCTGGAGAAGGATGGCGGCGTCTGGTGGACAAAGGGCGGCACCAACAAGCTGGCGCAGGGCATGGCCAACCTGTTCGAACGCCTCGGCGGCACGCTGCGCGTCGGCGACAAGGTGCGGCAGGTCCACACCATCGGCGATCAGGTCACCGAAGTGGAATGCGAGAGCGGCTGGCGCGAGCGCTTCGACGCTGTCGCCTCCAACGGCGACCTCATGCATACGTACGCCAGCCTCCTCGGCGACACCGTGCGCGGCAAGGAGATGGCCAAGAGCCTCACCAAGAAGAGCTTTTCGCCCAGCCTCTTCGTCGTGCATTTCGGGCTGGAGGGCACCTGGCCCGGCATCCCGCACCACACGATCCTGTTCGGGCCGCGCTACAAGGGCCTGCTCGACGACATCTTCGAGCATGGCGTGCTGCCGCGCGACTTCTCGATCTACCTGCACCACCCCACCGTCACCGACCCCTCGATGGCGCCTGCGGGCAAGAGCACCTTCTACGCGCTCGTCCCCGTCGCCCACATGGGCAAGCTGCCGATCGACTGGGCGGAAGTCGGCCCGGTGCTGGAGCAGCGCGTGATCCGCGAAGTCGGCCGCCGCCTGATCCCCGACATCGAGGACCGCATCGTCACCCGCTTCCATTACGCCCCGCCCGATTTCGAGGCGGACCTCGGCGCGTGGAAGGGCAATGCCTTCAGCCTCTCGCCGATCCTGACGCAGAGCGCCTTCTTCCGCGGCCACAACCGCGACGACAAGCTGAAGAACCTCTATCTCGTCGGCGCCGGAACCCATCCGGGCGCGGGGATTCCCGGCGTCGTCGGCAGCGCCAAGGCCACCGCCAAGCTGATGCTGGAAGACCTGAAATGAGCCGGGAAATCGCAGCGCTCAACGCCGCATGGGGCTGGAGCGGCGTGGCGTTCGCCGAAATGGTCGCGCACAGCCTGATGGGCCACATGCTCGTCACCGACGGCGCGGGCGCGTTCCATTACGTCGATCCCGATCTCGGCGAAGTCACCCGCCTCGGCACCGAGGCGGAGGCCAAAGCGTACATGGCCCAGGGCGAGACGAAGGCGATCTGGCGTGCCGATGCCCTTGTCGATGCGGCGGCAAAGCGGCTAGGGCCTCCCGCATTGGGCGAGGTCTACAGCCTCACCCCGCAGGCGCTCGTCGCCGGGGACTATGCCCACGAAAATCTGGTGCGGATCGATTTCGTCCGCCTCATCCAAATCACGGGTGACCTCGCCCGCCAGACGCGCGATCTTCCCGAGGGCGCGCTGGTTAATATCAAGGTAGTTGACTGACATGAAGCGTCTCGCCGTCTACTGCGGCTCCGCCACTCCCGCCGACCCCCGCTACGTCCAGCTGGCCGCAGACGTCGGCACCGCGCTTGCCCGGCAGGGCATCGGCGTCGTCTACGGCGGCGGCCGCCTCGGCCTGATGGGCGCGGTCGCGGGCGCGGCGCTGGCGGCGGGCGGCGAGTGCATCGGCGTCATCCCCGAAGCGCTCACCGGCGCGGGCGGCAAGGGCGGCGAAGTCGCCAACTACGATTGCGAACTGACGATCGTGAAGACCATGCACGAGCGCAAGGCCAAGTTTACCGAACTGTCCGACGGCTTCCTCGTCCTGCCCGGCGGCGTCGGCACCATGGACGAGCTGTGGGAGGCGGTCAGCTGGGCACAGCTGGGCTACCATAACAAGCCGGTCGGCGTGCTCAACAGCTTCGGATTCTACGACGGGCTGCTGGCCTTCAACCGCCACATGGCCGAAGTCGGCTTCGTGCGCCCGGCGCATCAGGGCATCCTGCTGGCCGATACCGAACTGGCCCCGCTGCTCGACCGCATGCACGCGCACCAGCCGATCGTGCCGATCGTCAACATGGACCCGAACACGCTGTGATGCACGTGGCCTGCCGTTCGGGCGAGGGAGGGCTTATGCCCCCCTCGTTCGTCCACCCCTCGTTCGTCATTGCGAGCGCAGCGAAGCAATCCAGGGCAGTCTTGAGCCGCCCTGGAT
>JASGGD010000238.1:0-6786 GCA_047605225.1 Novosphingobium sp.
CAACGCGCTGCCCACGATGCTGATGGGCGAGGGCGACCTCTCTGCCGACGTGTGGGTGGTCGACGACAAGCCGGCGGGCACGGAAGGGCCAGCGCGGGCGAGCGAGGAACCGCCGATCTCGCGCGGCGGCGGCATCCTGGCCAGCCAGGCGGCGGACAACCTGTTCTGGTTCGGCCGCTACAACGAACGCGCCGAGGCGATGGTGCGGGTGGTGCGCGCGATCCTCGCCAACCCGGCCGACAGCGACGGCAACGTCGATGCCGAAGGCGCTGCGCTGCCACGTCTTGCCGCGCTGCTGGTCGAGGGTGGCGCCATCGAGGCGGAGACGGCGAAGCTGCCGATCGCCAAGATCTGCGCCCGCGCGCTCACCGAAACGCGGCTGCCCGGCGGCGTCGCCGCGCTCATGCGCCGCCGCCAGCAAGTCGGCATGGCCCTGCGCGAGCGCTTCGCCCGCGATTTCTGGCGCATCGTCAGCCGCCCGATGCCTTCGATCAATGTCGAGCGCCCGCAATCGATGCTGTCGAGCGCCCGCTGGCTGACCGAGCATTTCAGCGCGCTCGCGGGCCTGATCTCGGAGAACATGGTGCGCTCTGCCGCGTGGCGATTCCTCGAAATCGGGCAGCGGCTGGAGCGCGCGCAGGCGATCTGTCGCACCGCGCGGCAACTGACGAAGGCGGGCGACGTCACCTCGCTCGGCCTCCTGCTCGACTTGTGCGACAGCCAGATCATCTATCGCAGCCGCTACCTCACCGGGCCGTCGCTGAACCCGGTGCGCGACCTCGTGCTGCTCGATCCCGACAACCCGCGCGCGCTGGTGTTCCAGGTGGCGCAAGTCGTCGCCCACCTTTCCGCGCTGCCGTCCACGCGCGACGACAACATTCCCGAGCCGCCCTTGCGCGCCGCCCGCGCGCTGCTGGGCGAATTGCAGGCGCTGCTGGCGACCGACATGACGGTCGAGCGGCTGGAAGCGATGGAGGCGCAATTGCTGGCGCTGTCGGATGCGATCTCGCTGCGGTATTTCCTGCAGCTGGACAACGAGGAAGCCGAGCGCAGGACGACCTTGCTGTGATGCGCTACTCGGTCAGCCATATCACCACGCTCAAGTATGCGCAGGCGGTCAGCATGGCGCAGTTCAACGTGCGCCTGAAGCCCGCCGCGTGGAACGGGCAGGTGGTGAGCGACTACAAGCTGACGCTCGATCCCTCGCCCGCGCAAGTGGTGCAGGGGCAGGGCGGCTATCACGTCAACGAGGCCCGTTTCGCGCTGCGCGAGGTGACCTCGCAAGTCCAGATCGAGAGCCGCTTCACGGTCGAGGTGGAGCCGCTGCCGTTCTTCGTCGAGGATGCCGCCGGGCCGGGCCTTGCCGACTTGCGCGAGCGGGCGATGAAGAAGCCCGACCTCTCCGACCTTGCGCCGGCCTCGTACATCTTCGCCTCGCCGATCGCGCAGCCGCAGCGCGAGATCGCGCAGTGGGCGAGCGCGCTGCTGAACGAGGCGATGCCGGTGATGGAGGCCGGGCGGGCGCTGATGTCGGCGATCCACGAGGAATTCACCTTCGACGCGGATGCGACCGAGACCGATACGCCGCCGATCGAGGCGTTCAACCGGCGGCACGGGGTCTGCCAGGACTTCAGCCACATCATGATCATCGCCGCGCGCGCGCACGGCATTCCGGCGGCTTACGTCAGCGGCTACCTGCGCACGCTGCCGCCGCCGGGGCAGGAGCGGCTGGTCGGCGCCGACGCCATGCACGCCTGGGTCAACTTGTGGTGCGGCGAGGAACTGGGCTGGGTCGGCTTCGACCCCACCAACGACAAGCTGGCGGACACCGACCACATCTTCCTCGGCATGGGGCGCGATTATTCGGACGTGGCGCCGCTCGACGGCCGGTTCCGGGGGGCGGGGACGCAGGAGATGTATTTCTCGGTGGATGTGGCGCCGCTGGATTGACCCTTCGACAAGCTCGGGGTGACGGAAAGAAAGGAAGGCCCACCCCCGGCCCCTCCCGCCTGCGGGAGGGGGGAACGAGGCACCCCTCCCGCAGGCGGGAGGGGCAGCGAGACTTGGCAGCTTGCTGCCTAGTCGCAGCGGGGTGGGCAGACACCCTATCCGCGCAGGAGAGAAGCCGGGCCGCGTCAGCGCCTATCTAGCGCGACCCGACTCCACTCCTGCGCGAAAGAGTCAGTGGCTGCGGCCGGGATTGGCGACGGGCTCGCCGGGAAATATGCCCGCGATGGCAAGCGCCGCGCCGATCTTCGACAGCGTCTCGAGCATGTCGCCCACGCTTTCCTCGGTCACCACCAGATCCAGCGTTTCCCGAGTCGCGGTGGGGCCGCGATCGCGCAGCGAGGTGATGAGTTCGAGAATCACCGCCTCGTGCTCGGACACATGGCTGCAGCCCATCGGGCAGAACGCCAGCGTATCGAGCGCGTCGCGGTTGAGCAGCATCATCGCGCGGTGAAAGGGCTGCAGGCCCCCGATCATGCGCCAGCGCGCGAAAGCCGGGGCGAGAAGCTGCGCCGGGCAGCGCTTGTGCCCGATCGCGGTGACCCAAGCCCGCATGGACCAGACGAGGAACCGGCACCCTTCATCGAGGCTGCTGAGCGGGCGGTCGACGTACTTGTACATGGCGGGTCTCCTTTTAGGGCTTGCACATGCGAATGATTATCATTAGCTACTGTTGCGCGGCTTGCTCCTCTCGTCAAGCCTGCACCAAGCCCGGAGAAACGCTTGTCATGGGGCGTTTCTCCCATCCTGTGACCTTGGCCGGGGCGGCTCCTTGCCTTGCCCGCCCCGGCCGTCTTTTCTCCAGGGTCATGGAGGCGGCGAAAAGCCCGGAAATCTGGGAAAATGTGGCGAATGCTCGGTCAAATAATTCCACTACACCGTCATCCCAGCGAAGGCTGGGACCGCTATCGGTCTTTAGGCGCGTGCTGTCGTGCAGGGCGATCAAATGCGCAGTGGGCCTTGTGCGGCCAGCGGTCCCAGCCTTCGCTGGGATGACGAATCGGGTTTGCACCGATTTCCGGCGATTATCCACAGACGAATCCACAGAACCGCCCACAGGCGAATCAGCGGTAGTCGAAACCGCCCTTCGGCTGGATCTTCAGCGAATTCTGCTGCAGCGCCGTCATCAGGTACGAGCCGACCAGCAGCGGGAATTCCAGCATCTGCTTCTCGTCCCAGCTTTTTGCGAGCGCGTCCCAGGTCGAATCGCTCAGGCAGTGATCGGCGACCAGTTCCTCGACGCCGTGCAGGACCGCCGATTCGTGCTCGGTCCAGCCGGCCGCGGCGGAGCCTTCGATCACGCGCTCGATTTCCTCGGGCGTGATGCCGAAGACCTTGCCGATGTCGACGTGCTCGCTCCATTCGAACGGCGCGCGGGCGAGCCAGGCGAGGCGCAGGACCGCCAGTTCACGGTCGCGGCCGGGAATCGCGCCCTTCGCCAGTTCGATGCCGAGCACCATCTGGCCCTTGAACATGCCGGGGTGGCGCAAGGTGATGAGGCTGACGTCGGGGAACGGGCGGCTGTCGGGAATGGAGAACGCGGCGCGGATGACCTGCACCTGCTCCATGCCCTCGGGGCTGACGTCCTCCAGCCGCAGCGGGGCGTAGCGCGGGCCATCGGTCACGGTCTGCGCCATGCGGGCGTCGGCGTCGAAGGCGTACTTGCCGGTGATCGGTTCAGGCATTCGGGTTCCTCGTGATGATCAGGCGATGCCCGGATTTGCCGGGTCGACCAGTCCCTGAACACACTATGCGTGCCGCCCTGGAGAGCGCCAAACGCCGCAGCGATTTCGCCGTCAGCCCCTCGATGCGCGCACGGCGGCGCCGCCCGCGAAGGGCGCGATGGCGATCAGCACGAGGCTGGCGGCGGCGGTGAGGGCAAGGCCGCTTTCACCGCTGGTGCCCAAGCTCCCGGCGCCGAAGATCAGCACCGGAACGGCCATCGGTATGACCAGAAGGCCGGAAAGCGCCGCGCCTCCGCGCAGGCCCGAGGTCAGCGCGGCTACCGTCACACCCAGCGCCGCAAGGCCCGGAGTTCCCGCGAGCAAGCCGATCTCGACGATGCGTAAGCTGTGACCGTCCAGCCCCAGCAGCGCGGCGGCGGGCAGGGCGGCGAGCATCAGGGGCGGCCCGAAGCTCAGCCAGTGGGCAAGCACGCGCACCGCGATCACCAGTTCCTCCGAAATCCCGCGCAAGGCCCACTGGTCGAAAAGGCCCTGTTCGATGTCGGGCTCGACCAGGCGGTCGAGCGGCAGGATCGCGGCGAGCAGCGCGGCGACCCAGATCACCCCGCCGCCGGTCTTGGCCAATAGCGGCGCGTCTGGCCCGACCGCGAAGGGGTAGAGCATCGAGACCGAGAGGAAGAACAGCACTGGCAGCAAGGCTCCGCCGCCGCGCCCGCCAAGCAGCAGGCGCGCAAGGTCGCGGCGCAGCAGGGTCATGACCCTGCTCATGCGGCGAACTCCGAGAGGTGAAGCGTGCGCAGGCCCGGCAGGCGGAACGGCTGGTGCGAGGCGATCACCGCTACGCCGCCGCCCGCGCAATGCTCGGCGGTGATGGCTTCGGCGAGTTCGACCGCGTGGCCGTCGAGGCCGTTGAGCGGCTCGTCGAGCAGCCACACTTTCGCGCCCTGGCCGAGCAGGCGGGCGAACGCGGCGCGCTTCTTCTGCCCGGTGGAGAGGTAGCGCACCGGCACGTCGAGCAGCGCGGCAAGGCCGAGGCGCTTGAGGTGAACCTCTCCGCCGGCGCCATCGAGTTGCCGCCAGAAGGCGAGGGCGCGGCCCAGCGGCAGCGCAGGGTCGAGCGCGGGCCGCTCGTCGAGCAGGCCGACGACGCCGTCCACCGCCACCGTTCCCTCGAACGCGGGGGCGAGCCCGGCGAGGATGCGCAGCAGGCTCGACTTGCCGATGCCGTTGTGCCCTGCGACCTGCAGCGCCTCGCCGGACTCGAGCGCGAGCGAAAGCCCGGCGAACAGCAACCTGTCGCCCCGACGGCACGCGAGATCGGTTGCGCTGACTGCTGCCCCTTGCATGGGCGGGAGCCTTAGGGGAAACGCTGCGGGCTGCCAAGGAGACCGAAATGGCTATAGTCCGCCTCACCGACGCCCAGCGCGATGCCGCGCTCGCCGAACTGCCGCGCTGGAGCCTGCGCGCTGACGGCCTCGCCATCGAGGCCGAACTGAAATTCGCCGATTTCAACGAGGCGTTCGGCTTCATGACCCGCGTGGCGATCCATGCCGACAAGGCCGATCACCACCCGGAATGGTTCAACGTCTATTCCACGGTTCGTATCACGCTGACCACGCACGATGCCGATGGTCTGAGCGAACGGGACGTGGCGATAGCGCGCTTCATCGACAGTATCGCCTGAAGTCGCGGGCGTCATCCGCCTTGCGTATCGGGCGGATGGTCAGCAGTGCTGTTGATTTTAGGTCCCGTATCTCGCGATGCTGCACTATTCGTGAAAATCCAAAAGGTTGCATCATGAAGAAAAAAATATAATGCTGTCAGGGTCCGGTACTCGTTGAATCGGTCTGCGAACCGGCGAAGCAACGCTTATCGGATATAGTCGGCGATAGTCCCGGAGCATGATCGGATGCTTGCCGGGACGCAGTCTGCAACGGTTCGTCGCACGTTGCTCTCCCATTACCGGCCTCGCGCTGCTGTTGCGGCGCGCGTTCATCTGCCCGCAAGGTGAACCTGAACACGCAGAACATCCATGGTGATCAGGTGTCGCTCCGCCGCACATCTTACGAAGCTAAATGGACGGGTTCCGGCAACCCGAGGCGCCTTCGAGCGCTAGGTAGCCGGACGTTAGAAGCTGCGAACCCGCAGGCCCGATTGGTCGTGTTTGAAGGAGTAACGCAATGAGTGTCATTTCAAAGAGCCCCCGCATTCTCCTGATGGCTGCCCTGCTGGGCGGCGCCGCGTCGGTCAGCGTTTCGGCGCAGGATTCCGATCTCGCGGTACAGGTTACCGACACCAGCCCCGAAATGGTCAAGGGACCGGAAGTAAAGGGCATCATTTCCGCACGTAGCGGTGACCGCATGCAGGTTACCTCGGACGACGGCACGAAGACGGTCGTGACCATCAACGATGCTACCAAGATCAAGGCCAGCAGCGGCTTCCTGGGTCTGGGCGGCAGCCGCATCGCCGCGACTTCGCTGCTGAACGGCATCCCGGTCGAGGTCGAGACGCTGCAGGGCGGCGGTACGCTGCTCGCCAGCAAGATCGATCTGAAGGGCAAGGACTTCAAGACCGCCAAGATGATCCACAACGGCACCGACCAGCGCTTCGCGTCGAACGAGGCTGCGACGGAAGGTCTGAAGGCTCGCATGGGCGACATCGACAAGTACAACATCAAGGGCACGACCAACGTGAACTTCGACACCGGCATGTCGAAGCTGTCGCCCGAAGCGAAGGCGAACCTGTGTCAGGCCGCAACCCAGGCGGAAGGCATGGACAATGCCCTGCTGCTCGTCGTCGGCTACACCGACTCGACCGGTCCCGAGGAAGTCAATCAGGTGCTCAGCGAGAAGCGCGCCAGCGCGGTCGTGAACTACCTGCAGCAGGCTTGCCACTGGAAGCCCTACCGCATGCTGACCCCGACCGGTATGTCGATGGCCGATCCGGTCGCCGACAACTCGACCGAGGAAGGCAAGGCGCAGAACCGCCGTGTGGCTGTGAACATCATGGTCAGCAAGGCCGTCGACGGCATCTGACGCGGTGTGCGGGGCGGGCAGTGCGATGCCCGCCCCGCTTCGTTCAGGGTTACGGCGTC
>JASGGD010000239.1:0-6762 GCA_047605225.1 Novosphingobium sp.
GTCGTCTCGCCCAGCGAGCGCGAGAACACGGCGGTCTTCTCGAACACCGGCATTTCCACGCGGCGGAAGCGGTAGAGCTTGCGCACGCGTTCGAAGGTCTCGACGACATGGGCGAAAGCCTCGGCATCGGCGCCGAAGATGTCCTGGGTTCCGCGAATGGCCTGTGGTGTGGTGTTCATGACGCGCGCGTCTAGCCGCAATGGCGCCTTTGTTAAAGTGGTCCCGCCATTTTCAGAGGACTGGATGGTTGCCAAACGCGGCAACAAGCGCAAAGACCTGCGCAATGAAGAATCTGCTCAAGGGCGCGACCCTCCTCACCTCCCTGCTGCTGTCGACTTCGGCCTTTGCTCAGGATGCCACCCGTTCCACCCCGATGGCTCCGCCGTTGCCGCCGGAAATGCCTGCTGCCAAGGACGTACCTTATGCCGGCACGATTGGCCTCAACATCGACGCGACCGACATTTCGCGCGGCGTCTATCGTGTTACCCAGACGATCCCGGTCGCGGCAGGCGCGCGCGACCTGATCCTGCTGCAGGCGGGCTGGCTGCCGGGCAATCACTCGGAAACCGGGCCTTACGGGCTGCTCGCCGACATCCACTTCTACGCGGACGGGAAGGAAATCCCGTGGGTACGTGACACCGTCGCCGTCAACGCCTTCCACCTCGCGCTGCCCGAGGGCACCAAGACCGTCACCGCCAAGTTCGTCCACACCTCGCCGCTGCAGACCAGCGAGGGGCGAATTACGATGACGCAGGAGATGCTCAACCTCCAGTGGGAGAAGATGAGCCTCTACCCGGCGGGCTATTACACGCGCGGCATCCCGTACAAGCCGACGGTCACCTTCCCCAAGGGCTGGCAGGTCTTCACCGCGCTCGACGGCTTCCAGCGCACCGGCGACACCGTCACCTGGAACACCATCGACTTCGAGCGCCTCGTCGATTCGCCGATCTTCGCCGGTATCCACGCGCAGCGCTGGAATCTGGGCCAGAACGTCTTCATGGACGTCGTCGCCGACGAGCCCGACCTGCTCGCCATCAAGCCCGAGAACCTGCAGACCTACCGCAACCTCGTGAGCGAGGCGACGACCACCTTCGGCTCGAAGCACTTCGACCATTACGACTTCCTGCTCGCGCTGACCGACCGCATGGGCGGCATCGGCCTCGAACATCACCGCTCCAGCGAGAACCAGCAGGAGCCCAAGTCGTGGACCGACTGGGCCGGGATGGACTGGGACCGCAACGTCATCGCGCATGAATTCGTGCACAGCTGGAACGGCAAGTTCCGCCGCGGCGCCGACGCCTGGACGCCCGACTACCAGCAGCCGATGCAGAACACGATGCTGTGGGTCTACGAAGGCCAGACGCAGTTCTGGGGTTACGTGCTGGCCGCCCGCTCGGGCGTGCAGTCGCGCGACATGGTCATGGCGATGTTCGCGACGGCCGCCGCCAAGTACGCCGAGGGTACCCCCGGCCGTTCGTGGCGCTCGGTCGAGGACACCGTCAACGCGCCGCAGTTGATGCGCCGCAAGCCGTTGCCCTATACCTCGCTGACCCGTTCCGAAGACTACTACGTCGAGGGCGCGCTGACCTGGCTCGAAGCCGACCAGATCATCCGCAAGGGCACGAAGGGCGCCAAGGGCCTCGACGATTTCGCCAAGGCCTTCTTCGGCGTGCGCGACGGCGACTGGGGTGAAGTGACGTATGACTTCGACGAAGTCGTCAAGGTGCTGAACGGCGTCTACGCCTATGACTGGGCGAGCTTCCTGCGCACGCGCCTCTACGACACCAACCAGCCCGCCCCGCTGAACGGCGTGCAGATGGCCGGCTACAAGCTGGTGTTCAAGGACAAGCCCAACCCTTACGAAAAGGGCATCGCCGAAGAGCGCAAGACGCTCGACCTCACCTACTCGCTCGGCGTGACGCTGAACAAGGACGGCGAAGTCACCGCGACCTTGTGGGACGGCCCGGCCTATAACGCGGGCATCGTCAACTCGACGAAGATCGTCGCCGTGGGCGGCCGCGCCTACTCGTCCGACGTGATGAAGGACGCGATCACGGCCGCCAGGACCGCGAAGGCGCCGATCAGCCTGCTGATCAAGCGCGGCGATCGGTATCAGACGGTCACGATCGACTACCACGGCGGCCTGCGCCACCCCTGGCTGGAAAGCACCACGCCGGGCAAGGTCAACGGCCTCGACAAGCTGCTCACAGCGCGCACCAAGTAACGAACCTGCTGTAAAACGATTGTCGCCCCGGTTCGGCCGGGGCGATTACGTCCGTATTCGTGCAATCATCGCAGTATCGTCCGAAATGGCTGTTGCGACGCAATAAACGCGACGCTAAGCCCGCGCCCAACGTGCGGCACGCTGCACAGACGAACAGTGCGAGAATAAAGAAGGACCATTATGCGCATCGACATGATCCCCGTCGGCGACAACGCGCCGAAGAGCCTGAACGTCATCATCGAAGTTCCCGTCGGCGGCGAGCCGGTCAAGTACGAGTTCGACAAGGCATCGGGCGCGCTCTTCGTCGACCGCATCCTGCACACGCCGATGCGCTACCCGGCGAACTACGGCTTCGTGCCGCACACCCTCTCGCCCGATGGTGACCCGCTCGACGCGCTGGTCGTCGCCCGCTCGCCGTTCATTCCGGGCTGCGTGGTCAAGGTCCGCCCGATCGCCGTCCTCAACCTCGAGGACGAGCACGGCGGCGACGAGAAGCTGCTGTGCGTGCCGATCAACTCGACCTTCCCCTACTATTCGCACGTGAACGAGAAGGAAGACCTGCCCGACATCGTCTACCAGCAGGTCGAGCACTTCTTCACCCACTACAAGGACCTGGAAAAGGAAAAGTGGGTTCGCGTCGGCACCTGGGGCAATGCCGCCGATGCCGCCCGCATCGTCGAAGAGGCCATCGAGCGCTACGAAGCCTCGAAGGCCGAAGCCTGATTTAGAGTTCACTTCCCATGTGGACGGGGGCCGGCAGCGCAAGCTGTCCGGCCCCTTGGCTTTTGTGGGGCTCAGCTCACCACGCGCCCGCCGTTGACGCCGATGGTCTGGCCGGTGACGTAGCCCGAGGCCTCATGGCACAACCAGGCGCAGGCATTGGCGATGTCGGCTGGCTCACCCATGCGGCGCACGGGGATCGACTGGAGGAGCAGTTCTGTCGGCACCTGGAAGCGCTCGCGGTTGGCCTCGGACATGATCGTGCCCATCACCGAGCCGGGCGGGATGTTGTTCACGGTAATGCCGTAAGGCCCGAACTCCTGCGCCATTGAGCGCGTCATCGTCACCACCGCGCCCTTCGACGAGGAATAGCAGATCATGTTGAGCGCCCCTGTCTGCGCCGAGGACGAGGACACGTTGACGATACGCCCCCAGCCCGCGTGCTTCATGTCCTTGAGCACCAGCTGCGTCATCACCATCGGCCCGCGCACGTTGATCGCGTAGACGAAGTCCCAGCGCTCGTCCGTCAGTTCCTCGAACGGAGTGAAGTCGGTCACGCCCGCGTTGTTGACGAGGATCGAGATCGGCCCCAGCACATCGCGGCATTTCTCCACGGCGGCGGCGGCCTGCTCGCGGTTGGAGATATCTGCGCCCAGCGCGATGGCGGTGCCGCCCGCATCCCTGATCGCCTTCACGGTATCCGCGCAGCGCGCCTCGTCGAGATCGAGCACGCCCACCGCGATGCCGTCCTGCGCCAGCCGCTTCGAGCACGCCGCGCCGATTCCGGCAGCGGCCCCGGTGACGATGGCAACACGGTAGGTCATGCATTCTCTCCTGCAGCTTTGCGCGCAGGATTACCGCGATTCCGGCCCGGCAGAAGCGGCAGACGACCCTGAGACGGCAGAATCCGCCCGGGCGACGTCACGCTCTCAGCCCGAACGAATTCGGGTCGCGAGCACGTGCCCCGCCGCGATCCTTTCCCCCGAGGGGACCGAAGCAGGCGAGGCCGCGCGCGCCGCCTTGTCCCGCGCGCCTTCGAGCAGCGCCCGGAACGCAGGACCGGCCACGGCCTCCAGCCGGGCCAGCCGCGCCGCCTCGCGCATTGCGCTCGGCGTGGTGCCGAAGTGGCGGCTGAACCGGCGGCTGAACGCGGCCTCCGAGCCGTAACCCGCCAGTTCGGCGATCTCGGCGATCTTCATGCGCCCCTGCCGGAGCAGCGCGGCGGCATGTTCCATGCGATGCTCCGCCACGAGTTCCATCGGCGCCTTGCCGAGCGCTGCGGAAAACTGCGCGGCGAAATTCGAACGCCCCATTCCCACTGCCCGCGCGAGCGATTCGACGGTCCAGGGATGGGCCGGGCTCGCGGCGATCAGGCGGGTCGCCTCCTCGACCGGATCGCGCTTTTCGCCCGACAGGATGCGTCGACAGGCAGGGTCCGCCCGCAGCCCGGAGACGAGCAGCGCTTCGGCCAGCCGTGTGAGCAGCGCCGTTGCTCCCGCCTTCATGCCTGCTTGCGCCAGCGCCCCGGCGGACAGCAGCCCGGTTCCGGCGTTCAGCAAGGCCGGTAGTCCTGCGCGTGCGACACCATCCGGCCAATGAGCCTGCAGCCGTGCGCTCAGCACCCGCGCGGCCATGCGTCCCTCACCGAAACGGCGTACCAGCGGCAGGTCGCTGCCCTGATCGCCGCGCAAGACATCGTGCGCGGCCGTCGTGGCGCCCGCCTCGCTGCGCAGTGCATGCGCCTCGCCCGAGAGCACGAGGACCACTTCGCCCGCCTCAAGCTGCGCCATCGCCCCGCCCGCGCAGGCGATCCGCACCGCGCCGTGGATCACCGCATGGACGAAGACCGCATCGCCCCCCGCCACAGCGCAGCCCGCGCGCTCGCCGAAGTCGCCATAGCACCATGTCCGGCCGGACAGGCGCACGTCTGCCAGCAGTTCGGACAAGTTCGCAGGGCCGGGGCGTTTCTCGCCGGTCGCAGGCATGACATCCTCCCGCCGATCCCTTGGACGATCGGTCGTTCGATCGAAGGATATGGGATTGCGCCTTCGCGTCAATCGGGGCGACAACCGGGCAAACGAAAGGGCGAGAGGCGTGCGGCAAGTCGAAGTCACCATCGATGTCAGCGATGCGGCGGGCCTCGGCCTCGCTGCGGCGATCCGCGCCACCGTGATGCTGCCAGACCCCGATGCGCTTCCCGATCGCCCTGTCCTGTGCATTGCCGTCCCGAGCAGCAGCTACGCGCGCGGCTACTATACCTGCGCGCTGCCGGGTCCGGGTCCGGGGCCGGGACCGGCGCCGGAAGCGGGCTCGCAAGCCACCTTCCACGCGGGGCGCGGGTGGATCTTCGCCGCGCTCGACTGGCTGGGCTGCGACGGTTCCGATACGATCGACCCGGAAGACCTCGGCTACGCAGCGCTCACCGCTGCCGCCCACGCCGCGCGCGAGGAGATCGCGCTGCGCCTCGCCAACGGCGTGCTCGCGCCCGGCTATCCGCCGGTCAGCCCGGCCTGCGTGATCGGCATCGGCCAGTCACTCGGCGCCGCGCTGCTCATCTACCAGCAGGCCCGCCACCGCAGCTTCGACGGCATCGCCGTGCTCGGCTTCAGCGCCATCCACGCGCACCCGGCCACGCCGCCCGGCGGCCGCCCGGTCACCGTCGCCTGGTATCCGCGCGACGCCCGGCTGGAGGAATGCCGCGAGCCGCTGAACGCCGCCCTCCTTGCCGAAGCCGGCGACGCCGCCGCGCAGGCCGCCTGGGAAGCGCTCGCATGGGGCTTCCACTATGACGACGTCCCCCTCGATGTCGTCGAGCAGGACCTCGCGCATTACGAAGGTATCGCCCGCGGCGATGACACGGCGGCGCCCTCCCCGCCCTGGTATGCATCGCGCACCCCGCAGCGCGCCGCGCGTTCGACGCTGACCCCCGGCATCGTCGCCTCCGAGGCTGCCGCGATCACCGTGCCCGTCCTCGTCGCCATGGGCGAGCGCGACCTCGTCCCCGATCCCCGCGCCGAACCGCGCGCCTACCACTCCACCACCAGCATCGACCTGTTCGTCTGTCCGCGCATGGGCCACGTCCACAACATGGCAGGAACCCGCGCGCTTATGTGGCAACGCATCGATCTGTTCGGCAGATGGTGTCTTTCGACGAACGACATGCGAAGTAACACCTAAGCAATCGACAAAAAGTCATCGCTCGTCCTATTGTCCTTCGAGTTCACCACAACACATTTCCAAAAGCCCACAGGGCAAGGACAACGATGACTTACGAAACGTTGATCGCGGTCGACGCGCTCAAGGACATGCTCGCGTCAGGCGCGGACGTACTGATCTTCGATTGCGAATTCGAACTCGGCGCTCCGGAAAAGGGGCAGGAGATTTACACGAAGGGCCATATCCCCGGCGCCCGCTACGCCCATCTCGACGAAGACCTCGCCTCCCCGCCCGACGGCACCAACGGCCGTCACCCCCTGCCCGCCCCGGTGGCGATGGCCGCGTGGCTGCGCGCGCAGGGGCTGCGCAAGGACCAGCAGGTCGTCGCCTACGACAGCAACGGCGGTGCCTGGGCCGCGCGGCTGTGGTGGCTGCTGCGCTGGCTGGGCCACGCCCCGGTCGCCGTGCTCGACGGCGGCAAGCCCGCATGGGTTGAGGCAGGACTGCCGCTGGAGACGGGCGCCGCGCAAGTCGCCGCATCAGGCGATTTCGAACCCGGCGAAGCACTTGTGCCCGCCCCGGTCAACGCCGCCGAAGTCCTCGCCAACATCGACGAGGTCGCCGCGCAGGTGCTCGACGCCCGCGATCCCTCGCGCTTTGCC
>JASGGD010000240.1:0-6754 GCA_047605225.1 Novosphingobium sp.
GCCAGCCACGACTGGATGTCGAAGGCGGCATCGTCGAGCATGGCCTGGCTCGCCGCCGGGTTGGCGTAGAGTTCGCCGGAGGGCGGGGCGATCTCGGCGAAGCTGGGCGTCGCGGTTTCGGGGCGCGTGTCGGTCTCGCTCACCCAGCCCGAGGCGGTGCCGCCGGTGGTGATGAGCTTGCGGTAGCCCGCCGTGCTGGTCTGCACGACCTGCGCGATCGAACGGATCGGGCTGATGTTCTTGAGCCTTGCCGAAATCAGCGCGTCGATCTCACGCGGGACGGCATAGCCGCCGTCCGCCGCCACCGCGCCGGAAAGCGACTTCAGTTCCGTCTCGCGGCCCGAGCGCAGGTAGCCCTGCACGAAGCTCTTCACTTCGAGGGAGGGGGCGGCGCCCATGCCCTCGATCAGCGGCCGCGATGCGGCGCGCGAGACGCGGTCGAGGCGGGCCTTCACGTCGTCGACGTCGGTGCGAAGCGCGGTGACGGCGGCGTCGGTGGCGTCCTGGCGCGCGACCAGGTCGAACGAGGCGTCGATCGCCTCGACGGGAGCAGTGGATTCCATAGGTAGGCACCTTTCTGTGGTGGGGAACTGGGGTCAGGCGATGAGATGGACCCGCGCGCCGTGCTGCATCGGGTGGGTGACGAGGCTGACCTCGAACAGCTCCACGTCGAGCAGTTCGCGGCCCGCTTCGGAGCGGCGGCTGGCGCGGGCGCGGTAGCCGAAGGACAGGCCGGTGACCGAGCCGCGCTTCAGGGCAAGGCCCGCCGCGCCGTCGGGGTTGTCGATGGCGGCGACCACGCGCAGGCCGCGCGCGTCCTCGGCGGCGGTCTCGACCCAGCCGATGCGCAAGTCCGGGCGATGTTGCCAGTAGAGCGGGATGGGATCGCGGCGCTCGGCCAGCGAGCGGGCGAAGGCCCCGGCGCGGATGGTGTCGCGCCCGGCGTCGGGCTGGCCGAACAAGGCGGCGTAACCGGCGAAACGCATCATCGCAGCAGCTCCGTGGCGCCGAGGCGCACTGTAAGGCCGAGCAGCAGCAGGGCGAGGGCGCCGCGCATGATCCAGCTGAGCACCGTGCGCCGCGCGCTCGACTTGGCATCGCGCCAGGCCTGCAGCAGCTCGCGCAGTTCGCTGACGTCCTGCGGGGCGGTGGCGTCGTCGAGGCCGATGCGGGCGAGCATCCGCTTTGCGCCCAGTTCGCTCGCTTCCTCGACGACGGCGCGCAGGGTGACGAGGTCGCTCCCCTCGGAAGCTGCCTGGGCCAGAAGGCCCGCGAGCATGTCATTTGAGTTCATGATTTGTTCCCTTCATCAAGGCCCAGAAGCGCACGCTTTTCGGCAGGGTCGAGGAAGTCGGCGGCGTTGACCTGGGCCCACAGTCGCTCGCGGTCCTCGGCCAGCGCGGGGACGCGGTCGAGGTCGATGGCGAGCGCCGCATCGGGGAACCACGGCGCAAGCCCCTCGCCCAGCGCCGCGAAGATCTTCGCCGCCAGCGGCAGCAGGGTGAGCCGCCAGAGCGCGCGGTTGGCCTCACGGTAGTTGTTGTAGGTCGCGTCGCCCGGCAGGCCGAGCAGCATCGGCGGCACCCCGAAAGCCAGCGCGATGTCGCGGGCGGCGGCGGCCTTCAGCGTCGCGAAGTCCATGTCGGCCGGCGTCATCGCCATGGCCTGCCAGCTGAGGCCGCCCTCCAGCAGCATCGGCCGCCCGGCATTGGCCATCCCGGCATAGGCGGCGGTGAGTTCGGCCTTGAGGCGGTCGAACTGTTCACCGGTCAGCGCGGCGCCGTCGGGGCCTTCGTAGACCAGCGCTCCGGAAGGCCGCGCCGCGTTCTCCAGCAACTGTCGGTTCCACGCCGAGGCCGCGTTGTGCGTGGCGACCGCCTCGTCCGCCGCGCACAGGCACCCGGCGCCGTAATGGTCGTCGCCCGGATGGAAGTGGCGGATGTGGATCACGTTGGGCGAGGCATCCTCGTCCAGCAGCGGGATCGACAGACGGCGCCCCGCGACTTCGTAGGCATAGGCGGCAGGCCAGCCGTCCTCGCCCGCGACCACACTGACCCGCTCGGGCCGCAGCGCGAACAGTTCCACCGGACGGCCGCGCGCGTCCTTCATGACCTGCACATAGGCATTGCCATGAAGCAGCAGGTGCGAGGCGAGCGTCTCCAGCAGCGACTGCCCGGCGCTGGTGTCGGCGACCAGCGCGGCCAGCGCCGTATCGGTCTTCAGCAAAGGCGCACCGCCGATCCCCTCGGCCACCAACCGCACAGCACGCTGGGCAACGGGGTTTTCGAGATACGCACGGCGCACCGCATTGTTGTAGTCGAACGGGGTACGCTCGCCACCGCATTGGCTGAAAAACCACGGCGATGCCGATCCGCGCGCGAGCACAGGTCGGTCACTTGCGCCCTTGAAGGCGGCGACGAGCGATTCGAGGAAGGACACGGAAGAGGGTTCCTTTCGAAGAGGGAAATCAGGGAAGGAAGGGAAGTCCTGGGGCCATCGCCCCAGACCCCGGAACTGTCGTCGCTGCGCGTGCAGCCGCCTCTGCGCCGCAGGCTGTTTGTCTCCCGGCTCACCGTGGGCGCGGGACGAGGCTGCGCGCGTGACCTCGACGGTATTGGGGGTGCAGGGGGGCTATGTTCCCCTGCGTTCTTCTTCAGGCAATTCGCACTTTCGGATCGGCCGTTTTCCCGAGCATCAGTTCAGTCAAGGCCCAGACCAGAGCGTCGGCCCGGTCGGGAGAACGCCCCGGTCCCTGATAGCCGCCCCCGGCCAGCAAGCCGCACATCTGGTCCTCCAGCGCCGCGAAAGTCCCGGCGTGGCGCACCCGGCCCGCTTCGTACAGGGCTGCGACCGGTTCTGCCCGAGCCGCCTTGCCCCGGCTGGCGTGCACCAGCCTGAGCGGCAGCGACACTTGCGCCGCGCGCAGCACCGAGGCGACCATCGCGCCGCCCTGATTGGCTTCGGCGACGACGCGGTCGGCGTTCCAGGCTTCGGCGGTGGCGGCGACAGCCCGTGCCCAGCGTTCCGGCCCGGCTTTCTCGACCGAGGCGTCGGCGAGGACGTGGGCGGTGCCGTCTGCGGCGAGCCCGGCGACGACGATGCCGCAGGCGTCTCCCCCGGCCGAGGCGGGGGGATCGACGGCCACGACCACGCGCGCCAGTTCGGGGGCGGCATCGACGCGGCAGGTTTCCAGCAGGGCGCGCGACCACAGCGCGCCTTCGACGTCGGCGATCAGTTCGCCGTCGAGTTCCTGCCTGCCGAGGAGGCTTCCTCCATAGGTATCGCGCATTGCCTCCACGAACTGCGCGGGCAAGTTCGCCGCATTGTCGAAGGTGCTGCCCTGCGTCACGGAGACGCGCTCCGCGGCGATCAGCCGTGTCACCAGCGGCACGGCGCGCGGCGTCGTGGTGGCTACCACACGGCAGTCGGTGCCGAGGCGCAGGCCCATCATCAGGTTATCCCATGCGCCCGTCGCGCGGGCGGAGGCGTTGTCCCACTTGGCGATCTCGTCGCACCAGGCGTGGCTGTGCTGGGGGCCGCGCAGCGATTCGGGTTCGGCGGCGGAGTAAAGCGTGGCCTGCGCGCCGTTCGGCCATGTGAGGCGGCGCAGCGAGGGCTCGAACACCGGCCGTCGCCATGGCGCACCGATATTGAGCAACCCGCTCTCGCCCTCGACCATGACGGCGCGGGCTTCGGTGAGGTTGGCGGCGACGAGGGCGATGCGTGCGGAGGGTTCGGCCTCGGCGATGGCGGATGCCCATTCGGCGCCGCAGCGGGTCTTGCCGAAACCGCGCCCGGCCATGACCAGCCACACGCGCCAGTCACCTGCCGGGGGAAGTTGCTCGCGGCGCGCCCAGAGATTCCAGTGCCACGCCCATTCGCGGCGATGCTCGGGATCGAGCGCGGCGATATGGTCCTCGATTTCGGTTTCGGTCGCCTCGCGCAGCCAGTCGTAATCAGCCATCAGCGGCGTCCTTCATTTCCGCGCTGCGGCGGGCGACGACCTGACGGCGCAGCTGTTCCAGCTTGGCGTCGATGGCGGCGCGCACGACGGCGACGTCCTCGTTTTCACGCATCGCCCTTTCGCGCGCCACGTTCTCGCGGTGAAGGCCGAGCAGGCGCAGGGCATTGGCGTTGTCGAACTTGACCTCGCCGTCCTTGGCCTCGCCGAAGCGCAGGCGGTGGAGCACTTCGAGTTCGAGGTTCTGGTAGCCTTCGAGCAGCGCGGTCTGCCACTTGCGGGCGAACTCGGGCTCCATCCGGCGCACCTTGTAGGCGCGCGCGGGGTGGACTTCGGCAATGGCGGCTGCAGCGGTGACGTTGGACGTTTCGGCCAGTGCAGCCAGGAAATACGTGCGCCAGTGCTGCGGAATCTCGCCTTCTTCCTGTTTCTTCAGGGCGGGGCGGATCTTCGTTCGCGGACGGCGCGCCTTCGCGCCGGGCGAAGCCTGCTTCGGCTCGACCATGGGGGGATCCTGTACTGGAGAGGCGGGCAAGTCCGCGAACCGGCGAAGGCGGCGGGACGAATCAGAGGGTGTCTGCGTTGTTCCTGTTATGTACCTAAATGGCGGAGCGATGTCAATGAAAATAACCAAATTGGTTTTCGCGTTGACGCTTGCCGCAGTGCAGCGCGGTCACTAATCAGGGCGCCACCTAGACGGGGGAATTGGAATGCTGCGCGGCCTCTACGAATGGACCATGGCCAAGGCCTCGCACCGCCACGCGGGCTGGTGGCTGGCGGCGTTCGCCTTCATGGAGGCGAGCTTCTTCCCCGTTCCGCCGCATCCTCTGCTGGGCCTGATGTGCCTGGCCGAGCCGAAGAAGGCGATTCGCTTCGCGGCGATCGCGACGGTGGCTTCGGTGGCGGGCGGCTTGCTGGGCTATGCGATCGGTCACTTCGCCTATGCCGCTTTCGGCGAGGCGCTGCTGCACGCGCTGCACTTGTCGGAGAGCTTCCCCAAGGCGGCGTGCTACCTGCGCGACTACGGCGCCGAGATCATCATCGTGAAGGGCGCGACGCCGATCCCGTTCAAGCTGCTGACGATCACCGCAGGGTTCATCGGCATGAACCTGCTGGTGTTCGTGGGCGCCTCGATCGTGTCGCGCTCGATCAGCTTCATGATCGTCGGCGTGCTGTTCCGCCTGTTCGGCGCGCCGATCAAGGCGGTGATCGACAAGCATCTCGGCAAGGTGACGGTGGCTTTCGTGGCGGCGATCCTGATCGGTTTCGTGGCGGTCTCGTTCCTTGGCGGTGGCTCGAAGCAGGCCAACGAGAAGTGCGCGTCGGCGGTGGCGCAGACGGTCTGAGTTGCGGCGGCCGGAGTGCCCACCCCGTCCGGCTAGGCCCTTCGGACCAAGCTTCCCGGCCCTCCCGCGAGCGGGAGGGCTGACGCTGGTTTCCCCGCCCGCTTGCGGGAGGGGCAGCGAGACTTGGGAGCTTGCTCCCTAGTCGCAGCGGGGTGGGCAGGTGACGGCGCCTCGCCATCATCCACGGAATTTTCCGCCCCCTCGCAGTCACTTGACGGCCGTAACCATTGTGTCATCCTCATCGTGCTGCACCGCAAGGTCGCGGTGCCGGAAGGAGGGCTATGGCTGGTCGACCGGATGGAGCATCGTCGGATTTCCGCGCTTCCGCGGATTTCCTGAGGCAGCTTGAGGGCTACGGCCTAACGACTGTCGAGATCCACTATTTCCTGCCCGACCATCCCCGGTTCCTGCAGCTTTTCGCTTTCCAGCAATATGATGTGGCGCCGCGTTTTCCGGTGCTGCGCGACTTCCTCGACTACTGGACGCGCGAGATCGAGGGGCCGCTCCATTCGGTGCGGATCGCGCACAATCATCTGATCGGGCCGCAGGAGTGGCGGGCGGTGGACGGGATCATCTCGATCCATTGAGGGGGCCATTGATAGGACGGCCTACTTGCTCCTGACATGCTGCGGGTGGATACCTTGCGGCATTCGCAAGAGGAGACAGCCATGTCCAAGATCGCCGTCGTCGTCGGCAGCCTGCGCGCCGAATCGTTCAACCGCAAGCTGGCCGAGGCGCTGATCCGCCTGCCTGCCGCCGAGGGGCATGACTTCACGTTCGCAGACATCGGCGCGCTGCCGCTCTACGATCAGGATGACGACGGCGATCAGGCCGAAAGCGTCAAGGCGCTGAAGGCGCTGATCGCGGGTTCGAACGGGGTGATGTTCGTGACGCCCGAATACAACCGCTCGATGCCGGGCGTGCTCAAGAACGCGATCGACAATGCCTCGCGGCCGTATGGGCAGAGCGCGTGGGCGGGCAAGCCTGCCGGGGTGATCGGGGTGTCGGTGGGCGCGATCGGCACGGCGCTGGCGCAGCAGCACTTGCGCAACGTGCTGGCCTATCTCGACATGCCGACGCTCGGCGCGCCCGAGGCGTTCCTGCAGTGGAAGGAAGGGCTGCTGAACGAGGATGGCACCGTAGGGGCGCAGTCGGCCGATTTCCTCGGCGGCTGGATGACGGCGTTTCTGAACTACGTGGCCATCCATAGCTGACGCAGTTCCTCCCCGGAACGGGGAGGGGGACCATGCGCAGCATGGTGGAGGGGCACAGGCCGGAATTACATGGGCCGGAGGGGCAGCGCTTTGCGGCGCGTGCCCCTCCACCATGCTACGCATGGTCCCCCTCCCCCGATGGGGGAGGAATGTGAGGTCAGATGATGCCGACCGCAGTCCCGGCGCGGGTGAACATGCCGATGATCTGCTGGACTTGCTCTGCCGAATGCTCG
>JASGGD010000241.1:0-6676 GCA_047605225.1 Novosphingobium sp.
GGCCCGCTCCGAACGCGGCGAGGCGCTGCTGGCGGCGACCGACGCGCTTCACGCCGCGCTCGACGGGATCGAGGGACAGGTCGCGGACGTCGCCCGCCGCATGATCGGCGAGGCGGGCGCGGTCGCCCTCCACGCCGCCGAGATGCTGGCCGGCCACGCGATAGAGACCTCCCCCGCCCGCGCGGTGGACGAGGCCCTCGCCCGCGCGCTGGAGCAGGTGGCGCAAGGCACCGCGCTGGTGGTCCGCGTGAACCCGGAGATGCGCGACGAAGTGGACGTCCTCGTCGAGGCGCGCGAGGCGAAATGCGGCCGCCCGCTGGCGATCACCGTGATCGACGACGAGGCCGTGCCGCAAGGCGACGCGCGCATCGAATGGACCTCGGGCGGGCTTAACGTCGACGCCGAAGCCCGCCGCGCGGCGGTGATGGCGGAACTGGCGGGGGTTTTGTTGTGAGCGGCGCGGGTCTTTAGCGGTTTAGGAGGGAGTATAGCTCGCGGAGGTTATACTTGACCTGCCGGATTGCCGAAAATTTATGGGACGCCCGCATTTCATCTGCTTATATCTCCCGCCATGACCACGGCAGACTATGGCATCGGCATCTATACCGCTCCGGAGGCGGCGCGGATGGTCGGTATGAGCGCACAGACGCTGCGCCGCTGGCTGCTGGGCTACGATCATAAGGACAAGGATGCGCAGGTCCGCCACGAACCTGCTTTGTGGCAGCCGCAGTATGAGCCGGAAGCGTCGGACGGCGTGCTTCTCGGATTTCGTGATCTCGTCGAGGCGCGCATCGTCAGTGCACTTCGCAGGAAGCGGATCGGTCTGCCGACCATCCGGATCTGCATGGATCGCGCGCGTGAGATCATCGGGCAGGAGCGCCCGTTTTCGACTTCGCAATTCCGGACGGACGGAAAGTCCATTTTCCTCGAGATCACCCGCGATCTCGACGAACCCGAACTGATCGACCTCAAGCATAAGCAGGGCGTATTCCGGCAAGTCGTAGAACCCAGTCTGGCGGACCTTGATTTTGGGCCGGACGGCGCCGAACGCTGGTGGCTCCTTCATGGCAAGAAGACCATCGTAGCCGATCCCGAGCATTCGTTCGGGCAGCCGATCGTCGCCGGTTTCGGAATTTCGACGGAAGCTCTCGCCCAGGCGATGAAGGCGGAAGGCTCGGTTGCGAAAGTTGCCCGTCTTTATGAACTGAAGCCGAGACTGGTGCTGGATGCGCTCGCGTATGAAGCGCAGCGGGGGCTTCGCAAGGCGGCGTGAAGCTGCTGGTGGACAACAATCTGCCACCAAGCCTCGGGCGTGGTCTGGCAGCTCTGTTCGAAGGCGAACATCATGTCATTCATATTCGTGACAAGTTCGGCACCGGCAGCCTGCCCGATGCCGAATGGATCGAGCGCCTTGGCCTTGAAGGAGGATGGACGGTTCTCTCCGGAGACAGACGGATCGCCAAGCAGAAGCCATCCCGTGAACTGTTCCTGCGGGCTGGCCTAATCGGCTTCTTCCCGCGCGAAGCCATCATGCAATTGAAGCATTATGAAATGGCGGCGCGGATTCTGTTCGCATGGCCGGCAATTACGATCCTCTCCGAGACGATCGAGAAGGGCTGCTTCGAACTGCCGATCAGAGGCAAACCCCGGCAGATGGCGTAGCAGACCTTCCCGTCCCTTCCGCCCCAGAGAAATTTCCCCGTCCCGGCAAGTCTTGCCTAGTCTCGTCCTATAATGCCCTCGGGGCGCGCGACTGGGGTGGCGCCGGGATTTCGGAAGGCCGGACTTGGAAGCGTTGCGCAATTTCATCGGGCAGATAGGCGTGCGCCGCGCCGCGATGATGGGCGGCGTCGCGCTGGCGCTGCTGCTCGGTCTTGGCTGGATGGCCATGCGCACGCCCGACAGCGCGATGGGCTACCTCTATACCGACCTCGACCCCTCGGCCGCATCGACGATCACCGAGAAGCTCAAGGGGCAGGGCGTACCCTTCCAGCTTTCGGCCGACGGCACCGCGATCATGGCGCCGGTGGACAAGCTGCCCGAACTGCGCATGGCGATGGCCTCCGAGCAGCTGGGCGGCAAGATCGGCTACGAAGTGCTCGACCAGGAGGAGCCCTTCGGCATCTCCTCCTCGCGTGCGAAGCTGAACGAGACGCGCGCGATCGAAGGCGAACTGACTCGCTCGATCGAAAGCCTCGACCGCGTCAGCCGCGCCCGCGTCCACGTCGTCATGCCCGAGCGCGCGATGTTCGAGACCGAACCGCGCAAGGCCAGCGCCTCGGTTACCGTCAAGACCACCGGGCGGCTTCCGGCCGAAGCGGTGCAGGCGATCCGCTACCTCGTGTCCTCGGCCGTGCCCGACCTCTCGCCCGAGGCGGTGTCGGTGGTGGACCAGACCGGCGCACTGCTGGCGCGGGCGGGCGAGGGCGAGGGCAGTTCGGGCGACATCGAGGAGCGGCAGGCCGCCGTCGAAGCACGCCTGCGCGACCAGATCGAGACCATGGTGGAGCCCATCGTCGGCCACGGCAAGGTCCGCGCCGAAGTCTCCGCCGTGCTCGAACGCGACCAGGTGCGCGAGGAGTCCGAGACGTTCGATCCCGACAAGCAGGTGATCCAGCACCAGGTCTCCGTCGAATCCAGCAACCAGAGCACCGAGAAGACCCCCGGCGCGCAAGGCGCGACCGTGGCCACGCAGTTGCCCGAGAACGCGGCGGCGACGCAGAACGGCGCGAACGGCGACAGCCGCAACGCCGCGCAGAACGAGACTTCCGAGGACACCACTTACCAGAACAGCCGCGTCCAGAAGGTCGCGGTGCGCACGCCGGGGCAGGTCAAGCGCCTGACCGTGGCCGTGATGGTGGACGGCGGCGAGAAGGGCCTGCCGCAGCCGCAGCTCGACCGCCTGCAGCGTCTCGTCGAGAACGCCGTCGGCTTCGACAGCGAGCGCGGCGACAGCGTGGTGGTGGAGAACATGCCCTTCGCCGCGCAGGACGTGGACGGCATCGACGGCGGGTTGCCGTTCGGCCTGACCGTCGATCGCATCCTCGACGTGCTGAAGATCGTGCTGGTGGGCGGCATCGTCCTTTTCGCAATCCGCATGCTGCGCCGCCAGAATGCGCCTGCGCTGCTGCCGCCGCCTTCTGGTGATCTTCCCGAGGGCGAGGACCGCCGCCAGCCTGCGGGCAGCGTCTCCATGGCGCAGCTTGAGCCGATGGGCGGGGCTGCGGACGATACGCCGCTGCTCGATCAGGAAGTCGCGCTCGCCCATGTCGACGGGCGGGTGAAGCTCTCCGCGATCAAGCGCATCGGCGACACCATCGCTTCCAACCCGGCGGAATCCGCCTCCGTCATCCGCCAGTGGATGAACACGTGAAAGGTATCCGATGAGCGACGAGCTCGACACCCGGCACCAGCTGACCCCGGCGCATCTGCCCGAGGAACCGGCCCCGGTCCTCAGCGGCGAAACCGCGCTGCCGCCGCGTCCCTCCACGCCGCCGACGCCCGACGACCTGCACGCCGTGTTCGACGTGCCGGTGAAGGTGCAGGCGGTGCTCGGCCGGTCGAAGATGGACATCGGCGACCTGCTGCGGCTCAAGCCCGGCATGGTCGTGGAACTGGACCGCCGGGTCGGCGAGCCGGTCGACATCTTCGTCAACAACCGCATCATCGCGCGCGGCGAAGTCGTGCTGATCGACGCCACGCTGGGTGTCACGCTGACCGAAATCGTCCGCAAGGAAGCATGATGGGATCGCGCGATCACGATGCCACCCGGCTGATGCTGGTGGGCGAACTGGGCGACGCGGTGGGCCTTGCCAACGAGATGGTGCGCGGCTCGGCCACCCGCATCGGCGTGGAATCCGCGCCCGCCGCCTTTGAAGGCTGGACCGGGTCCGAAGCCGACATGGTGGTGGTGGACCTTGCGGTGAACCTCAAGGACGTGCTGGCCCGGCTGCGCGGCGGGCGTTCGGAGGGTTCGGTGACGGCATCGGTTTCCGGCCTCGTCGGGCAGAACATCGCCGACGTCGAGCGTGAGCTGATCCTCCAGACCCTGCGCCACTGCGGCGGCAATCGCAGTGCGGCGGCGGCGATGCTGGGCATTTCCGTGCGGACCATGCGCAACAAGCTGCGCTCGTTCCAGGCGGACGGGATGGCGGTGCCTCCGGCACTTGCGGGCGTGGTGCGGGCCGAGATGGCGGCGGGGGCGTGATGCCTCTGCCCCTCGTCATTGCGAGCGCAGCGAAGCAATCCAGCGCGGTTTCATGCTGCGCTGGATTGCTTCGCTGCGCTCGCAATGACGAGGGTATGGGCAAAGCCTGACCCCATGGCCACCGCGCCCACCAAGTCCCCGATCCCCCCCCAGGTCACGCAGTTCCTCGTCCGCCTCGGACCGGGGCGCGACCTTGCGCTGGCGCTGGGCGTGGGCGCGATCATCGCGATGCTCATCCTGCCGATGCCGGCGTGGATGCTCGACATGGGCCTCGCGCTCTCGATCACCGCCTCGGTGCTGATCCTGATGACGGCGCTGTTCATCGAGAAGCCGCTGCAGCTGTCCAGCTTCCCGACGATCCTGCTCATCACCACGATGCTGCGGCTTGGCCTGAACCTCGCTTCCACGCGCCTGATCCTCGGCCACGGGCATGAGGGGCATCAGGCGGCGGGCGGGGTGATCGCGGCCTTCGGCGAGTTCCTGATGGGCGGCGAGACCGTCATCGGCCTCACCATCTTCGCGATCCTGATCGTCATCAACTTCGTGGTCATCACCAAGGGCGCGGGCCGTATCGCCGAAGTGGCGGCGCGCTTCAGCCTCGATGCGATGCCCGGCAAGCAGATGGCGATCGACGCGGACCTCAACGCCGGAACCATCACCGAGGACGTCGCCCGCGAACGCCGCTCCGAGATCGAGCAGGAAAGCGGCTTCTACGGCGCCATGGACGGTGCCTCGAAGTTCGTGAAGGGCGACGCGGTCGCCGCGCTGCTGATCACCGCGATCAACATCGTCGTCGGCTTGATCGTCGGCGTCGCGATCCATGGCGTGCCGTTCGGGCAGGCGTTCACGACCTACACCATCCTGACGGTGGGCGACGGCCTCGTCAGCCAGATCCCGGCGCTGATCGTCTCGACGGCGGCGGGCCTGCTGGTGTCCAAGGGCAGCGTCGTCGGCAAGACCGGCGCGGCGCTGGGCGACCAGCTCGGCCGCTACCCCAAGGCGTTCGGCATCGCGGGCGCGCTGATGGGCATGCTGGCCCTGATGCCGGGCCTGCCGTTCCTGCCCTTCGCGCTGCTGGGCGCGGGATGCGGATGGCTCGCCTGGACGATGACGAAGAAGGCGGAAGGGCAGGCCGCCGCCGCCCGCGTCGAGGAAGCCGCCGCGCAGGCCCGCCAGAAGGCCGCGCAGGCCGAAGAGCCGATCGCCCGCACCCTCGCCATCGACGCGCTGCGCATCGAGCTGGGCTACGGCCTGCTCCCGCTGATCAACGACGCCAGCGCCGAGCCGCGCCTCGACGATCAGGTCCGTGCGCTGCGCCGCCAGATGGCGACCGACTACGGCTTCGTCCTGCCCTCTGTCCGCATCATCGACAACATGGCGCTGCAGGCGAACGAGTACGTCGTCTACGTCAAGGAAACCGAGACCGCGCGCGGCGAACTGCGCATCGGCAAGCTGCTCGTCATCAACGCGGGCGGCGGCGAGACGGGCCTGTCGGGCGAGGCCACGCAGGAGCCGGTGTTCAAGCTGCCCGCCCAGTGGATCGACCGCGAACTGCGGCAGGAGGCGGGCTTCCGGGGCCTGACGGTGGTGGACTGCGGCACCGTCGTCACCACTCACCTGACCGAGATCGTCAAGGACAACATCGCCGACCTGCTCTCCTATGCCGAGACGCAAAAGTTGCTGGACGACGTCCACAAGGACTCGGCCAAGCTGATCGCCGACATCGTGCCGTCGCGCATCTCGGTCTCGGGCGTGCAGCGGGTGCTGCAGAACCTGCTGGCCGAGGGCGTCTCGATCCGCGACCTGCCGACGATCATGGAAGGCGTGGCCGAGGCGAGCGCGCTGACCGCCAACCTCACGCAAGTCACCGAGCACGTGCGCGCGCGGCTCGCCCGGCAGATTTCGGCGCAGCATACGTTGGACGGCACGATCCCGATCGTCGCGCTCGGCGCGGTGTGGGACGAGGCGTTTTCCGAGGCGATCATCGGGCAGGGCGACGACCGCCACCTCGCCATGGCGCCCTCGCAGCTGCAGGCCTTCATCGCCTCGGTGCGCGAGACGTACGACCGGCTTGCGGCGCAGGGGGAGATCCCGTGCCTGCTGACGAGCCCCAGCTTGCGGCCTTTCGTGCGCTCGATCATCGAGCGGGTGCGGCCGGCGACGGTGGTGCTGTCACAGAACGAGATCCATCCAAGGGCGCGCCTGCGCAGTCTGGGCGCGATCGGGTAGGGCTGACACGGACGGGGCAAATAAACCCCGTCATCCCAGCGAAGGCTGGGACCGCTGGCAATACTTTAGGCGCGAACTCTCGTGAAAACGCCCTGACGTAGGTGGGCTGTTCACGGCCAGCGGTCCCAGCCTTCGCTGGGATGACGGGGTTGTGTGCGTTCACACCCGCCGTGCTTCCTCCCACCTCGTCATTGCGAGCGCAGCGAAGCAATCCAGGGCGGCGCTGAACTGCCCTGGATT
>JASGGD010000242.1:0-6646 GCA_047605225.1 Novosphingobium sp.
CCGCCCAGCGCCTGCACCGCCTCGCCCGAGACGCGGAAGGCGTTTTCGCTCGCCAGCAGGATCGCGCCCGCCGCGTCGAAGCGCGTCGTCTGCCCGGCGTCGCAGGCGCGCGCCACGGCATAGACGTAGGCGCGTGCGGACTGCAGCGCGACATACATGTCCGCGACTTTCGCCTGCATCAGCTGGAACGCGCCGATCGGCTTGCCGAACTGCCTGCGCTCGCGAAGGTAGGGAATGACGGTGTCTAGGCACGCCTGCATGATGCCCAGTTGCAGCCCCGCCAGCACCACCCGCTCGTAATCGAGGCCGCTCATCAGCACGCCGACGCCGCCGTGCAGCGGCCCCATGACGTTCTCCTCAGGCACGAGGCAATCGTCGAACACCAGCTCGCACGTAGGCGAGCCGCGCATGCCCATCTTGTCGATCTTCTGGCCGATGGAGAAACCCGGCATGCCCTTCTCGATCAGGAAGGCGGTGATGCCCTTCGAACCCTCGCCGGTTTTGGCGTAGACGACCAGCGTATCCGCATAGGTGCCGTTGGTGATCCAGAACTTGGTGCCGTTGAGGCGGAAGCCCCCCGCAACCGCATCGGCGCGCAGTTTCATGCCGACGACGTCGGACCCGGCGCCCACCTCGGACATGGCGAGGCTGCCGACATGCTCGCCCGAGATCAGCTTCGGCAGATATTTGGCCTTCTGCTCCTCGGTGCCCCAGCGGCGGATCTGGTTGACGCACAAGTTCGAATGCGCGCCGTAGGACAGCCCGACCGACGCCGACGCGCGGCTGACTTCCTCGACCGCGATGACGTGTTCGAGATAGCCGAGGCCGATGCCGCCCCACTCCTCCTCGACCGTCAGGCCATGGAGGCCGAGCGCGCCCATCTCGGGCCAGAGATCGCGCGGAAACCAGTCCTCGGCGTCCACTTTCGCGGCGATGGGGGCGATGCGCTCGTCGGCGAAGCGCGAGACGCTCTCGCGGATCATCTGCGCGCTTTCGCCAAGGGCGAAGTCGAAATCGGGGGTGGCGCGCATGGGTTCCTCTCCTCTGGCTGCCTGATCTTTGACAACGCTCCTAGAGCAATATCGATGCGGCGCGAAGATGGAATATTACGAGTGATCGCGCAATTATGTCTCCGCATCAATTCGCAGCGAGGCGATCGCCGCGACCAGCAGAGTGCCCGCCGCGAAGGCCATCGTCCAGATCGGCTCGCCGGGGAAGAAGGCTTTCATGATCGAGCCCATCACCGTCGCGACCAGCAGCTGCGGCAGCACCACGAAGACGTTGAACAGGCCCATGTAGATGCCCAGCTTGGACTGCGGCAGGCTGCTCGCGAGGATGGCGTAAGGCATCGCGAGGATCGAGGCCCAGGCGATGCCGATGCCGATCTCGCAGGCGATCAGCGCCTTGGGATCGCGCAGCATCAGGAACCCGGCAAAGCCCAGCGCTCCCGCCACGAGGCACAGCGCATGCGTCCGCGCCTTGCCGAGCCGCGCCGAAAGCAGCGGCAGCAGCGCCAGCGCGGCGATGGCCGCGACGCCGTTGTAGACCGAGAACAGCACGCCGACCCAGTTGCCCGCTTCCTGATAGGCCGCGCTGGCGGGGTCGGCCGATCCGAAGTGGTACTGCGCCACTACCGGCGTCGTGTTGATCCACATGATGAACAGCGCCGACCAGCTGAAGAACTGCACGAAGGCGAGCTTCTTCATGAGCGGCGGCATGCCGGAGAAGTCACCGACGATCCCCGCCAGCATCGAGGCACTGCGCCCCGAGCGCGCGAGGCCGATGGCGGCCATCGTCGCGATACCATAACCCGCGAGGAGCGCCGCGAGGAGATAGACTTCCTTCTCCAGAGCCCATGCCTTGACGACCGCCGCAACGACGGCGCCGGCGACGATCCACGGCAATCCGCTCCAGATCCGGCGCCCGGCGAGTGCCACGGCACTGGCGCTTTCGGCTTCCTGTGCGTCTCCGAACGCCGCCTGCTCCTCGGGCGAGTATTCGCGCGTCGTCAGCACCGTCCAGAGCACGGCGGCCAGCAGCGCCAGTCCTCCGGCCCAGAAGCTGTAGCGCACCGTATCGGGTATCTGGCCGAGCGCCGCCGCGTTGGAGACGCCGAAGTGCTCCAGCGCGTAGGGAAACAGCGATCCGACCACCGCACCCGCGCCGATGAAGGCGGTCTGCACGGCATAGCCCGCCGTGTGCTGGTCCTTGCGCAGCATATCGCCGACGAAGGCGCGGAAGGGCTCCATCGAGACGTTCAAGCTGGCGTCGAGCATCCACAGCAGCAGCGCCGCCATCAAAAGGCCGGACGATGACCCGGCGCTCTCCGGCATCGCCAGCAGCGCGATCGTCGCCAGCACGGCACCGGCGAGGAAGTAGGGACGGCGACGCCCCAGACGGCCCAGCCACGTCCGGTCGGACATGTGACCGACGATGGGCTGGACCAGCAGGCCCGTCAGCGGCGCGGCGACCCAGAGCGCGGGGAGATCGTCGATCCCCGATCCGAGCGACTGGAAAACGCGGCTCATGTTGGCGTTCTGCAGCGCGAAGCCGATCTGGATGCCGAAGAAGCCGAAACTGATGTTCCACAGCCCCGCCCAACCCTGCCGGGGCTTGTCCATGGTAGCAGCCGTCATCGCATCCCTTCCCTAAGCTCGCGGACTGACGCCGCGCAGTCCGCCCGCCTCGCATGATGTGCCGGGTGCGACAACATGCATACGAATGCCTAGCACGGATAGACATTCACAATCCGGACTGAGGGGATACCGTCATCCTGAACTTGTTTCAGGATCCATCTCTCCGATCAGGCAGCGGTGTGATAGGCAAAATGAACCCTGAGCCGAAGGCCAGCGCAGCTAAACAAGTTCAGGGTGACGACGTGGGATGGTGGACGGCGCAGCTATCCGGCAAAGTAAAACCCGCTCAGGCTGAGCTTGTCGAAGCCCGCTCGGCAAGGCACCTGCCTCAAGATGGCCACCGGTCCCGGATCAAGTCCGGGACGACGCTACCCCGCCGTGCTTCGCCGCACCACCAGTCGCGCCGGCAATTTGCGCGAAGGCGCCTCGCGGTCCGCGATCTGGTCTGCCAGGGTCTCGACAAGGACTTCCCCGGCGCGCCTGAGGTCCTGCATCATCGTGGTGAGCGGCGGATTGGTCATGCTGGCGGCCGGGAGGTCGTCGAAGCCCATGACCGCCACGTCGCCCGGGATCGACAGGCCCGCCTCGCCCAGCGCACGCATGGCGCCGATGGCAATGAGGTCGCTGGCCGCGAAGATGGCGTCGAAAGCCACTCCTTCGCCGATCACCTCGCGCATCGCCGCATGGCCCATGTCCTCGAGGTTCACCACGTCACGCTGCAGGCGCGGGTCCGCCTCCACCCCAGCCTCGCAGAGCGCCTCGCACAGTCCCCGGTAACGGTCGGCGAACTCAGGATAATGCTCATCCGCCTGCCCGAGAAAGACGATGCGCCGACGGCCGAGGCCGAGCAGATGCTCCCCCGCCAGCCGCCCCGCGCCGAGGTTGTCGGAGCCGACCGTCGCCCCGATGTTGACCTCATCCACGCTGCCCCAACGCACGAAATGCGTGCCCTGCCCGACCAGTTGGCGCAGGCGGCTTTCGTAAAGCGTATAGTCCCCGTAGCCGAGCAGGATCAGGCCGTCGGCGCGGTGGCTGTCCTGATAGCGCACGTGCCAGTCGTCCTCCAGCTTCTGGAAGGAGATCAGCAGGTCCAATCCCCGGTTCGCGCATTCCCGCGTGATCGCGCCGAGCATGGCGAGGAAGAACGGGTTGATCTTGGAATCGTCGGGCGACTGCTCCTCGAAGAACAGCAGCGCGATCGTGTTCGAGCGCTGGGACCGCAGCGACGAGGCGTTCTTGTCCACCGAGTAGTTCAACTCGCGCGCGATCGCCTCGATCCGCTCGCGCGTGGCGGCGCTGACCGACTTGCTCCCGCGCAGCGCACGACTGACCGTGGGCTGCGAGACACCGGCGCGATAGGCGATGTCGAAGCTGGTCGGGCGATTGGTCGGCTTGCGTCCCATGGTCTCCTCCACCCGATGCTGCGCCGCAACAATGCCGCGACACCGGATAGCTAACTTCAAGTAATCACGTAGTTATGCGGGATTTGCAGCGTTGCATGGAAGACACGCCGCGTTTCCCTCCGGCATCTACGTATACGTATGCCATATTATGCGCAACGTAGGACCGCCTTAAGCAAGGGGGGTCGAATGGAGTCGCGGCAGAAATGCACGGGCTCATCAGGAGGAGATGCCGGGCGCCAGGTGTGCTGTCCCGGCTGGTACAGGGGAGGACACTTCATGTCGCTTCGTAACGAGTTTTCGGCCGTGGGCACTTCGTCCCGGATCGCCATCACCGCTGCAATGATTGCAGCTACCCTGCCCGCCGCAGCGTGGGCGCAGGACGCCGCACCGGCGGAAGAGGAAGCCAGCGCCGACACCATCGTCGTGACCGGCTACCGCGCATCGCTGCTCAACGCGATCAACCAGAAGCGCAACGCAGAACAGATCGTCGAGAGCGTCTCGGCCGAGGACATCGGCAAGCTGCCCGACGCCTCGATCGCGGAATCGATCGCCCGCCTGCCGGGCCTGACCTCGCAGCGCGTCAACGGCCGCTCGAACTCGATCGCCATCCGCGGTTTCGCACCGGACTTCTCGACCACCCTGCTGAATGGCCGCGAGCAGACCTCGACCGGCGACAACCGCGCCGTCGAGTACGACCAGTACCCGTCCGAAGTGGTCAGCGCCGTCAACGTCTACAAGACGCCGATGGCCAGCCTCGTCGGCCAGGGCCTGTCGGGCACCGTGGACATGCGCACGATCCGTCCGCTCGACACCGGCAAGCGCATCTTCTCGGTCGGCGCGCGCGGGTCCTATGCGGATCTCGGCAAGCTGAACGCCAAGTCGGACGACATGGGCTACCGCGCCAACGCGATGTACGTCGACCAGTTCGCCGACGACACCATCGGCATCGCGCTCGGCGCCAGCTACAACAACGAGCCTTACCAGATCAAAGAGTACAACGCCTGGGGCTATAGCGACCTCGCCAACGGTGACCGCGTGATCGGCGGCGCCAAGGCCATGGTCACCTCGACCAAGCTGAAGCGCATGGGCCTCAACGGCACGCTGCAGTGGCAGCCGACGCCGAATCTGACGACGACGCTCGATGCGTTCTATTCGAACTTCAAGGACGACCAGATCAAGCGCGGCATCGAAATGCCGCTGGCGATGGACGACACGCCCGTGCTGTCGGCCACGACGGTCGAGAACGGCCTCGTCACTGCCGGTGAGTTCTCGGGCGTCAAGGCTCTTGCACGCAACGACCTCTACCAGCGTCACGCCAAGCTCTATTCGTTCGGCTGGAACACCAAGTGGGAAGGCGACGACGGCTGGAACGCCTTCTTCGACGCCAGCTACTCGAAGACCGACCGCAGCGAGCTGAGCATCGAGACCACTGCCGGCACCGGCCGCAACACGATCGGCGCCTACGACACGATCGGCTTCACCACCGGCACCAAGGGCTCGATGTTCTCTTCGGGCCTCGATTACGGCGACTACGACACGATCCTTCTCACCAGCCCGCAAGGCTGGGGCGGCACCCAGATCGCGCCCGACGGCACCTCGATCATCAACGGCCAGGACGGCTATTACAACAACCGCAAGATCAAGGACGAACTCTGGCAGTTCCGCACCGAGGTCGAGCATGAGTTCGAAAGCGGCCCGCTGCACTCGTTCCAGGTCGGCCTGAACTACACCAACCGCTCCAAGTCGCTGGTGCCTGAGGAGTATTTCCTCGGCCTCGCCGCGAATACCGACGGCCTCACCAGCGTTGCCGTGCCTCAGGAGTATCGCCTTGGCACCACGGACCTCAGCATGTACGGCCTCGGCTCGGTGATCAGCTACGATCCCGCCGCGCTGGTGCGCGACGGCATCTACAACCGCGTCGCAAACCCTTACGGTGACGTCGTCGTCAAGAGCTACGAGATCCGCGAACGCCTGATGACGGCCTATTTCCAGGGCAACATCGACAGCGAGGTCGGCTCGGCGCATCTGACCGGCAACTTCGGCGTGCAGGCGCAGTGGACCGACCAGAACTCGGTCGGCGCCACGGCCGTTCAGCTGGGCACCGCCGACAATGGCTCACCGATCATCGGCGGCGAAGTGCGCCGCGCCAGCACCGACTATCTCGACGTGCTGCCCAGCCTCAACCTCTCGCTGCGCTTCCCGAGCGACACCGTCATCCGCTTCGCCGCCGCGCGCGAGATCATCCGTCCGCGCCTCGACGACATGCGTGCCTCGCTCAGCTGGAGCTACACGATCGCGGACGGCGTGGCGCAGGCCACCGGCTCCTCGGGCAATCCGGACTTGCGCCCGTGGCGCGCCAATGCCCTCGACCTCACGATCGAGCAGTACTTCGGCGGCAAGGGCGTGATCGCGGCGCAGTTCTTCTGGAAAGACCTGAAGAGCTACATCTACAACACCGACCTCACCGTGCCCACCGACGGCCTCGCGCTGCAGGATCCGGGCCAGGGCATCCCGGTGTCGGATACCGCGCAGCTCAACGTTCCGATCAACGGCAAGGGCGGCAAGCTCTACGGCGTCGAGATCGCGACCACCCTGCCCTTCGAAACC
>JASGGD010000243.1:0-6553 GCA_047605225.1 Novosphingobium sp.
GGCCATGCTGCTTTCGGTGGTCGGCGGACTGACGACGCTGGCGTCGAGCGGTTCCAACGTCGTCATCGGCGGCGGCTCGTCGGCGGCCTCGGCGGCGGTGCAGAGCGGGTCGAGCATCGGCCCGACCATCCGCGTGCGCCAGGGCGAACCGATCCGCGTGTTCACCGCCAAGGACCTGGACTTCAGCTCGGTTCAGTGATGCATCATGGCCGAAGTGCTCACCCTGCAGCCTGCCACGGGGCATGTTTCCGTGACTGACACGCCCGTCCATGCGGAGCCGCGCAGCGTCTATCTCGACGCTTACCTTGCGCCGCTGCGTCCGTGGCTCGACAAGGAGACGGTGACCGAAATCCTCGTCAATCGCCCCGGCGAGATCTGGGTGGAGGACGCGGCGCTCTCGGGCATGCAGCGTATCGATCTGCCGCAGATGGACAACCGCCTGCTGCAGCGTCTGGCGGAGCAGGTCGCGCGGATCAGCCATCAGGGCATCAACCGTGAGCATCCGCTGCTTTCGGCGACGCTTCCGGCTTATGGCGGTCACTCCGGCGCGCGTATCCAGTTGGTCGGGCCGCCCGCCACGCGCGCGAACTGGGCTCTGGCGATCCGGCGGCACCGGCTGCTGGAACTGCCGCTCGACGCCTACGATCGCGGTCCGATCCCCCCGCATGTCGAGGAGCCCGCGCCCGACGCCATGCTGGAGCCGATCGCGTTCTTGCGCGATGCGATCCGGCGGCGGCGCACGATCCTGATCTCGGGCGGCACGTCCACCGGCAAGACGACGTTCCTCAATGCGATGCTCTCGGAAATCCCGGGGCATGAGCGGGTCGTGCTGGTGGAGGATACCGCCGAACTGCGCCTGCCGGGTGCGAACGGCGTCGGCCTCATCGCCGTGAAGGGCGAACTGGGCGAGGCCAAGGTCTCGGCGAACGACCTGCTGCAGGCGGCGCTGCGCCTGCGTCCCGATCGCATCGTGCTGGGCGAATTGCGCGGCACCGAGACGGTGAGCTTCCTGCGCGCCATCAACACCGGGCATCCGGGTTCGTTCTCGACCGTCCACGCCAATACGCCGCGTGGGGCGCTGGAGCAGATCGCGCTGATGTCGATGCAGACCGGGATCGGGCTGACGCGCGCGGAGACGCTGGAATATGCGGCTTCGGTGATCGACATCGTGGTGCAGCTCGACCGCAGCGGCGGCAAGCGCGGCATCTCGGCGATTGCGGAGAGCCGGACCCTGGTTTGATGCGCCGCGCTCTTTCGTCCTTCCCCTACGTCACCCTGAACTTGTTTCAGGGTCCATAGTGCGATTGGTGCCGGAAGGTCGTGTCACCAAACGCGCTTGCGGTTTGCTATTCACAGCGCAGCGCTTTCGGCGAAATGGACCCTGAAACAAGTTCAGGGTGACGTGCGTAGGCTGATAGGAATGCCTACTATCACGCCTCGATCGCGGCGCCTTGCGCGTCCTGCACCCGGCAGCCCAGACCGAGCCAGTCGGCTAGCGCCTTGAGGTCCTTGCCGTTGCCTGCGCCGTAGAGCGGCCGCACTGCATCCTGTACGGTCAGCACCAGCGTGCCAGCCTCCACGGCCAGCGAGGTTGCCGCAAGACCTCCCGCCACCCCGCCGGTCAGGCGGCGGCACAGGCGTACCGCGAGGCCCCAGCCGATCGCGCGGCGCAAGTCCTCGGGGCTCGCCAGCTTCGTGAACTGCGGTGGCACCTCGGTCTCGCCCGAGTTGGCGAAGACGGTCATCGCCATCATTCCGCGCCCGCGCATGTCGAGGCCGATCCAGCGCTTGCGCAATGCCCAGGTAAGCGCCTCTTCGGTACGCATGTTCGGCTCGGTCCGCATCGCGGCGAGGGCGAGCAGGCTGGCGGCCTTGCGCAAGTCGGCGTCGGCTCTGGCCTGCGTGCAGGCGGGGGCGGTCCACTCGGCGATGCGCACGGCGTCGTCGGCGCTGACGCGGGCGGTCTGGGCGAAGTCGGCGACGCTCGCCAGCATCGGGCTTTCCTGCCGGATGCTCTCGGGGAGCTGCATGTGCAGCAGCCCTTCGCGCAGGCCCCATGAGGAGAAGATCAGGCGCGAGGGGTGCAGTTGTCCGACCATCTGCGCCATCAGCGCCGCCGCGTCGGGCAGGGTGGCGAGGCGGGAGGCCGAGATGCGCGGGTCGGAATTGTCCAGCTTGCCCTTGGCGAAGATGCGGGCGAGGTGCATGGCCTCCGACGGGGCAAGTTCGAAACCGTGGGGGTCGTCCACCGGCCAGTCGAGCACGCGCATCGCCTGCAGCGCCAGCGCGCGCCATGAACCGCCGACGATGTAGAGCGGCATGCCGCGTCCGCCGTGATGGCCGTTCACGCCCCAACCTCGGGCTGAGAGGCCGTCGCGTACGGCGGCGGCGAACTTCTGCTGGCCGAGGGCGCGCAAGTCCGGCAGGCGCAGGGTGCCGAAGGGCAGGGTGATGCCGCCGGGGGCAATGCCGCCCGGCGCAGAGGCGTCGATTTCCACAAGTTCGAGGCTGCCGCCGCCAAGGTCCGCAGCTATGCCGCGCGCGCCCGGGAAGGCGGCGATGACGCCGGTGGCGCTGGCGCGGGCCTCTTCCTCGCCCGAGAGCAGGCGGGGGGAGAGGCCGAAACCGCGCACCGCTTCGAGGAATTCAGGGCCGTTGGAGGCGTCGCGCGCGGCGGCAGTGGCGACGCATTCGACGTCCTCCACCCCCTGCAGCCGGAGCAGCGTGGCGAAGCGCGCCAGCGCGGCGAGCGCCGTGCGCATCGACTTCTCGCCGATCGCGCCGGTACGGCCCAGATCCTTGCCGAGCCGGGCGTTGACCTTCTCGTTGAGCACGACGACCGGCGCACGCGGCGGCCCGTTGTAGACGACGAGGCGCACCGTGTTCGACCCGATGTCGATGATGGCGCGCTTGGCGCTGGACTGGCTGATGCCGATCATTCTGGTCAATACTTACCACAAGGCGTCATGTTCCGACGCCCTAAAGCATTTTCGGCTCAGGTGGAAACATCTGCGGGTTCAGAAGATGCGCATAAAAATGGCGTCAGATGTTTCCGCGCCTTAGCGATAGCTTGGGCACCTTGCGCCCACTGTCCAGAGCCGCGCCGCGTCCGGAGAGCGACGGGTTGGTCATGAAATAGCGGTGGAGATTGAAGGGGTTCTCCACTTCGCCGACGCGGTCGTAAGTGCCGTCCGGCGCCAGATCCCACGACTGTTCGGAATCCAGCAGGTTGGCCAGCATGACCTGGTCGAGTACCTGATCGTGCACCGTCTTGTTACGGATCGGCAGCAGCACCTCGACGCGGCGGTCGAGGTTGCGGCTCATGCCGTCGGCCGAGGTGATGAACAGCTTGGCGCGGCGGTTGGGCAGATAAGCGCCGTTGGCGAAAGCCCAGATGCGCGCGTGTTCGAGGAAACGGCCGATCACCGACTTGACGGCGATGTTCTCCGACAGCCCCGGCACGCCCGGACGCAGGCAGCAGATGCCGCGCACGACGAGGTCGATGTCCACGCCCGCGCGGCTGGCGGCATAGAGGCGGTCGATCAGGTCCGGATCGGTCAGCGAGTTCAGCTTGGCCCAGATCGCGGCGGGCTTGCCAGCTTCGGCGTTGGCGATCTCGGCGTCAATGCACTCGTTGAGGGTCGAGCGCAGCGAGATCGGCGAGATCGAGAGCATGTCTAGGCTCTTGGGCTCGACGTAGCCGGTGATGAAGTTGAACAGACGCACCACGTCACGGCCCGCCGCCGGTTCGGCGGTGAAGTACGACAGGTCGGTGTACACGCGCGCGGTGATCGGGTGGTAGTTGCCGGTGCCGAAGTGGCAGTAAGTGCGGTAAGAACCGCCCTCGCGCCGGACCACGGCGGAGACCTTGGCGTGCGTCTTCCAGTCGACGAAGCCGTAGATCACCTGAACGCCTGCGCGCTCCAGCTGGCTGGCCCAGAGCAGGTTCTGCTCCTCGTCGAAGCGGGCCTTCAGTTCGACCACGGCGGTCACCGACTTGCCCTGCTCGGCGGCCTGGATCAGCGCCGAGATGATCGCCGACTGCTTGCCCGCGCGGTAGAGCGTCTGCTTGATCGCCACCACATCCGGGTCGAGCGCGGCCTGCCGCAGGAAGTCGATGACGACCTCGAAGCTCTCGTAAGGATGCTGGACGACGATGTCTTTCTCGCGGATCGCCGCGAAGATGTCGCCGTCATGCTCGAGGATGCGCTCGGGATAGCGGGGGGTATAGGGCTCGAACTTGAGTTCGGGGCGGTCCTCGTCGCAGATCGCCGACAGGCCTGAGAAGCCGATGATGCCGTCGGTCTTCATGATCAGGGCCTTGTCGAGCCCCAACTGCGTGCGCAGGATTTCCTCGGCCGCCGGGTCGAACTTGCCCTGCAGCTGCAGCACGATGACGAGACCGCGGCGGCGGCGCTGGATCGCGGTGCGGAAGTAGCGCACGAGGTCTTCGGCGTCTTCCTCGATCTCGATGTCGCTGTCGCGCAGGATGCGGAACACGCCGTGGCCGTTGAAGCGGAAGCCGGGGAACAGCTCGGCCGTGTTGCGGCAGATCAGGTCCTCGATCGAGATCCACGCGGCCTCGGCGCCGGGAATGCGCACGAAGCGCGGCAGCGGCGAGGGGATCAGCACCATCTCCATCACCGGCGCCTCGTCCGCCTCGCGCGTGAGCGAGAACAGCACGCCGATGCCCTGGTTGGCGACGAAGGGGAACGGGTGCGCGGGGTCGATCGCCTGCGGGGTGATCACCGGCATGACCTGCTCGATGAAGTATTCGCGCAGCCACTTCTCACGCTCGCGGTCGAGCTTGTCGTCCTCGCCGACCACGGTGATGCCCGCTTCGGCCAGCTGGGTCTTGAGCGTGGACCAGGTTTCCTGCTGGATCTGTTCCAGCCCCATCACCTTTTCATGGGTGACGGCGATCGCCTGCGACGGGGTGAGGCCGTCCATCGAGATTTCCTCGATCTGGCGGCGCACCTGCGCGTGGAAACCGGCGACGCGCACCATCAGGAATTCGTCGATGTTGTTGCCGGAAATCGACAGGAAGCGCAGCCGCTCCAGCAGCGGGTAGTTCGGGTTGCAGGCTTCGGCGAGAACACGCTCGTTGAAGGCGAGCCAGCTCAGTTCGCGGTTGAAGTAGCGCGAAGGCAGCGTGGCGAGGTCTTCGGTTTCCTCCACGTCCTGCGTGGGTTCGTTGGCGGTCAGCATGTCCATGGTATTCACGAGAAGCCCTTTCGCATGCCAGAATGACACAAGTGCGACGGTATGGGGAAGGTTTTACGCCCACCATTGAACAATCGTTGCAGCGCAGCATTGAATCGCGCACACTCGCCCGCGATGATCAAGGCAGCCCTGCACCATCTCACCCGCTACCGCTATTCGCGGCGCATTCGTCTCGGCCCTCAGGTCATCCGGCTTCGTCCGGCGCCGCACAGTCGGACCGAGGTGCCCAACTACTCGCTGAAGATCAGCCCGCCCGAGCATTTCCTGAACTGGCAGCAGGACCCGCACGGCAACTGGCTGGCGCGGGTGGTGTTTCCCGATCCGGTCGATCACTTCTCGATCGAGGTGGACCTGCTGGCCGAAATGGCCGTCATCAACCCGTTCGACTTCTTCGTGGAGCCTGATGCGGAGGAATATCCCTTCGCCTATTCGGCGGCGATGAAGGCGGACCTTTCGGCCTACTTCGAGGTCGAGGAGCAGGGGCCGCTGTTCGAGGCGCTGGTCGCGCAGCATGCCGGCTACGAGGGCCGCACGGTCGATTTCCTCGTCGACATCAACAGCCGCCTGCAACAGCGCATCGACTACGTGATCCGCATGGAGCAGGGCGTGATGACGCCCGAGGAGACGTTGAAGGTCGGCATCGGATCGTGCCGCGATTCGGCGTGGCTGTTGGTGCAGCTGCTGCGTCGGCTGGGCTTCGCGGCGCGGTTCGTCTCGGGCTATTCGATCCAGCTGGTCGCCGACGTGCTGCCCAAGGAAGGGCCGGTCGGCGTGCTGGAGGACGTCACCGACCTCCACGCCTGGGCCGAGGCCTATGTGCCCGGCGCGGGCTGGATCGCGCTCGATGCGACATCGGGCATGTTCGCGGGTGAGGGGCATATTCCGCTCTGCGCCGCGCCGCATTACCGTTCGGCCACCCCGATCGAGGGCATGGCCGAGCCGGCCGAGGTCGACTTCGACTTCAAGATGAACGTCAGCCGCATCGCCGAGGCGGTGCGCATCACCAAGCCCTTCACCGACGAGCGCTGGGACGGCCTGCTCAAGCTGGGCGACAAGGTGGACGCGGACCTGCAGGCCTGGGGCGTCAACCTGACGATGGGCGGCGAGCCGACCTTCATCGCCGCCACCGACTTCGAGGCGCCCGAATGGAACAGCGCCGCCGTCGGCCCCACCAAGGCGGCTTATGCCGACCGCCTGATCCGCCTGCTGCGGGGCAAGTTCGCGCCGGGATCGCTGCTCCATCACGGGCAGGGCAAGTGGTATCCCGGGGAGACGCTGCCGCGCTGGGGCTATTCGATCTACTGGCGCAAGGACGGCGTGCCGATCTGGC
>JASGGD010000244.1:0-6452 GCA_047605225.1 Novosphingobium sp.
TGGCGGGCGTGCTGCTGAAGATGGGCGGCTACGGCTTCATCCGCTTCTCGCTGCCGATGTTCCCCGAAGCCTCGGTCTATTTCGGACCGCTGGTGTGGGGCCTGTCGATGGCCGCCGTCGTCATCACCTCGCTCATCGCGCTGGTGCAGAGCGACATGAAGAAGCTGATCGCCTACTCGTCGGTCGCGCATATGGCGATTGTCACGATCGGCCTGTTCGCCTTTAACGTGCAGGGCCTCGAAGGCTCGATGCTGGTGATGCTCAGCCACGGTCTGGTGGCAGGCGCGCTGTTCCTGTGCGTCGGCGTCATCTACGACCGCCTGCACACCCGCGAGATCAGCCGTTACGGCGGCCTCGCGATCAACATGCCGCGCTATGCCGTGTTCTTCCTGCTGTTCACGATGGCCTCGATCGGCCTGCCGGGCACCAGCGGGTTCGTCGGTGAGTTCCTCAGCCTCGGCGGCATCTATCAGGTCTCGACCTGGACGGCGCTGATCTGCACCACCGGCATCATCCTTGGCGCGGCATACATGCTGTATCTCTACCGCCGGGTCGTGTTCGGGGAGCAGAAGAACGCCGATGCCGCCGCGATGCCCGACCTCGATGCCCGCGAACTGGCGATGGTCATCCCGCTCGCGCTCGCCGCGCTGTGGATGGGCGTCTACCCCGAGAGCTTCATCGCTCCGATGCGTGCCGACATCGCCGCGCTCGACGCGCGCCTCGCCCGTGCCAAGCCGGCCGGCGACAGCGCGCCTACACCTGGAAAAGCTAAGCCTGCGCACGAAGAAGCCGCTGCGCATGGGGGGTCACACTGATGGACTGGTCGCACTCCCTGCGCTTGATCGCGCCGGAAGAAACGCTGAGCATTGCAGGTCTGATCCTGCTTCTGATCGCCGCCTGGGGCGGTGACAAGGCAAGCCGCCTGATCTCGATCCTCGCTGTCGCGGCGCTGGTCGGGGCCGCGTTCCTCGTCGCCCCCGCGCTGTGCGGCGGGCACATGGGGCCGGACTACTCCGCGTTCTTCGGCCAGGTTCACGCCGATGCCTTCTCGGCCTTCGGCAAGATCCTCATCTACCTTTCGGCCGCCGCCACGCTCGTCGTCGCGCCTGCCTTCTTCGAGCGCCTCGGCGCCATGCGCGCCGAGTTCCCGATCCTCGTGATCTTCGCGGCGGTGGGCAGCGGCATGATGGTGTCGGCAGGCGATCTGCTGGCGCTCTACATCGGCCTCGAAATGAACTCGCTCGCCGCTTACGTGCTGGCAGCCTTCGTGCGGACCGACGGACGCTCGGCGGAAGCGGGCCTCAAGTACTTCGTGCTGGGCGCGCTCGCCTCGGGCATCCTGCTGTTCGGCATGAGCCTGACCTACGGCTTCACCGGCACCACCTCCTTCGCGGGCATCAATGCGGCGCTGGCCGGCGGTCTGTCCAACGGCGCGCTGTTCGGCATCGTGTTCATGCTGGCGGGCCTTGCCTTCAAGATCAGCGCCGTGCCGTTCCACATGTGGACGCCGGACGTCTACGAAGGCGCGCCGACCCCGGTGACGAAGTTCTTCGCCACTTCGGGCAAAGTCGCGGCCATTGGCCTCACCATGCGCGTGATGCTCGATGCCTTCGGCGACCAGTCGGACGCATGGCGTCAGATCATCGTCTTCGTGGCGCTCGCCTCGATCGTGATCGGTGCGCTGGGTGCGATCGGCCAGAAGAACATCAAGCGCCTGATGGCCTATTCGTCGATCAACAACGTCGGCTTCATCCTCGTGGGCCTCGCTGCGGCGAACCCGCAGGGCGCATCGGCGATGCTGTTCTACCTCGTGATCTACGTCGCGATGACCGTCGCGGGCTTCGTCACCGTGCTGATGCTGCGTGACGAGAACGGTGATAACGTCGAGGAAATCGGCCAGTATGCGGGTCTCTCGCGCACCCGTCCAGGTCTGGCAGCGGCGCTCGCATTCGTGATGTTCAGCCTTGCCGGTATCCCGCCGATGTTCGGCTTCTGGGGCAAGTTCCTGGTGTTCAAGGCCGCCGTTGACGCCAACATGATGCCGCTCGCGGCGATCGGTTTTGCGGCCTCGGTGATCGGGGCGTTCTACTACCTGAAGGTCGTCAAGGTCATCTACTTCGATGAACCGGTCGATGCCATCAAGTGGAAGAGCGACGTGTGGCACAAGGCGATCCTGGGCGTGACCTGCCTGTTCATCTCGCCGCTGGGATATCTGCTGAGCGGTTGGCTGCAGGGCCTGACGGACACCGCCGCGACCGCGCTGTTCCACACGCTTTGATCGAAATCGTAGCAGAAACGGGGTCCACGAATGCGGACCTCGCGCAGCGGCTCTTCGGCGGTGAATACCTGCCAGAGGGCCGCTGGCTCGTTGCGGACCGGCAGAATGCGGGCAGGGGGCGCCTCGGGCGCGTCTGGGATGACGGTGCAGGTAACTTCATGGGCTCGACCGTGGTGCGCGTTGCGCCCGGCGATCCATCGCCTGCCACGCTGGCACTGCTGACGGGCCTTGCGGTTCATGAGACGCTGTCCCGCTTTGTCAGTCACGGACTGATGCTGAAGTGGCCGAACGACCTGCTGCTCCATGACGCCAAGGTCGCGGGCATCCTGCTGGAAATGGTGAATGGCGTGGTCATCGTCGGCATCGGCGTGAACCTTGTGCACGCCCCCGAAGTGCCAGGTCGCCGGACGGCTGCGCTGGGCGATCTCGCCCCGAGCCGCGATGCCTTCGCCGATGTGCTGGCCGCCAGTTTCGACACCGAACTGCAGCGCTGGCGCTCGGTCGGTCTTGCCCCGCTGCTGCGTCGCTGGCAGAGTGCGGCGCACCCGCAGGGCAGCCCGCTTCGGGTGCTTCCGCCCGGTGAAGACGCGATCGAAGGTGCGTTCGCGGGACTGGCGGAGGACGGAAACCTCCGCCTCGCCCTGCTTGACGGATCGGTCCGGACGATCCACGCGGGTGACGTCCTGCTCGTATGAGGAACTGAAAGAGCATGCTGCTCGCTATCGACGCCGGCAATACCAATGTCGTCTTCGCGCTGCTGGAAGGCACCGCGATCAAGGGCCGCTGGCGCATCGCCACCGATCCGCGCCGCACGGGCGACGAATATGCCGTCTGGCTGATGCAGTTGCTCGCCATTCGTGGATACGAGGCCAAACAGGTCACGCAGATCATCATCTCCACCGTCGTGCCGCGCGCGCTGCATAACCTGGAAATCCTCAGCCGCCATTACTTCGACATCGAGCCGCTGGTGGCGGGGCACGGCACGGCGGAATACGCCATCGACATCGACGTCGAGCAACCTAGTTCGCTGGGCGCCGACCGTGCGGTCAACGCCGTCGCCGCGCACGCCAAGCATCCCGGCGATCTGATCGTCGTCGATTTCGGCACTGCGACCACCTTCGACGTGATCGACTTCAACGGCGCCTACAAGGGCGGCATCATCGCGCCGGGCATCAACTTGTCGCTCGACGCGCTGGTGGGCAACACGGCCAAACTGCCGCGCATCGCCATCGCCGCGCCCAAGAGCACCAGCGTCGTCGGTCGCAACACCGAGGACCAGATGCTGATCGGCGTCTTCTGGGGGTACGTCGCGATGATGGAGGGCCTGATCGCCCGCATCCGCGCCGAGATCGGCCGTCCCGCCAAGGTCATCGCCACGGGCGGCCTTGCCGTCCTGTTCGACGAGGCCACCGATATCTTCGACGCCGTCGACGCCGATCTCACGATCGACGGCCTCGCCATTATTGCCGAAAGGGCAGCTTCTAAGTGATTCCCGGTAAGGAACTTCTGTTTTGTGCGCTCGGCGGTTCGGGCGAAATCGGCATGAACGTCAATCTCTACGGCTGTCAGGGCAAGTGGCTGATGGTCGATCTGGGGATGACGTTCTCCGGCAACGAATACCCCGGCGTCGATCTGGTCTTCGCCGACCTCGAATTCATCGAGAGCGAGCGGGAGAACCTGCTCGGAATCGTCCTGACCCACGCGCATGAGGACCACATCGGCGCGGTCCCCTACTTCGCCGAGGAACTGGGCGTGCCGCTCTACGCGACGCCGTTCACTGCCAAGCTGGTTGCGGCGAAGCTCGAAGAAGCCGGGATCCTCGACCGGGTCGAACTGATCGTGGTCGATGATCTGGAGAACTTCCAGATCGGCCCGTTCGGCATCCGCTACGTTCCGCTGGCGCACTCGATCGCCGAAGGCAACGCGCTGCTGATCGAGACGCCCTATGGCCGAATCTTCCACACTGGCGACTGGAAGCTGGACGACGAACCGCAAGTCGGCACCCCGGCGACGCAGGCCGAACTCACCGTGATCGGTGACGAAGGCGTGCTTGCGCTGGTCTGCGATTCCACCAACGTCTTCAATCCCGAGGCTTCGGGTTCGGAAGGCGACGTCTACCGGGGCCTGCTGGCCGAAGTGAAGAAGCACAAGGGGCGCCGCGTGCTGGTGACGACCTTCGCCTCCAACGTCGCGCGCTTGCAGACGCTGGGCGATGTCGCGAAGAAGACCGGGCGCCAGTTGTGCGTCGCGGGCCGCTCGCTCGACCGCATCATCCAGACCGGCCAGTCCTGCGGCTATCTCAAGGACTTGCCCGACCTCGTCGATCCCGACACTGCGATGGACCTGCCGCGCGGCGACGTGCTGATCGTCGCCACCGGCGGGCAAGGCGAACCGCGCGCGGCATTGGCGCGCGTGGCCGAGGGCAATCACCCGATCAAGCTCGACAAGGGCGACGTGGTGCTGTTCTCCAGCCGCCAGATCCCCGGCAACGAGATCCAGATCGGCCGCATCCAGAACCGTCTGGCCGAGCAGGGCATCATTGTCGTCACTGACCGTCAGAGCGAAATCCATGTGTCAGGTCACCCCGGCCGTCCCGAACTGGAAGCGCTCTATTCCTGGATCCGTCCGCAGATCCTGCTGCCGGTCCACGGCGAAATCCGCCACATGAAGGAGCAGGCCCGTCTCGGCGTCGCCAGCGGCATTCCCAAGGCGATCTTCCAGAAGAACGGCGATCTGGTGCGTCTGGCGCCCAGCCACCCCGGCAAGTTCGGCGAAGTGCGCGCGGGCCGTCTGGTGCTCGACGGCGACATCATCGCGCCTGCCGACGGCGAGGCGATCATCATGCGCCGCCGCATCGCCTTCAACGGCGTCGTCTCGGTGGCGGCCGATCGCAAGGGCCATGTCGAGATTTCCGCGCTGGGTCTGCCGCTCGACGAGGACTATGCCGGGTTCGTCGCAGAAGCCAAGCGCGATGTGGCCGAGGCGCTGAAGCGCGCCGGCAAGGCCGATCGCGATACGCGCAACGAGGCCGCACGTCTGGCCGCGCGCCGCGCCGCGACGCGCTGGTCGGGCAAGAAGCCGCAAGTGCAAGTGCTGCTGCTGGAGGACTGATGCGATGGCGATGAACTGGACCTCGATGATCGCGATCTACGCCCTGTTCTGGGTGCTGAGCGCGTTCATCGTCCTCCCGGTCGGCCTGCGCACGCCGGACGAGGTGGAGGGCCATGTCATCGAAAAGGGCCACGCCACCAGCGCACCGGTGAATTTCCGCCCGAAGCTGGTCGCGCGCCGGGCGACCGTGGTGGCGGTGGTGCTTTTCGGGCTCTATTACGCCAATTATGCGAACGGGTGGATCACCGTGGATGATGTGAACCTGTTCGGCACGCCGCCCGTCAAGGATCTCGGCTACTGAGCTTTGGCTTTGGCGCCGTTCCGCGCTAGAGGCACGCCATGGAACCACTGGATACCAGCGCGCCGCGCCTGTGCGTGGCAGCGCTTTACTGCTTCACCCGTTTCGACGACCCCTCCGCGCTGAAGGGGCCACTTGAGGCACTGTGCTATGAGCACGGCATTCGTGGCACCCTGCTGCTGGCGGGAGAGGGCATCAACGGCACTATTGCCGGGACCGAGGCGGGGATAGCCGCGATTGTCGCGCATGTCCGCGAGCTGCCGGGCTGTGCAGGAGTGGACGTCAAGTTCTCCGACGCGCCGCACATGCCGTTCCACCGTATGAAAGTGCGGCTCAAGCGCGAGATCGTGACGATGGGCCAGCCGAACATCGACCCGCTGGCGATCGTGGGCACATATGTCGAGCCGCAGGACTGGAATGCGCTGATTGCCGATCCGGACACGATCGTGATCGACACCCGCAACGACTACGAGGTGGCGGTGGGCACTTTCGCGGGCGCCATCGATCCGCACACGAAGACGTTTCGGGAATTTCCGGAGTGGTTTCGCAGCGAGCGAGAGCGGCTGTTGGGGCAGGGCAAGGCGGCCAAAGTGGCGATGTTCTGTACTGGTGGCATCCGCTGCGAGAAGTCTACAGCCTTTCTCAAGCAGGAAGGCGTCGAGGACGTCTTTCACCTCAAGGGCGGCATCCTGAGGTATCTGGAAACCGTGCCGCAAGAGCAGAGCATGTGGGAAGGCGAGTGCTTTGTCTTCGATCAGCGTGTGA
>JASGGD010000245.1:0-6434 GCA_047605225.1 Novosphingobium sp.
GCCGCAGGCCCGCAGTTGCCGCCAGTGAAGCCCAGCTGGCCCACACGCTGCGGCCAGAGCTTCAACAACTACCCCACCCTGCTCGCCGACCAGTTCGGACTCGAGCTGATCGACCGCTCCTGCTCAGGCGCGGTAACGGACAACGTATTGGGACCGTGGGGCGAGGTGCCGCCGCAGATCAACAGCGTGACCCCGGAAACCCGGTTGGTGACTATCACCATCGGCGGCAACGACTTGTCGTACATCGGCAACCTGTTCTCGGCGACCTGCGCCTTCAATGCGAAGATCGTCGCGGCTACCGGCGCCAAGACCAAGGCCTGCGGTCCGGTCCGCATCCCGACCGAGGCAGACTATGTACGTGACGAGGCGCAACTTAACGAAATCGCCCGGCGAATCAGGACAACCGCCCCGCAGGCGCGGATCGTCTTCGTCCAGTACCTGACCCCCGTACCGCCGCCGGGCAAGCTTTGCGCCGATACTCCGGTCAGCGAGACCGACGCCGCGATCGTGCGCGAGATCGGCCGCCGCCTCGCCGAGATTACCACTCGCGTCGCGCAGGCCCACGGCACCATCATCGTCGAGATGAACCAGTCGTCGGCCACGCATACCCCTTGCGACAAGGAACCGTGGATGATCGGCTCTCCGCAGGGCTACGACGGACGGCAGGGCCTGCAATGGCACCTCAACAAGGCGGGCATGCAAGCGACTGCGGACGGCATTTCCTCCTGGCTGATCAAAGACGGCGTTCGGCCGGTCAAACCCTCGGTCACGGTCGAGCCCGGCCTCAACCCGCCGGGCCAGGCACCGACAAAGCCTGCCCCCGGCCAGCCGGTTCCGGCTGTTCCCGTGCCCGCCTCCACGTCAACACCGACGGCGAAGCCGACATCAGTTCCGGCCACAAAGCCTTCCAGTGAGACGAAGAAGCGCTCGTAAAGCCCGCCTGGTTCGCGACAGCGCAAAGCGCTCGTAAAGCCCGCCTGGTTCGCGACAGCGCAAGCCGCCGTCGCATTCCTGCAATCAAGACACCTTAAGCGCCCTTTCCCAACAACCGCCGTTCCCCCGCGGCCGGAACGAGGAAAGGGTCGCTCATGGTCGCGCGGACTGCCGCTGCGGCGCAACGGGATGTTCCGATAGCCGTTCACCGCCCGATCGGCGCGCGGCTGCGGCTGGATTCGCTCGCGCTTTACCTGCCTGTCGCGTTCACCTTGCGACTGATGATGTTCGGCAAGCCCGCGTTCCAGTCCGACGAGCAGTTCTATCTTCTCGTCGCGCAGCGCATGGCGCAGGGTGCGTTGCCCTATGTCGACATATGGGACCGCAAGCCCTGGGGGCTCTTCGCGATCTATCGCATGGCCTACGCGCTGCCTTTCGATCCGGTCCTCGCGTATCAGTTGCTCGGCCTTGTGTGCTCGGTGCTCACCGCGCTGGTCATCGAACGCGTCGCCCGGCGCATCGCTCCGACTCGCGCGGCACAGTTGGCAGGCCTCGTTTATCTCCTCTGGCAGCCGGTCTTCAACGTCGCGCTGGGCCAGTCACCGGTGTTCTACAATCTTCCCGTCGCCCTTGCCGCGCTGATCGTCATCGATGCACGGACGCGGGCACACGCCCCCCTGCTGGCGCGGCGTGGACTGGAAGCGATGCTGCTGCTCGGGCTGGCAATGCAGATCAAGTACACGGCGGTCTTCGAAGGCATAGCCTTCGGCCTGATGCTGCTGGGACGCGGCTGGACGAACGGTTGGCCACCCCGACGACTGATGCTGACAGGCGCCGGATGGGTCGCGGCAGCCCTGGCTCCGACGGTGATGGTCTGGACAGGCTATGCATGGCTCGGCCACGGAGATGCTTTCGCGCAGGCCAATTTCACCTCGATCCTGGGCCGCACCACCGACATGAGCGAAGCCTTCGGGCGCCTCGCCAAGGAATGCTTGGCGCTGATACCCTTCGCGCTCGCCCTGCTGCTGGCGCCCCACCGCCTTCGTCCCGTTCGCGGCGACCACCCCGCCGCACTCCCTTCCTTACGCATATGGGCCTTAGCGAGCACCGGCGGATTCGTGGCCTTCGGCACATGGTACGACCATTACCTCGGCCCCGTACTGGTTCCGCTAAGCGTGCTTGCCGCCCCCGCGCTCGCGCGCAGTCAGCCCGGTGAACGCTGGTACGGACGATTGCTCTTGGGACTGGGTATGGTCGGCGCGATCGCAGTACCGGCGCTGCAGGTCCGCGAAAAGGGCGACGCGGCTCAGTTCAGGGCCGTGACGAGGACCATTGCGCAGGAACTGCACGGCCGCTGCCTCTATGTCTTCGAGGGTGACAGCGCGCTATACCGCACCACCAACGCCTGCATCCCGACGCGATTTGCCTATCCCAGCCACCTCAATGCCATGAACGAGGCCCGCGCGCTGAACATCGACCCGGTGCGCGAAGTGCGCCGCATCATGGCGAGCCGCCCGGGCGTGGTCGTGATCGGGCTGTCGAAACGCCCCAACCGAGCCAACGAAGCAACGCGCCGCATCGTCATGGACGCACTGCGCACCGACTACGAGGCCTATGCGAAAGTCAGCCTCGGCACGCGCTGGTTCGCGCTGTGGCGGCGGAAATGACCAGCCCCGAACCTGATCCGGGGGTGAGCAGGTCACCGCGCCTTAGCGATATTCATCCCATGCTGGCGAGCTGCATCCTTGGTCGACTCCTCGGTACGGTTGAGAGCCTTCGCGATTTCCTTGAGGCCCTTGCCCTTACCTGCGAGGGTCTGCAATTTGTGCAGTTCCTCAGGCTTCCACGGCTGCTTGTGCTTGGCGACCTTGTCGCTCATTTCGATACTCCGGAGATATTTGCCAGGCCCGTGGTGAAGCGGGCGCTGATGTTTTCGACATAGGGCACCGCGATGCCGATGGGATCGGTCACCACCGGCCGGACGACACCGAGTAACTGCTTGCAGGCGACTTGCGCGTAATCCTTGCGCGACTCCTGCGTTTCCTCGCACCGCTCGACGCGGCCCAAAGCGGACACCTGCACGTTCACCGCGAGCCGCAGTTCGCCGCCGGTGTCCGACGGCAGCCGATCGACTTGCATGTCGAGTTCGGGAAGAAGGGATACGTTCGGCCGATCTGCTGGTCCATCGAAAGAACTGATAATCGTCCGGGTTCGGCCATAGGCGGGCTTTCCGTCGATCGATGCCTTCCCGCCATAGCGCAACGATTTGACGACGCTGCAGACTTTTTCGAGGCTTGCCTTGTCGCCCTTCCCTTCACCCGGCTCGCACGAAATCACCTCACCCTCAGGTGAAATGACCAGTGTGACCATGCGGTACATCGGGTTTTTGAACTGCGCCGTCTGGATCCTTCGCCAGAGCTGTTCAGCCAAGGCCTGATCGCCCCTCGGCCCGGTCAGGGCGCCGGCAAGGGCGATCAGGCTCAGCATCATGCTTCCGCTGCCTTCTTGGCCGGTGCTTTCTTCACGGCAGGCTTCTTTGCGGCCGTTTTCTTGGGCGCAGCAGCCTTCTTGGGCGCCGCCTTCTTCGCCGGTGCCTTCTTCTTGCCCTTGGCTGGCCCCTTCGCCGCCTTCTCGTCGATCAGGACGATCGCCTGCTCGGCCGTGAGGTCCTCGGGCTTCTGGTCGCGCGGAAGGGTGGCGTTTGTCGTCCCGTCAGTCACATAAGGGCCATAGCGCCCCGCCATGACTTTGATCTCGCCGCCACTGGTCGGGTGGGCACCCAACACCTTGAGCGGTTCCGCCTTGGTTCGCGAAGCCGCACCACCGCGATTGGCCGCATCAGCGAGCATCGAGACCGCAGCGTTCATGCCAGTGTCGAACACTTCGGCTGTCGAGCGTAGCCGCGCATACTTGCCGTCATGTGCGAGGTATGGCCCGTAACGCCCTATGCTAGCGGTGATATCCTTGCCGGTCTCCGGGTGCGGACCGACCGTGCGCGGCAGGCTGAGCAGCTTGATGCCCCATTCCAGCGTGAGTTCGTCGATATCCTTGGGGATCGAGGCGCGCTTGGCCTCCTTGCCCTCGCCGAGCTGGATATAGGGGCCGAAGCGCCCGGTACGGCGCATGATCTCCATGCCCGTTTCCGGATCCTTGCCCAGCCCTTCATCGTCACCGCCATCGGCGCTGCCGCCGGGCTGCGCGAACTTGCGGGTAAACTTGCACTCAGGGTAGTTCGAACAGGCCACAAAGGCACCATAACGGCCCCCGCGCAGCGACAGCCGCCCTTCCCCGCACTTGGGGCAAACGCGCGGATCGGTGCCGTCGGCCTTGGGCGGGAACAGGTAGTCGGAGAGGAATTCGTCGAGCGCCTCGGTCACTTCCGAGGGCTTCTTTTCCATGACCTCGTCGGACTTGGGCTTGAAGTCGCGCCAGAAGGCTTCGAGCAGCGTCTTCCATTCCTGACGACCGCCCGAGACGTCGTCGAGTTCATCCTCCATGCCCGCCGTGAATTCATAGGCCACGTAGCGAGGGAAGAATCGTTCGAGGAAGGAAGTGAGCAGACGGCCGGTTTCCTCTGCGAAGAAACGGTTCTTCTCGGTCCGCACATACGCGCGGTCCTTGATGACCTGGATCGTCGCCGCATAAGTGGACGGGCGCCCGATGCCCAGTTCCTCCAGCCGCTTGACGAGGCTGGCTTCGGAGAAGCGCGGCGGCGGCTGGGTGAAATGCTGCTCGGCGGTGACGTCCTTCTTGGCGGGCATATCGCCGGCCTTCATAAACGGCAGCAGGCCCGAATCATCGTCATCGTCGGACTTGTTGTCGCGGCCTTCCTCGTAGACGGCGAGGAAACCGGGGAACTTCACGACCTGGCCCGAAGCGCGCAACTCGTTGCGGCCGGTGCCGTCGCGCAAGGTGACGGTCGTGCGCTCAAGCTGTGCCGAGGCCATCTGGCTGGCCATCGCGCGCTTGAAGATCAGATCGTAGAGACGCGCCTCGTCACCCGAACCGAAGCGGTCCTTGGTGAAGTCGGTCGGGCGGATCGCCTCGTGGGCTTCCTGCGCGTTCTTCGCCTTGGTTTCGTAGTGGCGCGGCTTTTCGGGCACGAAGTGGCCGGAGAACCGCTCGGCGATGGCGGCGCGGGCGGCAGAGATCGCGCTCGGGTCCATCTGCACGCCGTCGGTACGCATATAGGTAATCGCGCCCGCCTCATAGAGCGTCTGCGCCACGCGCATCGTCTGGCTGGCCGAGAAGCCCAGCTTGCGCGCGGCTTCCTGCTGCAAGGTCGAAGTCGTGAACGGCGGCTGCGGGTTGCGGCGGTGCGGCTTGGTCTCGACACCCTCGACCTTGAAGGCGCCCTGCTCCACTGCGGCCTTGGCGCGCATGGCGACGCCTTCGTCGCCCAGACTCAGGCGATCGAGCTTCTGGCCCTCGAACGTCACCAGCTTGGCGGTGAAGTCGGTGCCGTCATGCGCCATGAGCGCGGCAACCGACCAGTATTCCTGCGGCTTGAACGCCTCGATCTCACGCTCGCGATCGACGATCAGGCGCAGCGCCACCGACTGCACGCGACCGGCCGACTTGGCGCCGGGCAGCTTGCGCCACAGCACCGGTGAAAGCGTGAAGCCGAACAGGTAGTCCAGTGCGCGACGGGCAAGGTAGGCGTCGATCAGGTCCTGATCCAGCTCGCGCGGCTGGGTCATCGCCTTGGTGACGGTTTCCTTGGTGATGGCGTTGAAGGTGACACGCTGGACGTCCTTGGGCAGCGCGCGGCGCTTGGCCAGCAGTTCCTTCACGTGCCACGAAATCGCTTCGCCCTCACGATCAGGGTCAGTCGCGAGGATCAGACGGTCGGCTTCCTTGGCTGCATCGGTGATCGCCTTCACCTGCCGCTGCTTGTCGCCGTAGAGTTCCCAGTCCATCGCGAACTCCTCGTCCGGGCGGACCGAGCCGTCCTTGGGCGGCAGGTCGCGAACGTGGCCATAGCTGGCGAGGACCTTGTAGTCCTTGCCCAAGTACTTCTCGATGGTCTTGGCCTTGGCGGGCGATTCTACGATGACTAACTGCATTTCAGACTTTCTTATTGCCCCTCACGTGCACGTACGCGCACATGTGTATGCGCATAGGGTGGGAAGGCTTGGGGGCATTCGTCAAGCCTTGTGCGCCTTGCCCCTGCATTCAGGCGAAGACGTTGTCGAGGTCATTGGCCTCGGTTCTTGACAATCGGAAGGCGGCAACCGCCACCAGCGAGGCGACTATGCCGTAGAATGCCGCGAAAAGGTTCGGTGTGACGGCGGCGACAAAAGGCGGCAATTCGGCGAGCTGCTCCTGACCCAGCTCAAGCCCAACAAGCGCAGCGCCCAGGATCGCGGCATTGATCGCGTAGGCGACGGCGATCGGCAGCCAGCATTGCGCAGTGGCGTCCCAGCTCAACCCCAGCGACTCCTGCGATCGGCTGTCCTCGATGATGATGAAGGCGAAGCGATTTCGTGGCACGTGAAGGA
>JASGGD010000246.1:0-6325 GCA_047605225.1 Novosphingobium sp.
CGCACTGCGCCCCGCCATGTCCCGCTCCCACGATGACGACGTCTGATTTTTCCATGAGCCGCTGATTTCCGCAATTTAACCGCGCGGTCAATGCCCCAGACGAAATCTAGTTACCTTGACAGGGCCGGCGCCTTCATCGCGTCCATGGTCAGTTCCAGCGAGCGGATCTGCGCCTCGGGGTCGTAGGTGGCGATGCTGACGATCAGTTCGTCCGCCTGGGTGCGGGCGACGAAGTCCTCGATGCCCTGCCGCACCGTCGCCGGGCTGCCGACCGCGCTGACCGAGCGGACCTGCTCCAGCATCGCCCTTGCCGCGCCGGGAAGGCCGGCGCGGTAATCGCGCACCGGCGGCTTCAACCGGCCCGGATTGCCCGAGCGCAGCGCCACGAAGCTCTGGTCGGTGGAGGAGGACAGGTAGACCGCCTCCTCGTCCGTTTCGGCGGCGACCACATTGATCGCGGCCATGAAGTGCGGCTTCGACAGCGTCTCGGACGGCTCGAACCGCTCGCGATAGACGCGCGCGGCATCGTCCAGCGCGGCGGGGGCGAAGTGCGAAGCGAAGGCATAGGGCAGGCCCAGCATCGCCGCCAGTTGCGCGCCGAACAGGCTGGAGCCGAGGATCCACATCTGCACGTCCGCGCCCGCAGCCTGCGGCGAAGGCACGCCGCCCGCCGCCTGCCCGCCGAAGCGCGCCTGCAGTTCCACCACGTCGTTGGGGAAGCGCTCGGAGGCGGCGTGAATGTCCTTGCGCAGCGCATGGGCCAGCCGTCCGTCCGCGCCGGGCGCGCGGCCGAGGCCGAGGTCGACGCGGCCGGGGAACAGCGCTGCCAGCGTGCCGAACTGCTCGGAAATCACGTAAGGCGTATGGTTGGGCAGCATGATCCCGCCCGCGCCGATGCGGATCGTGCTGGTCGCATTGCCGAGGTGCGCGAGGACCACCGAGGTCGCCCCGCCCGCGATGCCGTCCATGCCGTGATGCTCTGCCACCCAGTAGCGCTCATAGCCCGCGCGCTCGGCCGTCTGCGCGGTGCGGACCGAAATGTCGAGGGCTTCGGCGACGGTGCCGCCTTCGCGGACGGTGACGAGATCGAGGACGGAAAGCGGAACCATCGGGGGAGCCTTATTTTGCCGGATCAGGAGACCCGAGCTGGGAGAGGTACTGCTTCGCGGTCACCGCCGCGTCGCTTGAGGGGGAAGTCGCGACGACCGAATCCCAGCTGCGCCGCGCCGCATCGTCGTTGTGCGAAAGCATGGCGATGACGCCCGCTTCCAGCCCGATCTCCGGGTCCTGCGGGGCGAGGCTGGCGGCCTTCTCGATCTGGGTCTGGGCCAGCGCCAGCTTGTCCTGACGGCGCGAGAGCGTGGCCGAAAGCAGCCAGGCCTGCGCATTGTCCGGCTGCACGGCGCGCGCTTCGGCGAGGGCGTTGGCGGCCTCGTCGGGCTGCTTTACCGCCACCAGTCCGCGCGCACGGTCGAGCGCGATGGAGGCGGTAAGCTCCGCATCGCCGACGATCTTGGCTTCGGTCGCCGCAGGGGCGAGCAGTGAGAGGGCCTGCCCCGGCTGCCCGGAGGCCAGCGCGGCATTGCCCGCCATCGCCCCAAGACGCGCGCGGCTGGCGTGGTCGGTGGGGTCGGCGGCGTCGCGGGCATTGGTGAAGGCGGTTCGCGCCTCGTCCCAGCGGTCGAGGTCGCTGAGCGCCACGCCGAGGCACAGGCCCGCGCGCACCCGCTCGCGCCCGATGGCGTCGGCCAGCGCGCTGCGGGCGAGTTCGGCGGATTTCTCGGGGTTCGCCTCGACCGCGCTCATGCAGCCGGCGCTGCTGCGGACAGAAGGCATCGCGACGTTCTGCGCCTCGCGCGCGCGGCGATCGCGGTCTTCCTTGTCCTTCTTCTCGATGATCTCGAGCGGCAGCTGCGAGGCATAGGGCCGTCCCGCGCTCGGCAGGGTGGAGGCGGGGCCGACCTGGGCCATCAGCGGAAGAAGGAGAAGCAGCGAGGACATGGGGATCAGGACTCCGGGGTGCCCTCTGCGCGCGGTCCCGCCAACGGAAGCACCAGTTCCGCGACGGTGCGCAGGAGCAGGCGAATGTCGGCATCACGCGAGAGGCGATGATCGCCGTCCTTGATCAGCGTGACCTGCACGTCGGCTGAACGCAGTTTCTCCGCCAGCCTCATCGAGATTTCGAAAGGCACATCCGGGTCGCGCTGGCCGTGGAGCAGGCGCACCGGAGCGTCGATGGCGATCTCGCCCTCCAGCATCAGGTTGGCCTGGCCGTCGGCCCAGAAGCCGGGATGCGTGGGCGTGGGCTCGGGGCCGTAGGGGTTGTCCTCGAAGATGGTCTCGCCATCGGCCAGCATGGCCTTGTCCATCTGCGGGATGCCCCACTCGGTGAAGTCCGGCGCGGGAGCGATTCCGACGAGGCCCGCTAGCCGGTCGCCCAGCGCGAGGCCCGCCATCAGCATCAGCCAGCCGCCCATCGAGGAACCGACAAGCACGATCTTCTCGTCCGTCTCCAGCGCGGCGACGAGGGCGAGCACTTCCTGCTTCCAGCGCGTGAGCGTGCCGTCAGCGAACTGGCCGGGCGATTCACCGCAGCCGGAATAGTCGAACAGCAGGCACGGCAACCCGCTGGCGCGCGCCATCTCGAACAGGGCGGCCGCTTTGGAACCGGCCATGTCGGACATGTAGCCGGGGAGGAAGACGATGACAGGGCCCCGATGGCCTTCAGCTCCGGGGGTGAAGCGGTAGGCGATGGTGCGCCCGTCGGAGAGATCGAGGTAGCGGGTCGAGGTCATGGAGCCCTTAGTGGGAAGCCGGTGGCTGCAGGGCAAGGCGATGGTGTGAATTAAGAAAGAAGCCCACCCCCGGCCCCTCCCGCAAGCGGGAGGGGAGAAGAAAGGTTTCGCCCTCCCGCTCACGGGAGGGCCGGGAGGCTTGGCCCGCAGGGCCTAGCCGGACGGGGTGGGCCAGATTGGTATCGAAACCTCTGGACGCCCTCGCCGTAATGCGATCTTAAGTCCCGACCGCTAACCGTTCGGGCCGATATGAGCGCCAAGGTCATCCACTTTCCCACCCGCCCGTCCCGGCTTGCGCTGCGGCTAGAATGGTTCGCCACCGATCGCTCGGTGCTGTTGGGCATCTGGGCGATCTATTTCGCCTTGCGTGCGGCGGTGCTGTTGATCGACGTCGCGCCGACTTCGGACGCCGAGTGGTACTACATCCGCGCCGTCAGCCTCGCGGCGGGACAGGGCTATCTGGACAATGCAGGCGCGCCGACGGCGTTCTGGCCTCCGGGCTGGCCGATCGCGCTGAGCCTCGTTTTCTCGCAGTTCGGCGTGTCGCACGTGGCGCTGGGGCTGTTCAACCTCGTGAGCGCGATGCTGATCGGCGCGCTGACGCTGGTGCTGGGACGGCGGCTGTTCGGCTCGGAAGGCGCGGCGCGGGCCGGGCTGCTGCTGCTGGCGGTCTATCCCAATGCCATCGGCTACGTCCCGCTGGCGCTGACCGAAGTGTTCTACACCGCGCTGCTGATGGCAGGGTGCTGGGTGATCGTGACGCGCACCAACCGCTGGCACCTCGTCAGCGCCGGGTTCCTGTTCGGCCTGGCGACGCTGGTGAAGGCGCAGACGCTGGTAGTGGTGCCGCTACTCTTCGCGATCGAGTGGCTGCGGATGGGGCAAGTGTGGCAGCGCCTGCCGCGTCTCGTCGGAGAGGGGCTGCTGGTGCTGGCGCTTGCGGCCCTGACGGTGCTGCCATGGACGGTCCGCAACGAGGTCCAACTGGGCCACTGGATCGCGGTCTCGACCAATGGTGGCTACACCCTGCTCACCGGCAACCACGACACCGCGACGGGCGACTACACCCCCGACGCGCCCGTGGTGAAAGAGCTGATGGCCCGCCCCGGCCTCGACGAAGTCGCGCGCGATGCCGAGGCCCGGCGGCTGGGCATGGCGTGGATCACCGCCCACCCCGAACGTTTCCTGAAACTCGCGCCGAAGAAGTTCCTGCGCCTCTGGCTGCCCGATGGCGAAGCGGAGTGGGCCTATCAGGGCGGCGCTCCGGGATATGCCACGTTCGAACTGGCCTATCGCGCCGTTCGCGTGCTCAATCAGGGCTACTACGTCGTGCTGATGGCGGCCTTTGCCATCGCCTTCTTCGTAATGATCGCAAGGCGGCGGCGCGACGGGCAGCGCTGGATCGGCTGGTGGCTGCTGCCTTACGGGATCGCGCTCTATCCAACGCTGATCTGCCTCGTGTTCTCCGGGCAGTCGCGGTTCCATTATCCGGTGATGCCGTGGGTCTGCATGACCGCAGGCTGGCTGGCGATGACGGCTCTGGGAAAGCTGGGCGAGCGCGGCAGCACCGCCCACACCCTGCACTGAGCGGTCAGTAGAGCGCGGGCGCGAAGACCCTCAGCACCAGCTTGCCGTCGGCGCGGATGGTGCCGAGGCTGCTTTCCTCGCGCGCCTGCACCGGTTCTTCCGAGGCGTTGAACAGGCCGAGCGATACCGCCACGGCCACGGCGATCGCTGCCGCAACGCCGATCCTTGCTCCCCGCCTGCGCCTGAGTGGCCCGCCAGCCATCACTCACCCCTCTGGAATATGTCCTCGATCATCATACCAAAGACGTCGGCAATGCGAAAGGCCAGCGGCAGCGAAGGATCGTAGCGCCCCGTCTCGATCGCATTGACGCTCTGGCGCGAGACTTCCAGCCGCTCGGCGAGGTCCTGCTGGCTCCAGCCCCGCTCGGCACGCAGGACCTTGAGGCGGTTCTTCACGCCTCCCTCCAGCGGTTGACCAGAGTGCCGAGGCCGAGGCTGATCGCCCAGACAGGAACGGCGGCCCAGCCCGCCACATGCGGGACAAGGTGGAACGTCTCGAGGAAGCCCCAGACGGTGGCGATGCCCAGCAAGGCCCCCGTCGCCCATAGCGCCGCGGTGACCACGCGCATGCGCAGGTATTCGTCGGCCTCCTCCACCAGATAGCGGGCCATGGCCCATAGCAGGTAGAGGATCGGCAGCGCGGGCAGCAGCGCCAGCAACCAGAGCAGCGGCCCGGATGCCCCCGCCTTGGCGCCGCCGATCGCCACGAACAGCAGCAGCATGTAGCCGAACGACCAGATCATCGCCCGCCGGTTGTAGCGCTGCGTCGCCGGGGACAGCGATCCGCAGGCACCCTGCGCCTTCTCTGCCGCGCGACGATAGGGGATGAGCAGCAGCATCGGCGGCACCATGACCGCCATCGAGGCGACCGTGCCGAAGTCCAGCGCCCGGGCTAGAAACCCGGTGCCGAACATGCCGATGACGAAGGCCGCGCCCCAAAGCCAGACCGGGCGGCGCGAGATGGTCGCTTCGCTCATCGCTCAAGCCCCCCGCAGGCGCGGCGCGCAGGCCGACGAAAGGACCGGCAGTGTCAGGACCGCCGCAAACGTGGCCCAGTCAGGCAGGACGTCAAGAATGTTGAGCACGGCGACGATGGTGACGCCGACCGCCCAGATGGGGACAAGCTTCCTGTTCATTGCATCAAGCTCCCTTTCCTCAATGTAAAGGTAACTTGCCAATGATTCGCCACTTAGTCAAGTTTCATTGACATTGAGACAAGCTCCCTCGTCATCGCATTGCCTTTGCGCCGCCGAATCGCTACATCCGGCCCATGCTTTCGCGCGCCACCACGCTCACTACGCAGACTACCCGGCTCGTCCGGGCACGGTCGGTCGCGGGCTGAACGCAGCGAACCGCCGGAGCCCGGAATTCGGGCGAGATGGCGTCTCTCTTTTCCGAAATAGAGCCAATTCAGCCGACGCCGCACCTTCACCCGGAGGCGCGCCTGTGCCATGGCGCCCCAAACGTCCCGCCCACATGCTCTGGTATGGCATGGGGCAAACGAGAGAAGACTTCGTCCATGTCCGAAATGTTCAAGATCAGCCTGCCCGACGGTTCCGTGCGCGAGATGCCGCAAGGCTCGACCCCGGCCGACGTCGCCGCCGCCATCGGTCCGGGCCTTGCCAAGGCCGCCCTCGCCGCGAAGATCGACGGTGAACTGGTCGACCTGTCGCGCCCCTTCACCGGCGATGCCAGCCTCGCGCTCGTCACCAGCCGCGATGAGGCCGAGGCGCTGGACCTTGCCCGCCACGACTTCGCGCACGTCCTCGCCGAAGCGGTGCAGGCGCTGTTCCCCGGCACGCAGATCACCTTCGGTCCTTCGACGAACGACGGCTTCTACTACGACTTCGCGCCTGCAGAGCGCCCGTTCACCGACGAGGACCTGCCAGCGATCGAGGCGGAGATGCGCAAGATCATCGCCGCCAACAAGCCGCTGCGCCGCG
>JASGGD010000247.1:0-6307 GCA_047605225.1 Novosphingobium sp.
AGCGGCAGAGGTCGCTAGTAACGAGGCGCCGTCGGGCGTCGCGAACATCGCCGCCACCGCAAGCAAGCCCAGTGCGCTCAGCCCCCAAGGGCGGGCAGCGGCGCGGCCGGTCGTCCAGCGATACCATTCGGCCCCGACGGCAAGGTTGAGCGCCGCCACCGCGACACTCACCGAAGGGTGCAGGTTCTGCCATACGAGGAGCACCGGCAGGCCCAGCGCCACCATCGGCAGCGGCCGCAAGTCCAGCCGCTGCAGTGCCAGCAGCAGCCCGAAGCACAGGCAGGCGAAGCTCTGCGGCCGCAAGCTCGCGGTCGGCAGCGCCGCGACGAAAACCAGCGCCAGCGCCAGCGTGACCGCCTGCAGGCTCGCCCCCTTCCAGCGGCACGCGGCGGCGACGGCCCAGAAGCCGCCGAGCCAGCACAAGGCGTCGAACACGCGCAGCAGGTCCCAGCCGCCGATCCGTCGCACCGTGGCCATCACCGCCTGCCCGGCCCATGCGACGGCAGGCAGCGGCTCTCCGGCATGGAGCGCGGCGAAGGGCTCGGTCGGCACCGGACCGCCGTGATCGACGATCAGTTCGCCCAGCTTGAGCTGCCAGAAGATGTCGACGTCCCAGACCGGCCGCAGCAGCAGGACCAGCAGCATGACCGCCGGGACAAGCGCCAGCAGCAGGCGCACGCGCGCCGATCCTTGAAATGCCCCGTTATTGTGCTCGATCATCTGCCTGTCCGCCCCCGGCCTGCCCGGACCGGATGGCAGCGGCTCTGGCCTCACGCGCGGCGGGGTTCAAGCGCAATCTTTCACGCGGTCACCGCCCTGCCCGCCACGCCGCATAGTCGGCGATCAGTTGCGGATACTCCTCGAGCCCCGGAAACCGATCGTACCGGCGCTCCACCCGCGTCTCGACCCAGTCGAGCTTTTCCGCCGCCTGCATCTCGACATAAGGCATGAACACATGCGGATCGTCGAGCAGCGTGGCGCGGACGTTCACGAAGCCCATCGCCGGATCGACGCGGGTGAAGACCCAGGACTTGCACCAGACGCAGTGGTGATGCTGCGCCTCGTCGCCGTGCGTGCCGCCGATGTCGGTCTCGCCGGTCACGACCTCGAAGCCGTCGAGCGGCACCGCGATGGTCGTGGAAAAGGCGCTGGCGGTCATCCGCTGGCAGCCGGTGCAATGGCACAGTCCCTCGATCAGCGGCGGCGCCGTCAGGCGGAAGCGCAGGCGCGAGCAGCGGCAACCACCCTCGAGAACCTGCGCCTGGCCCATGTCATCCTCCCGGTCGGCTCAGTACCCCATCAGGCTGAGCACTTCCTTGCGGGAACGTTCGTCCTCCAGGAAAGTGCCCATCATGCGGCTGGTGATCATGCCGACGCCCGGAGTGCGCACGCCGCGCGCGGTCATGCAGGCGTGGTTCGCCTCGATCACGACGGCGACGCCCTGCGGCTTCAGGTGCTCCCAGATGCACTGCGCGACTTCGGCGGTCAGGCGCTCCTGAATCTGCAGGCGGCGCGCGAAGCCGTGCAGCACGCGCGCCAGCTTGGAGATGCCGACGACGTGGTTGCGCGGCAGGTAGGCGATCGCGGCCTTGCCGATGATCGGCGCCATGTGGTGCTCGCAATGCGACTGGAAGGGAATGTCCTTCAGCAACACGACCTCGTCATAGCCGCCCACTTCCTCGAAGATGCGGCTGAGGTGGATCGCCGGGTCTTCCTGATAGCCCTGGCAGTATTCGAGCCATGCGCGCGCGACGCGCTTGGGGGTGTCGATCAACCCTTCGCGCGTCGGGTCGTCACCGGCCCACTCGATCAGCGTGCGGATGGCATCCTGAACATGCTCGGGCACATTCGGCTTGCGCAAGGGGTCATGGCGCGGCCTATCCTCATCGGGACTTACCAGGCTGCTCATCCGACTTGCTCCTTCTCAATTTCTTCATCAGGCGCACCCGCATCAGGTGCCCCTTGCCTCGGAACAACCCGCGTCGCGCGATGGGCTCGAACATTTCGCCGGGGCGTTCCGGATCGAGCACCCCGCTTTGACCAAGTGCTCTTTCAGCTTCCGACAAGTTCTTCAAGGGCAAGGGTTCGAGATATTTCATTCCGACCTTGGGGCCATCGCGATTGAGCGCATCGATCATACCCGCGATCGATCCGTGCCGCTCGATCCCGGCGGCGACCTCCTCCTCGGCGATGCCGCAGTGCTCGGCCAGCAGCCGCAGGCGCAGTTCGGTGATCGTCGCGGGATCGACGTGGGCATTGGCGGGCCGGGCAAGGTCGATGAACACGTCGCACTCGCTGTCGAGCCCCATCGAACGGTTGTTCATGTTGGCCGAGCCGACGCGCAGCACCTCGTCGTCGATGATCGTCAGCTTGGCATGGACGTAAATCGGCTCGCCCTCGGCGTTGGAGGGGGTGAAGATGCGGAAACGACCATGAGTATCCGCCGTCTGCAGGGTCTCGACCAGTTCGACGCGGGCGGTGTCCATCGCCTGCTGCTCCAGCCAGCCGTCGGCGGTGACCGGGTTGACGATGACGAACTCGGGCGGGTTGTCCTCGGAGAGCCGCTTGCAGATGGCCTCGGCGATCGCGCGCGAGGCGAAGTACTGCGTCTCGGCATACATGAAGCGCTTCACGCGGGCGATCTGCTCGACGAAGAGCTGCTCGATCTCGGAGACTTGCGGGCAGTCGTTGTACTCCGCCCGAGTGCGGGCGATGCCGATCTCGACGTTCTCGAACTCGGCGGTCAGACCCTCCGGCCAAGGCGTCCCCTCGCGCGGGCGACAGGGCGCGAGGTCCTCGCCGCCCGCCACCTTCCAGCGCTCGCGGCCGAGTTCGCCCAGCGTCGCGGCGACGTCACCTTCCAGCATCATCGTCACGTCGTGCCAGGGACCGTAGAGCCTCCCGGTCGGGCGCTTGCGGCGCGGATCGTGCGGCAGGTGATCGGGCGTGTCCCAGCGGTCGGAGGTCATGTCGATGCCGCCGCAGGCCGCGACCTTGTCGTCGATCACCACGATCTTCTGGTGATGGCTGCAGCCGACCGGATGAGCGGAATCGAACTTGAAGTCGATGCGCGGATGCTTCGCCCAGCGCACCACGTCGAACAGCATCGTACCCCGGAACAGGTACTTGAGCATGGCGACGTTCCACTTGAGCAGCCTGATCTCAAGCTCCGGGTTGCGCTTCACCACCCAGAGCATGAACGAACCGAGGCGCGCGGGAAACTTGCGCTTGCGACCGCGCTGCCACCAGCGCCGTCCGGAAGTCAGCAGGATGCGGGAATCGAAGTCCCACCCGATCATGAAGATGCGCTGGCGCGCGCCCTCCATCGTCTCGCGAATGGCCTCGAAGTAATCGGCCGCATCCACGACCACGTGCGCGCGGGAGGCCTTGGCATAACGCCATACCGAAGGCGCGACGCCCTCGTCGTTCCGGTCTTGCATAATCCATCCTGCAGGAGCTTCCACCACGGCCCGTTCAAGCACCGAAGGCCGTCAAGGTTCCCCCGGAATGTCAACTTGTGCACACGCGAGGGAACTTCGCCTCGCATATCAAGGCGTTCGCCGCAGAGACCTTTGCGCTCTCCGGTCATCGGGAGCAGACCCTATCCGCGCCGGGATTCGCGCCGGTACTCATGACGCCTGATCGCCTGGTGGTCATACCGACAACCGTTCGTACATCATCCGCTGCCGGGAACGGCCGAAATCCGCAGTTTTCCACAAGGCCTGACCGGCTCATCGCGGGAATGGCTCGACTCGCCCCTTGTTCAGGCAACCGTTCACCCTGCGTCGAATTTGCCTGACTATACCTGTCCCTCACCCCGTCTGCCGTGTGCGAAGTTTCGTCACGGCGGGGCCGGCAAAAGTCGGACGGGGTAACCCAAGCCCGGTTCGCCGGGCCGCATTTCTCGCCCCTTCAGGGGGGCTTGTTCCGGGCTCGTCCTCCCGCGGGTCCGGCAAACAAGGAGTACGCCATGAAGAAAACCCTCATCACCGCCGCCATCGCTGCGGCCGCCCTCGCTCCCGCCGCCGTGATGGCTCAGGCAGCTGCACCGGCAGCCGCTCCCGCCGCGTCGGCGACCGCTGCGGTCAATCCGACCACCGGCGCCAAGGTCTTCGACGCTACCGGCGCCGACGTCGGCACCGTCGAAGCCGTCCAGGGCGACATCGTCACCGTCTCCACCGGCACCGCGCGCGCCGGCCTCCCCAAGAACGCCTTCGTCATGCGCGACAAGGGCCTCACCATCGGCATGACCAAGGCCGAGCTGGAATCGGCCGTGAACGGCGCCAAGGCCGAGAACACCGCCGCCAAGGATGCCGCGATCGTCGCCGATGCGCCGATCAAGAGCAGCGACGGCGTCGTACTCGGCACCGTCAGCAAGGTCGAGGGTGACAACGTCACCGTGGCCCTCAGCGGCGGCGCTTCGGCTGCGCTGAAGAAGTCCTACCTCGGCCTCGGCGCCGACGGTTCGCTGGCTCTGGGCATGACCGCTGCCGACTTCGCCAAGGCGACCCAGTCGGCCGCTGCCGGTCAGCCGGGCGCCGATGCCGCCGCGACCGCAGGCGGCGCGGCTGCGGCGACCACGCCCGAAGGCCAGTAAGCCTTACGCCTTATCCTGCCCCGGCAGGGTAATTGCCAAAGCAATGGAGGGCCGGAAGCGATCGAGGTCGCTGCCGGCCCTTTCTATTTATCCGGGTTAAAAAGGCCTTGCGATTCGCGCGTTCGGTGCCGCAATAGAAGCCCGAGCCCGTCCAGACGCGCGACAAGCGCGCCGCCAGACCATTTTGGGACCCGCATTGACCATCTCGGAACGCTTCACGGCCTTTTTCAAGGCCGTCCCCGGCATCGACACCTCGCTCGACCTCGCCCGCCGCAGGGCTGCGACGATCGGGGGAGCGGTGCTGCTCGGCCTGATCGCCATCGCTTTCGCATGGGCGGGTGATACCGCGCAGAAAGTGTTCCGCGGGTTCACCGCCGTCCACCCTTATGCACCGCTGGTCATGACGCCCGCGATCTTCGCCGCCGTCGTCTACATCACCCGGCGCTGGGCACCCGCCGCGCGCGGCTCTGGCATTCCGCAGGTCATGGCAGCGGGCGAGAACCTCGAACTCGCGCGCTCACCCTTGCTGCAGATGCGCACCGCGATCACCAAGCTGATCCTGACGGTGACGATGCTGCTGGCCGGAGGCTCGGTCGGCCGCGAGGGGCCGACGGTGCAGGTCAGCGCCGCGATCATGGTCGCCTGCCACCGCGTGCTGCGCGTGCCTATGACGGCGGGCGTGCTCATCGCGGGCGGCGCGGCAGGTGTCGCGGCAGCCTTCAACACCCCGCTGGCAGGCGTCGCCTTCGCCATCGAGGAACTGGCCGCCGCCTTCGAGCAGCGCGTCGCAGTGCTCGTGATGGGCGCGGTCGTCGTCTCGGGCCTCGTCAGCCTCGGCATAGCGGGCGACTACGTCTATTTCGGAGCGATGCGCCAGACGCTTGAGGTCAGCTCGGTCGTGATGATCGCGCCGGTCGCGGGAATCTTCGGCGGCGTGCTCGGCGGGCTGTTCTCGCGCCTGCTGCTGGCCTGCGCGCGCGGCGACCATCCCATGCTCGCGGCCATGCGGTCGCGGCCGGTGACGACGGCGCTGGTCTGCGGGCTTGTCGTCGCCGTGCTCGGCGTCGTCACCGGAGGCTCGACCTGGGGCACCGGCTACGAGACCACCCGCCTGATGATCGACGGCCAGCAGAGCGCCTCGCCGTGGTTCGGCCCGGCCAAGTTCGTCGCCACGGCCGCGACGGCGATCTCCGGCGCTCCCGGTGGCATCTTCGCGCCGTCGCTGTCGGTCGGCGCGGGCTTCGGCGAACTGCTGTCCTACGTCTTCGCGGGCGATCCCATGCCCGCTGTCGTGCTGCTGGGCATGACCGGCTATTTCGTCGGCGTCGTGCGCGCGCCGCTGACCGCCGTGATCATCCTCATGGAGACCACCGCCAGCCGGGGCATGATCCTGCCGCTGTTCCTGACCGCGATCATCGCCGACACCGCCAGCACGCTGGTATGCCGCGAGAAGCTCTACCACGGCCTGTCGCGCGGGTTTCTGGCGAAGAGCTGACCCTTCCCTCACCACCCGCGAGCGCAGCAAAGCAATCCAGAGTCGCTTGAACCGCCTTGGATTGCTTCGCTGCGCTCACAATGCCGAGGGAAAACGAAAAACCCCGCCGGTTAGGGCGGGGTTTTTCGTTTTGAATGGTGGTGCGCCCGGAACGATTCGAACGTCCGACCCTCAGATTCGTAGTCTGATGCTCTATCCAGCTGAGCTACGGGCGC
>JASGGD010000248.1:0-6293 GCA_047605225.1 Novosphingobium sp.
GAGACGCGAGGCCAGCGCGCGGCGCAGCAGGATATGCCCCCAGCGCGACACCAGCTGCCCCCGGTTGCCTTCCAGCGCGACGCGGATCAGGCTGCCGTTCTGCCCGGCGAGCGAAGCCAGCGGCAGGCCGCCTTCGTCGGCGCCAAGCATCCCCGCCTCGTCGGCCGAGCGCCGCGAGGCAGGCGGCATGTCGATCACCACCTTGGCCCCGAGCAGCGCCTCGAAATCCTCAGGCGACATCTTTTCGAGTTCTTCGAGGCTCGGAATGCGGCGCAAGGTGCCGTCGTCCTGCGCGATCACCGTGGGCGTCGCGCCCGGCGTTCCGGTCGGGATCGCCTGGACCACCGGGGTCGAGGTGGCGGCAGGGCGCGGAGCGCTCGACGAAGCCGCACTCGGCGTGGAAGACGCTTGAGGTCGGGGTGCCTGCGTGCGCGGCGCCTGCGGACGCGGGGCCGCAGAGCGCGCGGGCGCGGGCTCGTCGAACATCTTGGGCAGCAGCGATTCGGGGCTGTCCTGCGCCACCGCCCACACCGAAGTCAGCGCCAGCGCGCCTCCCGCGAGCAGGTGCACCGCTCTCATTTGGAAAGCTCCGGCAGCGGGATCGACACGGTCTGCTCCGTCACCGGCTGCACGCCTGCGTCATTCCACGCGGCAATACCAAGGCCGACCACGGCAATCGGCAGGAGAATGGCAACGGCGGGCGCTATAAGGCGCCTGCGCTTTACGATGTTCACTCGGCTTCCTTCACCATGCTTGCGCTGCGACCTAGCGCAACTATAGGCGATCGGGCAATGGACGTTCAACAAACCCGGTTTTCCGCGCAGGAGATTGCGGCGCTCGCCCGCCGTATCGACCGCCCCATCGTGCTCGTGGGCATGATGGGCGTGGGCAAGTCCAGCGTCGGCAAGCGGCTTGCGCACCTGCTCGATTGTCCGTTCGTCGATGCCGATGACGAGATCGAGCGGTCCGCGCAGATGAGTATTCCGGAAATCTTCGACGCTTATGGCGAGGATTACTTCCGCGACGGCGAGCGCCGGGTGATCTCCCGCCTCATCACCGAGAGCGAGACCGCCAGGCGCCGCATCGTCATCGCCACCGGCGGCGGCGCCTTCGTCAATGCCGAGACGCGCGCGCTGATCCTCGACAAGGCGATCACGATCTGGCTCGACAGCGAGGTGGACACTCTGGTCGAGCGCACCGCACGCAAGGAGAACCGCCCGCTGCTGCGTAACGGCAACCCGCGCGAAATCCTCGGCCGCCTGCGTGAAGAGCGCGCGCAGCACTACTGTCAGGCGCCCATTCACGTGCTGAGCGGCGCAGGCCCGCACGTCCAGACGATCAACAAGGTACTTCAGGGAATTTCCCAATGGCTGTGATCCCCGTCGACATCGCCGGTCGCCCTTACGAAGTGCGCGTCGGCGCCGGGCTGCTGGCCGAACTCGCACCCAACTGCCGGGGCAGGTTGCGCAAGCGCGGCGTGCCGATCGTGACCGACGCCAACGTCCATGCGGCGTGGGGCGACGTGGTCGAGAAGTCCCTGCGCGACAACGGGCACGAACCGCACTGGCGCATCCTGCCCGCGGGCGAGCAGACCAAGTCGTGGGACGAACTCGCTGCCACGGTGAACTGGCTGCTCGGCCTCGAAGTGGAGCGCGGCGATCACATCATCGCGCTCGGCGGCGGCGTGATCGGCGACCTTACCGGCTTCTGCGCCTCGGTGCTGAAGCGCGGCTGCCACTTCATCCAGGTGCCGACGACGCTGCTGGCGCAAGTCGATTCGAGCGTCGGCGGCAAGACCGCGATCAACACGCCCGCAGGCAAGAACCTCGTGGGCGCCTTCCACCAGCCCTCGCTGGTGCTGGCCGATCTCTCGGCGCTGGAAACCCTGCCCGAGCGCGACTTGCGCGCAGGCTATGCCGAAGTCGTGAAGTACGGTCTGATCGACGATGCCGACTTCTTCGCCTGGTGCGACGGCAATGCCGCCGCGATGCTGGCGGGCGACAGCGCATTGCGCGAATATGCGGTGGCGCACTCGGTCGCCGCCAAGGCGCGGATCGTCGCCGAGGACGAGTTCGAAACCACCGGCCGCCGCGCCCTGCTCAACCTCGGCCACACCTTCGGCCACGCGCTGGAGGCCGAGACCGGCTTCGGCGACCACCTGCTCCACGGCGAGGGCGTGGCGCTGGGCATGGTGCTGGCGGCGCGCTACTCGGCGCGGCGCGGCCTGATGCCGCAGGCGAGCGCCGAGCATGTTGCGCAGCATATCGGCGAGATCGGCCTGCCCGCCAGCCTCAAGGCGCTCGGCCTCGACTGCGACGGTGCGGCGCTGGTCGGCCACATGCTCCACGACAAGAAGATGGACGCGGGCACCCTCCCCTTCCTGCTGATGAAGGGCATCGGCCAGACCTACCTCGACAAGCAGGTGTCGCTGGAGGACGTGGCGGCGTTCCTCGACGAGGAACTGGCGCGCTGAACGAAGCGATGACAGTGGCTGCGTCAAGTCACTGCCATTCCATCGCTATATGGCCTTAAGGTACTCTTATGGTGCCTCTAGGTGCCGTTGAGTGCCGTTAGGTGCACACGCGCGAACCGGCGGTTCCTGCGCCGTTTCGTGCCCTTCCAGCGACGAGTTCCGGATCGTCGGCACCCTTCGCACGTTATAGATTTGCACGCTCTTTCAACGGAGTAGGCGTTTGTCACGCTGGCCGGGGGGCCAAGACGCCCCGTGCGAATCCCCCGGGGCGTTGCGGAAGGCGGCAGGTCGATCGGCCTGCCGCCTTTTCGGCCATCCGTCATTCAGTTTGACCCCATTACATCGACATGACATTGCTCGCGCAGGAACGGCGATTACGCCGACGCACAAGATAATTACGGGACAAAGATGACCGCACCCGAAGCGACACCCGAACTCGACTTCCCCGAGGAAGCCGCCCGAGACGACCGCGCTTTTCTGGGCCATCCCAAAGGCTTAGGCCTTCTCGGCCTGGTCGAGGGGTGTGAGCGCTTCTCCTATTACTCGATGCAGACGCTGCTGACGCTCTACATGGTCAAGTACTTGCTCGTCCCCGGACGACAGGAGGGTGTGATCGGGCTCGACTGGGTGACGACGCACCTGTTCCCCGGCCTTTCCGGGCAACCGCTGGCCTCGGAAATATTCGGACTTTACACAGCCTTAGTCTACCTGACCCCGATCCTCGGCGGTATCCTGGCGGACCTGCTGCTGGGCCGCCGCGCCGCCCTGATCGCGGGCGGCGTGGTCATGTCGCTCGGCCATTTCCTGATGGCTTTCGAGAGCGCCTTCCTGCTCGCCCTGATCTCGCTGGTCGTCGGCGTAGGCCTGTTCAAGGGCAATATCGCCAGCCAGGTCGGCGAACTCTACAAGCCCGGCGACATCCGCCGCGCCATGGCGTTCCAGATTTTCTATATATTTATCAACGTCTCGGTGATCGTAGCCCCGCTGATTTCAGGCACTCTTGGCGAGAAGATCGGCTGGCACTGGGGCTTCGGCTGCGCAGGCGTGGTCATGGTACTGGGCCTGCTGCTCTATCTTTATGCCAAGCCCTGGCTCCCCGTCGACAGCAAGGCCGCCAAGTCCGCCGAGCCGCGCGCAAAGTTCGAGAAGGGCGACGGCCCGCGCCTGCTCGCGGTGCTGGTACTGGTGCCGATCATGGGCGTGTCGCTTCTCACCAACCAACAGATATTCAACGCTTATCTCGTCTGGGCCGACCAGCAGTTCCAGCTCAGCTTCATGGGCGAGACGCTGCCGACCAGCTGGATGATCACCATCGACGCCACCCTCAGCTTCTCGATGCTGGTGGCCGTCGCCGCGTTCTGGGCCTTCGTCGGCAAGCGTACCGGCAAGGAGCCGGACGAGCTGGGCAAGATGATCCTGGGCTGCGCCTTCATCGTCGGCGGCGCGGCCTGCCTCTACATGGCGGCAGCAACGCAAGGCACCGGAAAGATTGGACTATTCTGGCCGGTGATGTTCCATCTGGTGAACTCGATCGGCTTCGCACACCTGCTGCCGGTAAGCCTCGCCCTCTTCACCCGCCTCGCGCCCCGCGCGCTGAATGCATCGATCGTGGGCATCTACTACCTGTCGTTCTTCGGCGCGAACCTTGCCGTCGGCAAGATCGGCACGCTGCTCTCGACGATGCCGACGACGCAGTTCTGGCTGCTGCACATGGCCTCGGCCCTGGTCGCGACGGTCGGCTTCGCGGTGTTCAAGCTGTTCTTCGCCAAGCGGCTGATGGGCACCGCGCACTGATGCCCGTCATCGGCTGCCTGCTGCTGATCGTCCTACCGCTGCTGGGCCTCGCGGCAGGCGGTTTCCTTGGGGGAACCGAGGGCGCGAAGTGGGGCGCCGGGATAGGCTTCGCCGTGGCGCTAGTGGTATTCGGCGGCGGCAGCTACGCTTTCATCAAGGGCATTCGCGGCCGCTGAAATCAGCCGAAGACGGCCACCGACTGCATGCCCGCAATGGCCGGAGCGCCATCGGCGTGCCACTGCATGATATGCTCGCTCGCCCCACCATGCGCGGCATGGAGGCTGGTCGAACGGATCATCCACCAGCCACCCGCCGACGGCTTCGCATCGAGCATGTTCACGTGCCATTGCATCGAAGAGATGGGCACCTTGAAGCCCAGCAGCGGCCAGACCGCCACCGGCAGCACATCGCCGCACAGCAGGCACTCGACCTCGGGATCGAGCCCCGCACGCTCGCGCGGGCGCACCCACCATGCGAGGTCCGCCTCCCCCAGCGCGTCCTTGGGCATGGCAAACCGGGCCTCGAAGTGATTGCGCAGGAAGGCCGGGGCATGGTCCATCGGCACCGGCTTCGCTTCATCCAGCGGGATGACACCAGCTGGCAGCGGATAGTGATCGATCGACAGCACGCTCTCGATCCGGCGCATGAACACGAAGGCGGCGGTAAAGCCCACGCCTGCCTCGCTGGTCAGTTCAGCGGAAACCCAGGTCGCGTTGCGCCCCTGCCGCAGCACTTTTGCACGAGCCTCGACGCGACCGGCGAGCGGCCCCACCATCGATAGCTGGCCCGAACGCAGCGGCGGCAGATCGTCCGAGACACCCTTCGCCACTGCCAGTGCGATAGCTGAAGTCAGCCCGCCATAGGCCGTGCGCCCCTGCAACCAGTCCTCGGTGATCTCCAGCGCAAAGCCGCCTTCCAGCTGCTCCACCGCGGCGAGCATTTCTCCCAGACCCACCATCAGAACAGCCGCGATCCGTCCGGCACGCGCTTGTCGGGCGAGAACAGCGTCACCCGGCCCTCCTCGTCAGCGAAGCCCAATGTAAGCACTTCGGACAGCGCCTTCCCGATCTGGCGAACGGGGAAATTCACCACCGCCGCCACCTGCCGCCCGACCAGTTCCTCCGGCGAATAGAGCACGGCGACCTGCCCCACGCTCTTCTTCTCGCCGATGCCGGGGCCGAAATCGATCCGCAGCTTGTAGCTTGGCTTGCGTGCGCCCTCGTAGACATCCGCAGCGACGATCGTGCCGATGCGGATGTCCACCTTGAGGAAGTCGTCGAAGCCTATGGTTTCGCCAGGAGGCGCGGCGGGGTCGTGATCGAGATGCATATTACTCCATTTCGAGGATGATCGCATCCACCGCAAGGCTCTCGCCTGCCTTGGCGTTGACGGTCTTCACCGTGCCCGACTTCTCGGCGCGCAGGATGTTCTCCATCTTCATGGCTTCCACCACCGCGAGCGGTTGCCCGGCCTCGACCTTGTCGCCCTCGCCGACGTTGAGCGAGACGAGCAGGCCCGGCATCGGGCAGATCAGGTACTTCGAGAGATCCGGCGGGATCTTTTCGATCATGTGCTGCGTGAAGCTGGCGATGTGCGCGGGCAGGCAATCGACCTTGTGGATCGCGCCGCGCGTGGTCATCTTGAAGCCGGTGCGGATGACGTCCAGCTTGAGCGTCAGATCCTCGCCATCGACTTCGACATCAACGAAGCGGTCGCCCGGCGTGTATTCCAACTCAAGCTCGACTTCCTCGCCGTTGACCGTCAGCAAGTCTTCGTCGAGCTCCACCGCGAAGACATCGCCGTCGATGGTCACGGTCCACTCACCCGGAGGATCGAGCGGCGCGCCCAGCTGGCCTTCGACCCGGCGCGAACGATCGGCGCGCGCAGTGGCGACGAAGGCGGCGACGGCGGCCAGCTGCACCTTCAGCTCGTCCGACGCAGGCGCGCCGTGGAAGCCTTCGGGATATTCCTCGGCGATGAAGCCGGTGGTCAGCTCGCCCGAGCGGAAGCGCGGGTGCTGCATGAT
>JASGGD010000249.1:0-6287 GCA_047605225.1 Novosphingobium sp.
AATCCAGGGCGGCTCAAGACTGCCCTGGATTGCTTCGCTACGCTCGCAATGACGAAGTTAGGTGCGGCGCAGATCGCTTCGCGCGCCCTCACCTCAATTCACAGCCTCTCGCGCCTCGAAGGCAACGCCCGGCAGGTCGGGTGACCGGCGCCAGTCCACGAGCATGTCCCGCCAGGCATCCCAGCCGGGGAGGTAGCCCTTGAACAGCGCCCACTTGAGTTCCTTGTCGCCCTCGTTGTTGAAGTAGCTGGGCGTGCAGCCTTGCTGGAACTCGGACATGTCGACCTCGTTGGCGCGGCAATGCGCGACGTAGCCGGCGACCCCTTCGGCGGTGGCGCAGAACTTGTCGGCCCCGCGCCGTACGGTCTCGCCGATCATGAAGGCGAGGTGCTCGGCCTGCCGCCCGAACTGCTCGGTGGTGCTGGAGTTCGTCGCGCCCTGGATGTAGCCCATGTAGAACATGCCGGGGAACTTGTCGGTGGTGACGCCGTGGAGCGTGGCGGGGCCGTTCTCCCAGTGGTCGTAGATCGACAAGCCGTTCTCGCCCTCGACCGTGGCGATGCCCCAGCGGCGTTTGAGGTCCGACGTCACCTCGAAGCCCGAGGCGAAGATCATCAGATCGACTTCGTACTCGACGCCGTCGGCGACGAAGCCCTTCTCGGTCATGCGCTCCACCCCTTGCGTGGCGGCGACGTCGATCAGCTTGACGTTGGGCTGGTTGAAGGTGGGGTAGTAGTCGTTGTTCGACAGCGGCCGCTTGCACATGAAGCGGAACCACGGCTTGAGGCTTTCCGCTGTTTCGGGATCCTCGACGATCGCATCGACGCGGCGGCGCAGGCGTTCCATCACCTGATAATCGACCACGTCGCGCCGGGCCATGATCTGGCCGATGTCGAGCTGCGGGAAGCCGTCCGCCTCCAGTTCCAGGTTCAGGTTGCGGCTGATCTCGGTCCAGATGTCGCAGATCTGGTCGGGCTCGCCGGGCAGGAAGAACTGCTGCGCCCCCCGGTGGAAGTTCGCCATGCGCTCCTGCTGCCAGCCCGGCTGGAGCGAGGCCGCCCAGTCGGGATCGGTCGGCGGGTTGGGCCGCTCGTCGATGTTCGACGGGGTGCGCTGGAGCACATAGAGCTGCTTCGCGTACTTGCCGAGATAGGGCACCGCCTGAACCGAGGTCGCGCCGGTGCCGACGATGGCGACGCGCTTGTCCTTCAGCTTGTCCAGCACCGGCTGGGTCCACGATCCGCCGGTATAGTCATGCTCCCAGCGGCTGGTGTGGAACATCTTGCCCTTGAAGTCGTGGATGCCGGGGATACCGGGCAGCTTGGGCATGTTCATGACGCCGCCTGCCATGACCACGAAGCGCGCGCGGATGTCGTCGCCGCGATTGGTCTTCACATGCCAGCGCTTGATCGTCTCGTCCCAGACGATGCCTTCCACCAGCGTGTGGAACAGCGCCTTGTCGGCCAGTTCGAAGTCCTCGGCCATCTTCTGGCAATAGGCTTGGATTTCCCAGCCGTCGGAGAACTTCTTGGTGGGCATGTAGCCCGTTTCTTCGAGCAGCGGCAGATAGCAGTAGGCGTCGTTGTCGCACTGCACGCCGGGGTAGCGGTTCCAGTACCATACGCCGCCGAAGCCGCCCGCGTGGTCGATGTTGCGCACGTTCGTCACGCCCTGCTTGCGAAGATGATAGCCCGCAAGAATGCCCGAGAAACCCGCGCCCAAGATCGCCACGTCGATGTCCTCGACCAGCGGCGCGCGCTCGGCGACGGGCGTGAAGGGATCGTGGGCGTAGTTGTCGGAAAAGTCGCCGGTCGGGCGCACGTACTGCTCGCCGCCCTCTCGGCGCAGGCGCTTGTCGCGCTCGGCGAGGTACTTCGCCTTGAGCGCCGGAATGTCGAGTTCGTCCGGCGCGGGCACGTCGGTCTTAAGGCAGGTCATGTCCAATCCCACTTCGTTCGAGGGCGCTGATCTTGCGAGTGGCGTGCGCTCGCACGACGATATAAGTCAACAGTGGTGTTGATTAATGCGCCTCGGCGATTTCGGAACGCGCCACGGCGAAGCTGTAGCCGAGGTGTTCCTTGTAGCCGTGGAGGCCGAGGTCGAGCAGGCCGTCCTTGTCGTGCCAGGCCCCGGTGGCGGCGGCGACGTCCTCGATCGACCAGTGCGGGCGGTAGGTGCCGACGGTCTCGGCGACGAACATGCGCGAGATCCGCCCGGCCATCGACGATACCATCTCGCCCGAGATCGAGCAGCTTTCATGGCACAGCCAGCCCACCACCGGGGCGACCAGTTCCGGCCCCATCGGCGGGTACATCGAGGTGTCGAGCCCATCGGCCATGCGAGTGACCGCGCCGGGGGCGATGATGTTGGACTTCACCCCGTGCGCCTCGCCCTCCAGCGCGGCGATGTTGTTGAGGCCGATCATGCCCGACTTAGAGACGCCGTAGTTCACGCAGTTGACGTTGCCGTAAGCGCCGCCGATCGAACTCGTCAGCACGATGCGCCCGTAGCCCGCGTCGCACATCGGCCCGAAGGCGGCCTGCACGACATGGAACGCGCCGAGCAGGTGGACGTCGAGCACCGCGCGGAAGTCCTCGTAGGGAATGTCGCGGATCGATCCGTAGCGCACGTTGCCCGCGTTGTGGATCAGCACGTCGATCCGGCCCCAGGTGTCGAGCGCGGTCTGGACGATGGCGCGGCCGCCTTCGGGGGTGGCGACGGTATCGGCATTGGCGATCGCCTCGCCGCCCGCCGCGACGATCTCGTCCACCACGCTCTGGGCGACGCTTGTATCCGGTCCATCCCCGCGGATCGCACCGCCCAGATCGTTGACGACGACCTTGCAGCCGCGCTCGGCGAGCAGCAGGGCATAGGAGCGGCCAAGGCCCCGGCCGCCGCCGGTGACCACCGCGACGCGGCCGTCGAAACGCAGTTCAGGGGTGGGCATCGGTGGCTGTCCTCTCTCGGGGCGAGTGCCTGTGCCGGAAAAACGGCGGCGTTTGGGGCTCGGCGTTCCGGTCGGGGCGCGTCTCAATGGTTATCGGTCAGGTGGACGAATATCTGCACGTGGCGGCGCTTGGCAACGGCGGGCACGTCGCTCGGGCGATGCCGTAAGCCTGTGGCCACATCGCGTTGCGCCTGTCCGCGCCCGCCTATACCGTCCGGTCAAAGACCCGACCTCTGGCTCGGGCGGAGAGGGATGTATACATGCTGGAAGCCGCAGGCCGTAATGCCAATGCGATAGCCGCGAAGCCGGGCGAGGGCTGGGGCCTGCACCGCATGACCCCGGCGAGCCGTCTCAACGGCGCGAACGGCATCCGTACCGGCGCGGACGGGCGCATTTACGTGGCGCAAGTGGCGGGCAGCAAGGTCAGTGCTATCGACGTCGACAGCGGCGCGATCGAGACGATCAGTCCCAATGGCGGCGGCATCGTCGGCCCGGACGACCTTGCCTTCGACGAGGCGGGGAACCTCTACTGCACCGAAATCACCGAGGGGCGCGTCTCGATGATGACGCCTTCGGGGCAGTACCGCGTGATCCATGGGGACATGCCGGTGGCGAACCCGATCACGTATCATCAGGGCCGCTTGATCGCGGGCGAACTGCGCATCGGCGGGCGCATCATGGAACTCGACCGCGATGGCGGCGCGCCGCGCGTGATCTTCGAGGGCGTGCCGATGGCCAATGCCTTCGAGGTCGGCCCGGACGGCAAGCTCTACTTCCCCGCGCAGGGCGCCAACGAGATCTGGCGCATCGACCTCGACGGCGGCGAGCCGGAAGTCGTGGCGAAGGATCTGGGCGTGCCGGATTCGGTGAAGTTCCACCCCGATGGCTCAATCATCTCCACGCAGGTCTATTCGGGGCAAGTCCTGAAGATCGATCCGCGCACCGGTGCGAAGACGGTGCTGGCCGATATCGGGCCGGGGCTCGACAACGTCGCCTTCGTGAACGGACGCACCTTCGTCAGCCACATCAACGGCTCGATCACCGAGATCGTCGCAGCGGGGCAGACGCGGCCGCTGGTGGAGAAGGGGCTGCAGTGGCCGCTCGGCCTCGCGGTCGATGCGAACGGGCACGTGCTGGTGGCGGACGGCGGGTTCACGTACCTGCTGCGTCCCGGCGAGCCGCTGCAACTGGCAGGGATGCTGTTCTCGCCCGGCTTCCCCGGCTGGGTGCGCGATGTGGCGGCGAGCGGGCCGGACGAATGGGTGGTCACCACCGCCAACGGCGACGTTGCCCGCTGGAACCCCGCCGCCGCGACCAGCGAGGTGCTGGCGAGCGGCTACGACCGCCTGATGGGCGTCGCGGTGGCGCCGGGCGGGGTGGTCTTCGCCGAGTTCGGCACCGGCAAGGTCCATGCGATCGAGGGGGGCGCCATTTCGGAACTTGCGGCGGGGCTCGACCGGCCGATGGGCGTTGCGGTTTCCGGCGACGGCACGGTCTACGTCGCCGAGAGCGGCTCCGGGCGAGTGGTGCAGCTGGTCGGCGGTCGCAGCGAGATCGTCCTCGACGGCCTCGCCCGGCCAGAGGGGCTGGCGATCGCGGGGAGCACACTGTTCGTTGCCGATCCGGGCGCCAATGCCCTCGTCGCCTGCGACCTTGCGGGCGGCGCGCGCGAGGTCGTCTCCAGCGACTTGCCGATGGGCGGGCCGGGTGGCCTGCAACCTGTCCAACTCGGTGGGGTGGGCGACATGTGCGGGCCGATGAACACTTTCACCGGCGTCGCCGTGGCGCCCGACGGCACCGTCTACCTCTCCGCCGATGCCGAGGGCAGCGTGCTCGCCCTGCGTCGCCTCCAAGGGAGCCTATGATGCTCAAGCAGATCTGCTTCTTCCGCAAGCGCTCCGACATGACCATGGACGCATTCATGGACTACTACGAAAACCAGCACTCGCAGCTGGCGAAGAAGTCCGGCGCCAAGCCCGCGATCCCCAATGCGGTGCGCTACGTGCGGCGCTATCTGGTGCCGGAGAAGAACCCGATCACCGGGCAGATCCACGATCCGGGCTTCGACTGCATCATGGAAATCTGGTGGAACAGCCGCGAGGATTTCGAGCGCTCGCAGGCGATCATCTCGTCGCCCGAGCGGCTGCCGATGACGAAGGCGGATGAGGAAAAGCTGTTCGCCAGCCACGACAACCCGGTGGTGACCTGCATCGAATACGATTCGCCGATGGGTCCGAACGGTGAGGCCACGCATGTGGACTTGCGATATGAGGGGTGAGGCCATGATAGCGCAACCGCCCGCATTCGTCATTGCGAGCGCAGCGAAGCAATCCAGGGCGGCACTACACTGCCCAGGATTGCTTCGCTGCGCTCGCAATGACGAGGTGGGGATAGAATCTTGCTGTGGTGGGACGTGACCATGCACGCTCCCGCACCCCTCACCGCCCGCGAGGAATGGCGCGCGCAGCCGCTGCTGCCGGTGGCGGCGGGGCTGGGCTATGCCACCAGCGTCATCCACATCTACGGCATCGGCCCGTTTTACGGTCCCGTCGCCGCCGAGTTCGGCTGGAGCCGCACTGAAGTGACTTTCGGCCTGACGCTGGCGACGCTGGTGCAGGCGGTGGGCGGGGTCTTTATCGGCCTCGCCGTCGATCGCTTCGGCCCGCGTTGGTTCGGGGTCATCGGGCTGGTGCTGCTTGGGATCGCCTTTGCGCTGCTCGGCACGGCGAACGGATCGCTGCTCAACTGGTATCTGCTCTGGGGTCTCGTCGCGCTCGCCGCCTTGCCGGTGCAGGCTTCGGTGTGGACGAGCGCGGTCGCCTCGCGCTTCACGGTATCGCGCGGGATGGCCTTCGCGGTGACCTTGTGCGGCGCCTCGATCGCGGCGGGGGTGTTCCCACCGATGGCGACATGGCTGATCGGCGCGCTCGGCTGGCGCGGGGCGTTTCCGGTGCAGGCTGCGATCTGGCTCGGCGTGGCGTTTCCGGTGATCTTCGTGTTCTTCCACGGCCGTTACGATCGCGGTCGCAGGCAGACCGTCGAGGAGGCCGCCGCGCGTCCCGCCGACCTTCCCGGCGCCGGCTTGCGCGAAGGGCTGACCTCCAGCGTCTATCACCGCCTGTTCATCGCCAGCCTGTTGTTCACGTTCACCGTGATCGCGCTGGTGGTCCATTTCACCGCGATCCTCGGCGATGCCGGGGCGAGCCCGATGACGGCCGCCACGATCGCCTCGTTCGTCGGCTGGTTCTCGCTGGCGGGGAGGCTGGGGACAGGGGCGCTGCTCGACCGGCTGCCGGCCTCGCTGGTCGGCGCGGCGGTGTTCATGCTGCCGGTCCTGGGG
>JASGGD010000250.1:0-6281 GCA_047605225.1 Novosphingobium sp.
CCTACAAGGCGTTCCCGTGGTTCTGGTCGAACCAGTACGACCTCAAGCTGCAGACGGCTGGGATCAACATGGGCTTCGACAAGACCGTGATCCGTGGCGACGTCGATGCGCGCAGTTTCTCGGTGGTCTATCTCAAGGACGGCCGGGTGGTGGCGCTGGACTGTGTGAACATGGTCAAGGACTACGTTCAGGGTCGCAAGCTGGTCGAGGCAGGCGCCACGCCCGACATCGAGCGCCTCGCTGACGCGGGCGTACCGCTCAAGGAACTGGTCTGATCCGAATCCTCCCCGAGCTTGCTCGGGGAGGACAGTATTTTACGAAGTCGGCGGGGCGAGGCTCTCGTCCGCTCCGATCGCGCTGTACATCGTTATGCGGTTCGTCAGATCGGCCAGCACGGTAGCGATGCGCGTCTGCTGGTAGCCGTAGAGCGAGCGCTGGGCGACCAGCGCGTTGAGGAACGTGTCGGTTCCCGCCCGGTACTGCGCATCGGCGAGATCATAGCTCTTCTGTCCAGCCGCGACGAGGCGGTCCTGCGCGGAGCGCTGCGTCGTGATCGTGCCGCGCCGGGCGAGTGCATCGGCGACGTCCTTGAACGCCGACTGCACTGTGGAACGATAGGTTGCGAGGTAATATTCCCGCTGCGCTTTCGCGTACTCGAGGTTGCCCTTGTTGGTGCCGCCCAGCAGCGGCAGGCTGGCGCTGCCTGAGCCGCTGACGTTGAAGGCGTCGCCGGTGAACAGGCTGCCGAGCGCCGTGCTGGCAAGGCCGATAGCGGAGGTCAGCGAGATCGTCGGGAAGAACGCCGCCCGCGCCGCGCCGATCTTGGCGTAAGCGCTCTTGAGGTTGTGCTCGGCTTCGACCACGTCAGGGCGACGCAGCAGGACTTCGGACGATAGACCCGCGGGCACCTTGCCGATCCGCGTGTCGAGTTCCGCCAGAGACGCCGGCAGTTCGGCATCCTGCACCGGTCCGCCGACCAGCAGTTCCAGCGCATTGCGGTCCTGCGCGACTTGCGTGGTCTGTGCGGCGATGTCGGAATTGGCCTGCTCCAGCGTCGTTTCCGCCGAGGCGAGGTCGCTGGCGCTCGTAAGGCCGGACTTGAACAGCGAGCGTGTCAGATCGACCGAGCGCTGTCCGCTGGCACGGGTCTGCTCGGCCAGCGCCAGCAGGTCGCGGTCGGAAGCGAGGGTGACGTAGGCGGTCGCCACGTTGGCCACCAGCGTCAGCCGTGCCGAGCGGTAGCCGGATTCGGTGCCCAGATAAGTCTCCAGCGCCTCGCGGCTCTGGTTCTTGAGGCGGCCGAACAGGTCCAGTTCGAAAGAACTGAAGCCGACGTCGGCGCTGTAGCTCTGATTGGTGAACTGGGTCGAGTTCACCCCGTGCGTCGCGCTGGCGTCGGCACCTGCGGCTATGGTCGGCAACTGGTACGAACGCTCGACATGGTACTGCGCTCGCGCCGAAGCCACGTTCGCTAGGCTCGCCTGCAGGTCCTGGTTGTTGGCGAGCGCGCGTTCGATCACTGCCTGCAGGCGCGGGTCGGCGAAGAGCGTGCGCCAGGGCATTCCGGCCTCGCCCGACTGCAGCGGCTCGTAGGCCGCGCCCTGCGGCCACTGCGCGGGGGCGGCGGCTTCGGGGCTGACGTACTTGGGCGCCATGTTGCAGCCGGAAATGGCCACGGCCAGCGCCATCGTGGAGATCAGTAAGGGGCGCATCAGGCGTGGTCCTCGGTCTGGGTGGCCGGTTCGGTCGTCGCGTCCTTGCGGTGGAACACGCGGGCGACGATGATGAAGAACATCGGCACGTAGAAGATGGCGAGCGCGGTCGCGGTCAGCATGCCGCCGAACACGGCCGTGCCGATGGCGATGCGCCCTTGCGCACCCGCTCCGCTGGCGATGGCGAGCGGCACGACGCCCGCCATGAACGCGATCGAGGTCATCATGATCGGTCGCAGGCGGACGCGGGCCGCTTCCAGCGCGGCGTGGAGCATGTCCTTGCCTTCGCGCCGCGCGGTCTCGGCGAACTCTACGATCAGGATCGCGTTCTTCGCGGCAAGGCCGATGGTGGTGAGCAGGCCGACCTGGAAGTAGATGTCGTTCTCCAGACTGCGCGCGGCCACGCAGACCACCGCGCCAAGGACGCCGAGCGGGATCACCAGCAGCACCGCCAGGGGCACCGACCAGCTCTCGTACAGCGCGGCGAGGCACAGGAACACGACCGCGACAGACAGGACGTAGAGGTACAGAGCCTGTCCGCTCGACTGGTTCTGCTGATAGGACAGGTCGCTCCAGGCGTAGCTCGTGCCCGGCGCCAGCTTCTGCTGCAGCGCCACCATCTCCGCCATCGCATCGCCGGAGCTGTAACCCGACCCGGCGCTGCCCTCGATCTGGTACGAGGAGCGACCGTTGAAGCGCGACAGGCCGTTCGGGCCGGTTTCCCACTTCATCGTCGTGAAGGCGGAGAAGGGGACCATCTTGCTGGTGCCGTCCGAGTTGGTGGCCGAAGTCGAGCGCACGAACCACTTGTCGAGGTCGCTCGGCAACATGCGCGAGTCTGCCTGACCCTGCAGGTAGACCTTCTTGACGCGGCCCCGGTCGATGAAGTCGTTGACGTAAGTGCCGCCCCATGCAGTGCTCAGCGTATCTGTCGCGTTGTCCACGCTGAGACCGAGGACCGACAGCTTGGCGTCGTCGAACGTGATGTCGAACTGCGGCGTGTCGGGCAGGCTGGAGGCACGGACCTGCGAGAGCTTGGGGTTCTGGTTTGCGGCCGCGATCAGCTTGTCGCGCAGGGCGACGAACTTGTCGTGGTCCATGTTCGAGGAGTTCAGCAGCTGGAACGTGAAGCCGTTCGACTGGCCGAGGCCCTGGATCGAGGGCGGGGTCATGACGAAGACCTGCGCGTCGCGGATCTTCGACAGCTTGCCCATCAGGCGGCCGCTGATCGCGGCAGCGTTCTGGCTGGAACTGGTGCGCTCGTCGAAGGGCGCGAGGCTGGCGAAGCCCATGCCTGCGTTCTGGCCCGAGCCCGAGAAGCTGAAACCGGCGATGGCGAACAGCACGCGCACGTTTCTGCCTTCGGAGGCGAAGGCCTGCTCGATCTCCTTGCGCACCTTGTCGGTACGTTCGGCGGTGGCGCCCGCGGGCAGCTGGTAGACGACCATGACCTGGCCCTGATCCTCGGTCGGCAGGAAGCCGGAAGGCAGGCGCACGAAGAGCACGATGATGACGAGGATCACGGCGCCATAAGCCACCAGCCACCAGCGCCGCCGGGCGATGGCACGCTCGGTCACTGCCACGTAGCGGCCGGTCATGCGCTCGAACCAGTCGTTGAAGCGGCCGAAGAACCGATCGAGCACCCGCTTTGCCCGCAGCGGCAGACCGCGCAGGCCCGGCGCGGGCTCGCGGGTTTCATGCTCGTCTTCGGCCTTGGCCTTGAGCAGCATCGAGCACAGCGCGGGCGACAGGATCAGTGCGGTCAGCACCGAGAGCCCCATGGCCGAGACGATGGTGATCGAGAACTGGCGGTAGATCACGCCGGTAGAGCCGCCGAAGAAGGCCATCGGCAGCAGCACCGCCGAGAGCACCAGCGCGATGCCGACGAGGGCGGAGCCGATCTCCTCCATCGACTGCACGGTGGCGTAGTAAGGGCTGAGCTTTTGCTCGTGCATCAGTCGCTCGACGTTCTCGACGACGACGATCGCGTCATCGACGAGCAGGCCGATGGCGAGGACCATCGCGAACAATGTCAGCGTGTTGATCGAATAGCCGAGCACCGCAAGGATGCCGAAAGTGCCGAGCAGCACCACCGGCACCGCAATCGCGGGCACCAGCGTCGCGCGCCAGCTTTGCAGGAAGGCATACATCACCAGCACGACGAGGACGACCGCGATCAGCAGCGTCTCGATCACTTCCTCGATCGACAGCTTGACGAAGTCGCTGGTGTCGCGCGGGTAGGCGATCTTGTAGCCTTCGGGCAGGCTCTGCGACAGTTCGCCGACCCGCTCCTTGACGGCGGCGACGGTCTTGAGCGCGTCGGCGCCCGAAGCCAGCTGGATGCCGATACCGGCGCCCGGATGCGCGTTCATGCGCCCGTTCACCGTGTAGCTTTCCTGGCCCATCTCGACCGTGGCTACGTCCGACAGGCGCACGATGGAGCCATCGGTCAGCGTCTTGACGACGATCGCGCGGAACTGCTCGGGCGTCTGCAGGCGCGACTTAGCCTTGACGACGGCGTTGAGCTGCTGGCCTTTCGCCAGCGGCTGCGCGCCGAGCTGGCCGGCGGACAAGTCGACGTTCTGCGCGGTAAGGGCGCTCTCGACGTCGGAGGGGATCAACTGGCGCGCCTGCAGCTTCGCGGGGTCGAGCCAGATGCGCATGGCGTATTGCGAGCCGAGCACGCGCACGCCGCCCACGCCGTTGACGCGGGCAAGGTCGTCCTGGAAGTTGGAGACGAGGTAGTCGGCGACGTCGCTCGACGAGGTCTTGTCGCTCTCGTCATAGAGCGCGACAACCAGCACCATGTCCGAACCGGACTTCGTGACGGTCAGGCCCTGCTGCTGAACTTGCGTAGGCAAGCGCGAGTTGGCCTGCTGAACCTTGTTCTGCACCTGCACTTGCGCCACGTCGGGGTCGGTGCCCTTCTCGAAGGTCGCGGTGACCGAGGCGGAGCCGGAGCTGTCGGAACTCGACGAGAAGTAGAGCAGGTTGTCGATGCCGGTCAGCTGCTGCTCGATCACCTGGGTGACCGAGTTCTCCAGCGTCTGTGCCGATGCGCCCGGATAGGTGGCGCTGATCGAGACGGATGGCGGGGCGACGTCCGGGTACTGGGACACGGGCAGGCTCATGATCCCGCCGATGCCCGCCATCATGACGACGATAGCAATGACCCAGGCGAAGATCGGCCGGTCGATGAAATAGCGACTGAGGTTCATGGCGTTACTGGTCCAGCTTCGCGGCCACGGCCTTGACCGTCGCGCCTGCGCGCGTCTTGTCGGTGCCCTCGACGATCAGACGGTCCCCCACCTTGAGGCCGCTGGAGATCAGCCACTTGTCACCGATCGCCTGCCCGACCACGACCGAGCGCTGCTCGACCTTGCCCTGCGCATTCACCACGAGGGCGACACCGTTGCCCTTGGCATCGCGCGAGATGCCCTGCTGCGGCGCGAGGATCGCGCTGCGCATCGTCCCCTGCGGCGTATCGACCGTCACGAACATGCCGGGCATCAGCAGTCCGTCGGGGTTGGGGAACTTCGCGCGCAAAGTAACGGTGCCGGCTTCCGGATCGACGTTGACCTCGTTGAACTCGACGGTGCCCTTCTGCGGGTACTGCGTGCCGTCCTCCAGCGTCAGCGTGACGGCGGTGCTGGCGGGCATGATGGTGCCCTTGGCGAGACTCTTGCGCAGTTTCAGCAGGTCGGCGGACGACTGGGTGATGTCGACGAAGATCGGGTCGAGCTGCTGGATCGTCGCCAGCGCGTCGGATTGCCCGGAGGTGACCAGCGCCCCTTGCGTGAAGGCGGAGCGGCCGATGCGTCCGGTAATCGGCGCATAGACGCGCGTAAAGCCGAGGTTGACTTGCGCGGTGCGGATCGCCGCCTGATACTGGTGTACCGAAGCGGTCGCGGCGCGGGCGGACGCGATGGTCTCGTCGCGGTCCTGCGCGCTTACCGCGTCGGTCTCGCCCAGCGTGCCGTAGCGGCGCGCCTTGGCCTGCGCGCTGTAGAGCGTGGCCCGCGCGTTCTCCAGCTGCGCGCGGGAGGTATCGAGCGTGGCTTTGTAGAGCCGTGCGTCGATCTGGTAGAGCGGCTGCCCGGCCTTCACCACCGAGCCTTCGGTGAACAGCCGGGCCTGAATGATGCCGTCAACCTGAGGGCGCACCTCGGCGACGGCGGTGGCGGCAGTGCGACCCGAAAGCGAGGTCGATACGGTGACCGGCTCTGCCTTCAGCGTGACCACGCCGACCTCTACGGCCTGCTGCTGCGGCGCCGACTGCCCGCCGCACCCGGCGGTCATGACGGTGGCGAGCGCGAGGGCGGAGGCGACGGCAAGATGCCGGATGGAAGGTTGCAACCCGAAGGCTCCTTTTACGGAAACATGTTTGGGCGCCCTATCCTGCCGCCGGGGTGTCGGGGGCAAGACTCGACGCGTTTCGGGATGTTACGTCGTGAAACCAAATGTCGCGTCATGTAACTTGGGGCAGACAAGGAAACCGAAGCGGATTAGACCCATCCCATGACCGCAACAGCCCCCGTAGCCAATGGGCGCATCGTCATCCTCGAGGAC
>JASGGD010000251.1:0-6256 GCA_047605225.1 Novosphingobium sp.
ACGCCGTCGCGATGCTGGAGGATCTCGACGAGGAGGACCAGCAGGCCGTCCTCGCCGAGATGGAGCCGGAAGACCGCGCCGCCATCGAATCGGCGCTGTCCTACCCGGAGGAATCCGCCGGCCGTCTGATGAGCCGCGAGCTTGTCGCGGTGCACGAATCGATGACGGTGGGCGATCTCATCGATTTCCTGCGCGAACATCGCGAACTGCCGACCGAGTTCTGGGAAGTGTTCATCGTCGATCCGATGCACCGCCCGATCGGCACCTGCTCGCTCTCGTGGATTCTGCGCACGCCGCGCAACATCCCGCTCTACGACGTCATGGCGCGCGACCAGACGCTGATCCCGGCCGACATGGATCAGGAGGAAGTCGCGCTGCGCTTCCAGAAGTACGCGCTGATCTCGGCGGCGGTGGTGGACCCTGCGGGCCGCCTGATCGGCCAGATCACCGTCGACGACATCGTCCACATCATTCAGGAAGAAGCGGGCGAGGACGCCCTCTTGCTGTCCGGTGCAGGCGACGGCGACATCAACGAGCCGATCCTGCTGACGGTGCGCGCGCGCCTGACCTGGCTGGTGGTGAACCTGGCCACGGCGATGCTGGCTGCCTCGGTCGTCGGGCTGTTCCAGGGGGCGATCGCGAAGTTCGCGCTGCTGGCGGTGCTGATGCCGATCGTCTCTGGCATGGGCGGCAATGCGGGCACGCAGACGCTCGCCGTGGCAGTGCGCGCCATCGCGACGAACCAGCTGACCGATTCGAACACCGTCAGGATGATCTGGCGCGAACTGCGCATTGCCATCGCCAACGGCACCGCGCTCGGGCTGCTGATCGGTGTGGGGACCTGGCTGATCTTCTCCAATCCCCTGCTGGGCGCGGTGATCGCCTCGGCCATGGTGATCAACAACATCGTCGCGGGCCTGATGGGCATCCTCGTGCCGGTGGCACTGGACAAGTTCAACGTCGATCCGGCGGTGTCCTCGGCGGTGTTCGTGACGACCGCGACGGATACGATGGGGTTCTTCTCGTTCCTCGGCCTCGCGGTCGTGGTGGGGCTGGCCTGACGCCAGCGCTTTCCGGCTGGGGCTTCGACAAGCTCAGCCTGAGCGGGTTGAGAGTAGGTCCTTAAATACCGCTCAGGCTGAGCTTGTCGAAGCCCCATCGGCAGGGCGCATGCAATGGCCGATCTTTCATGCCCGACCGTAAGTGACTATCTTTCACCCATGCCGCTCAACATGACCAAGATCGCCTTCTCCGCCGAAAGCCCCGCCTCTCTGCGCGCATGGCTGGAAAGCCACCCGGATGAGGCGCTGATGACCACCCGCTATCTCCCCAAGCGGCACGAGGAGATGATCGGCGGCTCGCTCTACTGGATCTTCGAGCATGCGCTGATCGGCCGCTCGCCGATCGTGCGGTTCTCGCAGCGAGAGGACGGCCGCTGGCACATCCACCTCGAACCGCGCCTGATCCCGGTCGTCACCCAGCCCAAGCGCGCGCATCAGGGCTGGCGCTATCTCTCCGAGGAAGACGCCCCGCGCGATCTGGGCGAAGGGGAAACGGCAGGTGATGCGATGCCCCCCAAGCTGGCGCGCGAACTGGCGAAGCTGGGGCTGGTCTAGGCCCTGCGTTCCACCCACCACTTGAGCAGCACATGCGCCACCGCGTGCTTGGGCGGCGCTCCGAAGGCGCGGCCCATCTCGCCCACGGCGACGGCTTCGAGCGCATCGACGCATTCCTCGCGGGTGAACCAGCGCACGTCTTCCAGTTCGGTCTCGTCGATGACGATGGCCGGGTCGTCGGCGAAGGCGTGGCAGCCGATCATCAGCGAGGACGGGAACGGCCAAGGCTGGCTGGCGACGTACTCGACATCGCGCACGCGCACGCCCGCTTCCTCGAAGACTTCGCGCGCCACCGCTTCCTCGATCGTCTCGCCCGGCTCCACGAAGCCCGCCAGCGCCGAATAGCGGTGCGCCGGAAAACGCGGCTGGCGGCCGAGGAGCAGCTTGCCGTCATGCTCGACGGTCATGATCGTAACCGGATCGACGCGCGGGAAGTGCTCCGCCCCGCAGCCGGTGCAGGAGCGCTGCCAGCCGCCCTTGGCAAGCACCGTGGCCGCGCCGCAGACCGCGCAGAAGCGGTGCCGCGAGTGCCAGCCGACCAGCGCCCGCGCCCCTCCGTAAGCCGCAAGTTCGCCCGGCTCCAGCGCGTTCATCGCGTTCCAGCTCGGCGCCCCGGCAGCGGGAATGCCCGGCAGCACTTGTGCGAAACAGCCGCGCCCGCCCTCTAGGCCAAGGAAAAGCAGTTCCGCATCGTCTTCCGCATCGGCGAGGCTGCCCCAGACGAGGCCACCCTCCGCCGTCATCACCGGGTCGAGTCCGTCCAGCTTCAGTAGCCGCGCGCTCGGTCCCATCAGCGCGGCGATGGCCTCCGGGTCGCCACGCACATGGTCGGCGCGGTCGATCGGCGATCCACCGAAGGCGATGGGGGCAACGGGATGGGTCAGCAGCACGTCAATGTTTCTCCAGGATCGCGAGCACATCGGCCTTCAGGGCCTTCTGGAACTGGGGCAAGAGGTCGAGAGCGTTGGGCGGCATGAACTGCACGAATATCTGCGAGCGCAGGCCATGGACCATATCCACCATGCCCACCGTCCCCGCCGCGCCCGACCAGCCGTAGAGGCCGCTCTCCGCCCCCTGCCCGACACGCCCTCCGGCGCCGAAGCCGCTGGGACCGCCGAACATCTCGGGCACGAGGACGCCGGGTGAGAGCAGGTTGGAAGTGCCCATCCGCACCGCGCTCTCGGACAAAACGCGCACTCCGTCGATCGTGCCCATCTGCGCCAGCATCCGCAGGAACCGGTCGTAATCGCGCGGACTGCTGACGAGGCCCGCTCCGCCGAACGGGAAGGCGGGCTTGTCGAGGTAGATCGAACTCGTCCCCTCGTCGATCGGCGCCAGCACGCCGCCGACAGCCGCGTAATTGGTGGTGAGGCGGTGGGCGTCGGCGGCCGGGACGCGGAAAGCCGTGCTGGTCATCCCGGCAGGGCCGAAGATCGTGTCCTGAAGGTAGGCGTCGAACGGCTTGCCCGAAACCACCTCAATCACCCGCCCCATCAGGTCGAGGCCCATCGAATAGCTCCAGCGCGTGCCGGGATCGGCGACCAGCGGCACTTGCGCCAGCCCGCGCGCGAAGGCGTCCAGTCCCTTGACCGGTTCATCCCGGAACAGGCCGGGCAGCTTCATCCGGCTGATCTGCCCGGCGACGAGGCCCTTGTCCTCCATCAGCGTCTTGATCGGCCCCTGCTGGATGATCGTGTAGCCGATCCCGGACGTATGCGTGACCAGATGCCGTATGGTGATCGGCCGGGGCGCGGCGTGGACCTTGGTGATCGAGCCGTCGTAGTCGTCCTGCACCATCATGTGCGCGTACTCGGGCAGCACGTCCGCCACGGGCTGGTCGAGGCCGATGCGCCCTTGCGCCACCAGTTCCATCGCCGCCATGCCGGTGATCGGCTTGGTCATCGAATAGATACGGAACAGGCTGTCGGCGGTCACCGGATCGGCATCGTTGAAGCCTTCCGAGCCGCGCGCGACATATTCGGGCTCACGTCCCGGCAGGCCCAGCGAGGCGACCATGCCGGGGAACCTGCCCGGCCCCACCCAGCGCTCGACGACCGCGCGGACCTGCGGGATCAGTTCCGGCTGCTGCGCCGCGCGCGCCAGCCTTGGCAGCATCGCCCCCAGCCCCGCAGCCGCCCCCATGCCGAGCAGCATGCGACGGTCCAGCGCGGCTTCGAGGCGATCGATCATGCGTCTTCCTTTTCCGCCAGCGCGAGCCGCGCGGCCTTGGCGAAGAGCGTCGGCAGCCCCGCCTCGTCGAGCCGGTCGAGCGGCCACCATTCGCCCTCCCCCAGCCCCTCGAACCCGTCGCCGAGGTAGACCGCAAGGTTCAGTTCCAGCGCGAAGTGCGTGAAGACGTGGCCGACCTTGCCTGCGCTTTCCCACGGTCCTGCGAGCGGTCCCTCGCCCGAGCCGTCGATGCGCGCGGCCCAGCCGTCGTCGGGCAGGGCGCGCATCCCGCCGAGCATGCCGCTGCCGGGGCGGCGGACCAGCCAGACCTCGGATTCGTCCCGCTCGATCCAGAAGGCGCGGCCCTGTCGGACGGCCTTCGCTTTCTTCGCGGCCTTCACCGGCAGTCTGGCCGGATCGCCCATGCGTCGGGCCTCGCACGGCGCGGAAATCGGGCAGAGCAGGCAGCGCGGATTGCGCGAAGTGCAGACGGTCGCGCCAAGGTCCATCATCGCCTGCGCAAAGTCACCCGCGCGGCGCTCCGGCGTGATTGCATCCGCCTTCTCGCGGATCGCCGGGCGCGATCCGGGCAGCGGTTCCTCGATCGCGAAGAGGCGCGAGACGACCCGCTCGACATTGGCGTCCACCACCACCGCGCGCCGCCCAAAGGCGATCGCGGCGACTGCGGCGGCAGTATAAGCCCCCAGCCCCGGCAGCGCGCGCAGGCCTTCCTCGGTATCGGGAAACCGCCCGAGCCGCGCCACTTCGCGTGCGCAGGCCAACAGGTTGCGGGCACGGGCGTAGTAGCCGAGCCCCGCCCACGCCGCCATGACCTCCTCGTCCGCAGCCGCCGCCAGCGCCTGCACGGTCGGCCAGCGCGCGGTAAAGGCGGCAAAGTAGTCCTTCACCGCCGCAACCGTCGTCTGCTGGAGCATCACTTCGGACAGCCAGACCCGGTAAGGGTCAGGCGAGGGACGCCCCGGAAGCGCGCGCCACGGCAGGTCGCGGGCATGGGCGTCGTACCAGTCGAGCAGCAGCGCCGCGATTGCAGTATCCGAACTGGCATCCATGCCGCCGCTATGGCATTGGATCGCGGGCAATGGAACGGAATAGCGGCAAATCCCCCGGTGAATCGAAGGCACGTCCCGCCAAGGGCAAGACGGGCCTCAAACAGTTCGAGCGCATGCGCGGCGGACAGGCGCGGCAGATCTCGGACCTGATGCCCGAAGTCGGTCGCACCGCTTTCCGGCGCTTCGGCTTCGTGCAATCGAGCGTGGTGTCCCGCTGGCCCGAGATCGTCGGTGCCCGCCACGCCCGCGTCTGCTCGCCGGAATCGATCCGCTTCCCGCCCGGAGAAAAGAGCGACGGCATCCTCCAGCTGGTCGTCGTGCCCGCTCATTCGCCGATGATCCAGCACGTGATCCCCGAGATCGTCGACCGGGTGAACCGCTTCTTCGGCTACAACGCGGTCGCCCGTGTGAAACTCCGGCAAGGCGAGGTTAAGGCGCCGCCCTCCACGCAGCCGCGCCCGTCCGCGCCGCCTTCGCTGAAACCGGTGCCGTTCGAGCTTGGGGAGTCGCTGCGCGACATCGGCGACCCGGAGCTTCGCGCGGTCCTCGAATCGCTGGCGCGCAGCATGGGCGCCGCCGAAAGCAAGCCCGACAGTCAGGAAGACAAGTGATGACCAAGACCGCCTTTCGCGCCGTGGCGCTTGCCGCCTGCGCCGTTCTCAGCATGGCCGCCGCCCCCAAGGGCTCCGCACCGAGGAAGGCCCTGCCCGCCACATCGACCAACTGGGCTGCTGCCACTGCCGTCACCGCCGACGGCAGCCACCGGCTCGGCAACCCGGACGCGCCGCTCAAGCTGGTCGAATACGTCAGCTACACCTGCCCGCACTGCGCCCACTTCCACAAGGAATCCGACCCGGTCCTGCGCCTGACGATGGTGCCCAAGGGCCAGATCTCGGTCACGGTCACCAACTTCCTGCGCAATCCGATCGACCTCACCGTCGCGATGCTGACCAACTGCGGCGATCCCAAGCGCTTCTTCGTGCGCCACAACGCCTTCTTCGCCTCACAGGACAAGTGGCTCGCCAAGGCCGAGGCGACCAACCGCGAACAGCAGCAGCGCTGGTATCAGGGCGACTTCCCCGCCCGCATGCGCGCCATGGCGAGCGACCTCGGCTTCTACGATCAGACCGCGTCATGGGGCCTCAGCCGCGCGCAGACCGACCAGTGCTTCGCCAGTACCGCGATGCTCGACAAGCTCAAGGGCCAGCAGGGCGAAGTGCAGGCGCTCGGGCTGCAGGGCACGCCCAGCTTCACGCTCAACGGCGACCTGCTCGACGGGCACGACTGGGCCACGGTGTCCAAGGCGATCATCGACAAGCAGGCCCAGCAGCGCGCGGGCAATATCTGATCCAAGAGCCCACCCCCGGCCCCCCCCCCCACCGGGAGGGGGCCGGGGGGGGG
>JASGGD010000252.1:0-6169 GCA_047605225.1 Novosphingobium sp.
CGGGTTTGATGGGCAGCTTTCAATCCGCTCAGGCTGAGCTTGTCGAAGCCCGACCCGTCAACCCCGGGTGCGCGGCAGTCCCAGCCCGCGTTCGGCGACCATCGAGCGGTGCACCTCGCTGGTGCCGCCGTAGATCGTGGTGCCCGCCGCATGGCGATAGCACTGGTTGAGCAGTGCCACTGCCCCCTCACGCTTGGAAAGCGAGAGCGGCGCCGTCAGGTCCAGCAGGTCACGGCTGTCGCTGAGGAACTTCTCGGAGGAGTACATCTTCGACATCGGCCCGAAGGCGTGGTTGGGCTTCTTCTCGATGCTGGACCACTGCGCGCGGTAGGTCAGCGTGTCCGAGATCCACAAGTGCGCGCGGCTGCGTGCGAGACGGCACTGGGTACGTACCTCGCCCGCGATGCCGAGTTCGCGGGTTACTTCCTCGGTCGCCTCGATCATCGCTTTCATCACCTTGGAGAAGCCGCCGCCGTGCTCCAGTTCGAGCGCCGCGCTCATCGTCTTCGTGCCGCCGTCGATCTCGCCGAGGCGCCAGGAATCGGGGATCACCACGCCGTCATAGAAGGTGATGTTGGTGCGCTCGTCCTGGAAGGTGTGGACGGCCTGTACCGTCACGCCCTCGGTCTTAAGGGGCACGATGAACATCGTCAGCCCCTTGTGCTTCGCTACGTCCGGATTGGTGCGCGTGAGCATCAGCACATAGCTCGAAAGGTTCGCGCCGCTGGTCCACATCTTGGTCCCGTCGATCCGCCAGGAGCCGTCTTCCAGCTGCGTCGCCTTGCACTGTGCGGCGAAGACGTCCGAGCCGCACGAAGGCTCCGAATAGCCGAGCGAGCACAGTACGTCGCCGCCGACGATCTTCGGCAGAACCTCGGATTTCAGTTCGTCCGAACCGTATTTGTCGATCATCATCGCCACCATCGCGGCGACATTTGCGCCCGGCGTATTGTAGCCCTGCCGCTCCATCTCGCCCATCGCCGCGATGCGTGCATAGGGCGTGATGTTGCGACCGGAAAGGTGCTCGGGCAGGCCGGGGAACAGCAGGTTGTGCTCGGCCAGCAGCTTGTGGACCTCGGGCACGTAGCCTTCCCAGGAATAGTGGAACCGGGCCTTCTGTTCGGGCGTGACCTTGGTGGCGAAGAGTTCTGCGATTTCGGCACAGACTTGCCGGGCTTCGTCGCCGAGGTCGAAGTCGAGAGGCACGTCGCCGGAAGCGGGCAGGGCGACGATCTCGCCCCCGTAGAGGCGGCGCCCGGCCTCTTCCAAGGCAAGTGCGGGGTCACCGGCGACCAGCGGCCATGCCTTGGCGCGCAGGTTGTAGAGGTGGACGTCGTACTCGTTCGACAATCCGTACCCGCCGAACGTGTGCAGCCCCTGCGCAACCGATCGCGCCGCAGCATCGCAGGCATACCAATAGGCGAGCGAGATCGTCGCGGCGGCTTCATCCGAAGCATCGTGGATGTCCCGGATCGCCTTCCACGCGAGGAACTTGGCGCCGTCCACATCGCACAGCAGGTCGGCGAGGGGGTGCGAAATGCCCTGGAAGGTGCCGATCAACTGACCGAACGCCTTGCGCTCCCCTGCATAGACCGCAGCCATCTGCAGTGCCTGCCGACCGATACCGGATAGCGCGACTGCCATGTAGAGCTTCCACTCCTCCAGCGCGGCGGCGAACAGGGCAAGCGCCTCATCTCCGGAGCCGAGCACGACAACTTCGCCTGCGCTAAGGTCGATCTCGGCGATGGGCGTAGTGGCGAGGTTGGCTTCGGCCTTTGCGTCTGTCGGGGTGACCAGCACCACCTCCGATCCGCGCCGCGCGACGATGGCCTTCGCCACCGCGCCGCCTGCGACCCATTGCCGCGATTGCTGCGCAGCATCGTGCATGGCGATGGTCACCACCGCCTCACCGCCGATCGCCGCTTCGAGCAGTTCATCCTGTCCGCCCAACTGGCCCAGCAGGCGCGTTGCCACCAGCGCTTCGGCCAACGGACCGGAAACCAGCGTGCGCCCGGCCTCCTCCATCAGCAGTGCCGCGTCGAAAAGGCCGAGGTCCATGCCGCCTGCATCTTCAGGCACACGCATAGAAAAGGCGCCGAGTTCGGCAAGCCCGCTCCACAGCGCCGCGTCGAAGCCATCGGTCTCCTGCGCCTTGCGAACACGCGCCATGCTGGAATGCTCGTCGAGAAAGCGCGCAAACGTATCGCGCATCATTTCCTGTTCGTCGGTGAGGTCGAAGTTCATGGCAGGCTTTCCCGGGGCTTATCGTTGTCCTTCCCCATGGTCCTGAACACAGGTTCGAAGGCCGTTCAATCCGGCCCTCACGGCAATCGCGGGCACGATGGCGAAGTGCAGGGCCGATGTGCGCGGGCGTCGAAACACGGCAAAGAAAAAGGCCCCGCGAGGCATGCTCGCGAGGCCTTTTCCCGTTGGAATGTATAAATCAGGCGGCGTGCGAGAACTGCTCGACGCTCGATTGGGCATGCTGCGCCGCCGGGTCGGGCAGGCAAGCACGCATGGCGTCGCGCAGGCTCTGGAACAGGGCTTCGGGCTGGACCTTGTCATCCTTGCCGTAGACGATGCTGACGACCAGCGGGTGCCCCTCGGGCTGGCGCGGGACGAGGCCGCTGAGGGCATCGACGCCGCTTGCGAAACCGGCGGGGCCGAACAGGTGGCGCGCGTCGCGGCAGGCATCGATCCGGGCCATCATCTCGGAGAAGGCGAACTTGTCCTGTTCCGCCGCTTCGGCGTTGAGCCGGCGCACCATGCCCTCGCAGCGCTGACGTGCCACGGTCGAAAGCATGAGCCAGCCCGGCGCGCTGCGGGCGAGCGGTTCCTTGACACCGCCTGCCAGTTCGCGGGTGGCGGCCGGAGCACGCGGGCCATGGCGCCAGTTCACGATCTGCGCGTCGAGCCCGACCATCGAGTGAAGCGCCACCGACAGTCCGGTCTGCGCGACGAGGCGGTCCATCAGGCGCACGATGCGCCCGTCACGCACCAGTTCGGGCTGGCCGGAGGTGCCGATCAGCGCCGCGCGGGGCGTCAGGCTGTAGGCGCGCGAATAGGGATCCTTGTGCAGCAGACCCAGTTCGACAAGGCTCGAAAGCAGTTCCGAAGTGCTCGACTGCGGCCGGTTGTACCGGCGCACGATGTCCATGACGGTCGCCTCGCGGTGCGCGTCGTCGAAGTACTCCAGTACCTCGATCACCCGGCGTGCGATCTTTGCCTTGTTCGATGACGTTGCCTTGCCAGCCATGAGGTCTCTCCTTCCCTCTCGCGTGGTTGATGAACTCGATCGTTAGCGTCGAGCTTGCCTCAATCCCCGAGTCGTATCCCAGATAACTGAGTCATTCTCGTTTTTTGCTGACTTTGGTTAGCATCAACAACGGTGTTCATCAAGGAACTATTTTGTATACGATGCGATCGGTGAGTTTTTCCTGATGGAGGCACGGTACAGTGTGAAGTGCGGAGGTCGGCTCGGGAAACGTCGAGGGACCGATGGTGTAGGCTGGTCAATCCGATCGTGCTGCTCCATGCAGAGAAGACACGGACAGGACTGGCCCCGGGAGAGCCCATGCATCCGAGGGAACTGCAAAGGATGATGGCGCCTGCGGGCAGCTTGGCGGATGGCGAATTCGTCTGGCCGGAACCGGTTGCTTTCGTCGATCTCGACGCCGTGCCTCATTACGACCAGCCGCTGCGACTGCCGCCTTGGCCGGTGATCGGGCTGGGAACTCCTCGGCATCCTCTCGCAGTACAGTTGGATACGCTCGTCGAATCGGGGTTCGATGCAGCCCAGTTGCAGCGTAGCGTGGACGGCTCTCCATTGGCAGCTGCAACGCTGGTTCAACTGCTACGGCTGCTGCCTGCCATGCCGGTCGCCGAGGGGCTCGTTGCCGAGTCGCTGGCTTACGCCGTGCTGCAGGGAAGCGAGGCGCATCGGGCATGGATCGCAGCGCGTCCGGCACCGGAATGGTCATCCCGTCCCGGTGCCATCACTCTCAGCCGTGAAGGAGACGCGGTCCGTGCCGTGCTGGCAAGACCGGACGCGGGCAATGCGATAGATCAGGAAATGCGCGATGCCCTGTACGAGGCCTTTGCGCTGGTGAACATGGATCCGACGATCACCTCGATCACGCTGGAGGGTTCAGGCAAGGCGTTCAGTCTTGGGGCCGACCTTGACGAATTCGGCACGACCCGCGATCCGGCGGTGGCGCACGCGATACGCTGCCGCACGCTTCCCGCGCATCAGGCGGCCCGTTGCGCGGATCGCTTTCATGTCCGGATCGATGGTGCCTGTGTCGGCTCGGGGCTCGAACTGGCGGCTTTCGCCACGCGGATCACGGCGACGCGCAGGTCGTGGTTTCAGCTTCCCGAACTGGCGATGGGCATCATTCCGGGTGCGGGGGGCTGTGTCTCGCTGACCCGCCGGATCGGCCGCCAGCGCACCGCGCTCATGGTTCTGTCAGGCCGCCGTATCAGTGCCCAGAAGGCGCTCGAATGGGGCCTCGTCGATGCGCTTGTGGATTAAGGCGCCGGCAGCGAAGACCATCCTGACATCGCCGCTGTCCAACCGCTCGCGTGCTTCCTGCCAGGGACGGTCGAGCAGGCACAGGTCCGCAGGCTCGCCCGCCGCGATACGGCGCTGGCGCGAAAGATCGATCGGGTCCGCGAGGTAGAGGGCCAGCGCCTGTTCCGGGCAAAGCGCCTCATGCGTTCCGATCACGACGCCGTTCGGGGCAACGCGGTTGACGGCAGCTTTCATCGCCCTCCAGGGATCGGCATCGCCGTAAGGCGCATCGCTGCCGCCGCACAGGGGAATGCCGGCCGCTTGCAGGCTGCGCAGGCGATAGAGGTCGGCGTGGTGGCGTGCATTCACGTCGGCGAGATAACGGTTCCCCCGCTCGGCGATGAAGTGCGGCTGCACGCAGGCGGCCAGCCCGAGGGCGTGCATGCGCGCGACGAGGTCGGGGGAGGCGATCGAGACGTGCTCGATGCGATCGCCGGGCAGGGCGCCTGCGGTTTCGAGCAGGGCGAGGGTGAAGACGAGTTCCACTTCGGTGACGCAATGGACCGCTATCGCACGGGCTTGCCTGCGGGCTTCGGCGACAAACGCCAGCGCCGCGTCGAAGTCCGGCAGGGCATTCTCGTGCAGGTGCAGCTTGACAGGACCGAGGTGCCAGCCTTGCGGCACGGCATCGGCAAGTTCGGGGCTTCCCGCCAGCGTCACCGATTGGTACAGCGCTCCGCTGGCGCGTTGCTGCGCAAAATGCTGCGCGATCTCAGGGCCGTTGCGGGGCGACATGTCGGTCAGCCCGGTAATGCCGAAGCGGGCGAGGCGAGCGCTGGTCGTCGCGAAGTCGGGAGGTGTGCCGCCAAGGGTGCGGCGCAGCCAGGCATCCTCGTCGAACAGGCGGCCGGTGAAGCGGCCTCGCTCACGTTCGAGCCCCGGTGGCGGTGTGGCAATCGCCAGCAGCGCGTCGAGCGCGGGCGTGTTGAGCAGCCACATCCGCCCTGTTCGGTGTTGCATCCGCAAGGGGCGATCGGGAACGAGACGGTCGAGCATCGCCGCGTCGGGCAGCGTGTCGCCGAGCACGCTCTCATGGAAATCGGTCGCGCGCAGCCAGCCGTTGCCCGGCACCTTCAGGGCCTCGGCCAGTTGTTCGGCATCACGGACGAGGGGAGGGCCGCAGGAAACCGAAGTATCGCGTGCGGCAAGGGCCGCCAGATGGATGTGATGATCGTGAAGCCCGGGCAGCAACAGGCCGCCTCTGGCATCGATCACCCGCTCACCGGGGCAGGGTGAAAGCGCGCCGATCGCGGTGATCAGCGCGCCTTCAATCCGCACGTCGCGCTGCGAGACATTCCATACCTCGGCATTGCGGATCAGCATGTTGCGGGTTCGGCAAGATAGCGCGCGGTATCGGCGCCGATCGGGCGAAGCGGGGCGGTCAGCGCGCGAAGGGGTACGGCTGGGAAGCGCTGGCCAAGCGCCTTCCCCCAGGCCAGCAGTTCGGCGTCGATGGCGTGGCGATCATGCGCGCGCTCTTCGGCGAGCGCCATGGCGACGATGGCGCTCATCGAGAGGCCGATCCTGCGACCGTTGCCGTTGTGAAACGCTGCCATTGCCTCGCGCGCGGCGACGATGCCGGTGAGCGGGTCGGCGATG
>JASGGD010000253.1:0-6132 GCA_047605225.1 Novosphingobium sp.
GTTGTCCGCGTAAGGCTCGAAGACGACCTGCTTGTCGGTGGTCAGTTCCGCCACGCCGATCGCGTTGAGGTCGAGCGTCTTGGCCGCCATGTGCTCCATGGTGTTGACGTTGACGGTGTACTTGGGCGCAGCAACGGTCGCCGAGACGGTCTGCGTGCCGAGCTTCAGCCAGTAGGCGCGGCCCGGCACCAGCGGCTCATCGGCCATCCACACGAACGTCGATTCGAACTGGTCGGCGGTCTGCGGCGGATTGTCCGCGACCGAGATGACCGACCCGCGCGAGCAGTCGATTTCATCTTCGAAACACACCGTAACCGACTGACCGGCAACGGCTTCATCCAGGTCGCCGTCATAGGTGACGACGCGGGTGATCGTGCTGGTCTTGCCCGAGGGCAGGACACGGATCTTGTCGCCCGGCTTGACGCTGCCGGTCGCGATCAGGCCCGAGAATCCCCGGAAGTCGAGGTTGGGCCGGTTCACCCACTGCACCGGCAGGCGCAGCGGCTTGTCGGCATCGACCGAGGAGAGCACCTCGACGGTTTCGAGGTGCTCCACCAGCGTCGGGCCGGTGTACCACGGCGTATTCTCGGAGAGCGTGGTGATGTTGTCGCCCTTGAAGCCGGAGATCGGCATCGCGGTGAAGCTCTCGATCCCGATCGACTTCGCGAACTCGGAATACTCGGCGACGATTTCGTCGAAGACCTTCTGGTCGTAGCCGACGAGGTCCATCTTGTTGACCGCCAGGACGATGTTGCGGATGCCGATCAGGTGGCACAAGTACGAGTGGCGGCGCGTCTGCACCAGCACGCCCTTGCGCGCGTCGATCAGGATCACCGCGAGGTCGGCGGTCGAGGCGCCGGTCACCATGTTGCGGGTGTACTGTTCATGGCCGGGGCAGTCGGCGACGATGAACTTGCGCTTCTCGGTGTTGAAGAAGCGATAGGCCACGTCGATGGTGATGCCCTGCTCACGCTCGGCGGCGAGGCCGTCGACCAGCAGCGCGAAGTCGATCTCCTGCCCCTGCGTGCCGACCTTCTTCGAATCCGACTGCAGCGCGTCGAGCTGGTCCTCGAAGATCATCTTCGAATCGTAGAGCAGGCGCCCGATCAGGGTGGACTTGCCGTCATCCACGCTGCCGCAGGTGATGAAGCGCAGCATCGTCTTGTGCTCGTGCTGGACGAGATAGGCGTCGATGTCCTCGGCGATCAGGCTGTCGGTGACGTAGCGGGCCTCGGCATCGTTCTGCGCACCGTTGGTGCCGTTGAGTACCGTCTGAGTGTCGTTGTGTGCCATGTCAGAAGTACCCCTGCTGCTTCTTCACTTCCATGCCGGCACCGCCGGCGTCCTTGTCGATGGCGCGGCCCTGCCGTTCGCTGGTGGTGGTGAGCAGGGTTTCCTGGATCACTTCGGGCAGCGTCTTCGCCTCGCTCTCCACCGCGCCGGTCAGCGGGTAGCAGCCGAGCGTGCGGAAGCGGATCGAGCGTTCCACCGGCACCTCGCCGTCCTTCAGCGGGAAGCGTTCGTCATCGACCATCAGCAGCATGCCGTCGCGCTCCACGGTGGGGCGCTTGTCCGCGAAGTAGAGCGGGACGATGGGGATGTCGTTGAGGTGGATGTACTGCCAGATGTCCAGTTCGGTCCAGTTGGAGATCGGGAACACCCGGATCGATTCCCCGCGCGCCTTGCGGGCATTGTAGAGGTTCCACAGCTCCGGCCGCTGGTTTTTCGGATCCCAGCCGTGCGAGGACGTGCGGAACGAGAAGATGCGCTCCTTGGCGCGGCTCTTCTCCTCGTCACGGCGGGCGCCTCCGAAGGCCGCATCGAAACCGTACTTGTCGAGTGCCTGCTTCAGACCTTCGGTCTTCCACATGTCGGTGTGGAGCGCGCCGTGATCGAAGGGATTGATGCCCTTCTCGGCGGCTTCCGGGTTCTGGTAGACCAGCAGTTCCATGCCACTGTCGCGTGCCATCTTGTCGCGCAGCTCGTACATCGCCTTGAATTTCCACGTGGTATCGACGTGAAGCAGCGGGAACGGCGGCGGCGAGGGATAGAACGCCTTGCGCGCAAGGTGCAGCATCACCGCACTGTCCTTGCCCACGGAATAGAGCATCACCGGCTTCTCGGCCTCGGCGACGACTTCGCGGATGATATGGATGGCTTCGGCCTCGAGTCTGTCGAGGTGCGTCAGGGTCTTCATCAGGATCTCTGGTCCTTTGGCCTTCGCAGGGTCGCCCTCTTGTTGGGCTCGAATCGCTCTTCGCAAGGATGACAATTGCGAGAACCTCCCATATGGGAGGGAGGTATGGCGCTTACATCGACAGACGAGACAGATTTGCTGCTGCCGCTGATAGCGGGAGTTGGCGATGCGGCGCAGTTCCGCGAATTCCTGGAGCGGCTGCGTCGCCGCAGCGATGCCGAATACGTTAGCATCGTCATGAAGCTGGGTGACGGCGTCCACGCCCAGATCACCGACTTCCACGCCGGGCGTGACCTCCGCAGCGAGGCCCGCGAACTCGACCCCTTTGAGATGCATGCGCTCGAACGCCTGCACTACGACCAGCTGCGCCCGGGCCGGGTTTACAGCGTCGGCGAGTTCGTCGATCACGATCCCGTCTTCCGCGCCGAGCGCATGGCCAAGATGTCCCGCCTCGGCATCGCCGACGAGCGCGTGGTGCGCCTGCCCGGCGTGATGGGCACCGACGCCTGGCTGATCCTCGCCCGCGCGAAACCGTGCGAGGCGGCGGACAGCGCGCTGCTCTCCGCGCTCGCGCCTTACGTGGGCGCGGCGCTGCGCAGCTACGTGACGCTGGAGGATCACCGCATCCGCGCCAGCGTCAGTTCTCAAGGCATGGCCCGCAGCGCGACGGCATGGATGGTCTTTGACCGCGAGGCGCGGCTCTACGGCATAGACCCGCGCCTCGACGCATGGATGCGCGCGAACCTTGGTTATGCGCCGCGCATCGGCGAGCGCCTGCGCGATCTCGGCGTCCATGCCGAGCGCGAACTGGCGGCGGCAGCGCTGGAGTTCGTCTCGGACGCTCCACCCCCGCCGCGCGCGGTGATGTTGCACGAGGAACCCCGGCTGGAAGCACTGCTGACCGCTACCAGCGACATGCCGCGCCCCTCGATGCTGGCGCTGTGCCGGTTACCCAATGCGCGCACACCCGCGAGTGTGGAGCGGCTGGCGCAGCTGTTCGCCCTCCCCCGGCGCGAGGCAGAATTGGCGATAGCGCTGAATGAGGGGCTTTCCATCGCCGAAGCGGCCGAACGCATGGGCCTTACGCTGGAGACGGCGCGCAATTACTCCAAGCGGCTCTACGCCAAGCTAGGGGTGCGCGGGCAGGCGGAACTGGTGCGGCTGGTCAGCGACAGCGTGGCGGTGATGGGGTGAAGAGCAGAAAAACCCACCCCCAACCCCTCCCGCAAGCGGGAGGGGAGAAGTAACCGAAAACGCCCCTCCCGCCTGCGGGAGGGGAGCGAGGCTTGGCGATTTATCGCCTAGTCGCAGCGGGGTGGGCTTGCCGACCTCACCCCCAAAGCGCCTCGGCCGCCGCCAGCCCCTGCTTCCCGCGACCGCCCAATTCGGCGGTCAGCAGCTTGAGACGATAGGTCCACAAGTGCAACGGATGCTCCAGCGTCATACCCATGCCGCCAAGGAACTGGTGGTAGTCGTAGCATACCCGCTTCGCCGCCTCCTGCGCATGAAGCAGAGCCAGCGCCGCGTCACCGGGATCTCCCGTACCGGCAGCCCGCAAGGCGAGCCAGTAGACCGAGTTGGTTACGACCTGATCCTCGGCCAGCCGATGCCGCATGCCCTGAAACGTGGCGAGTGGACGGCCGAACTGCTTGCGCTCGGAAACATAGGTTACCGTGCTGGCCAGCGCCGCGCCCAGCAGGCCAGCCGCCTCGGCCGCAATCGCCACGCGCCATGAGCGCAGCATTTCGGCGGGATCGACGTCATGCGCCCTCATGGCATCCGGCAGGCCCTTCAGGAACGCCACCGGATAGGCATAGAGCGTATCCGTCTGCGCCTCCGCGATCATGCTCTCGTCCGCCGTAAAGCTGCGCACTCCCGACGCGCCTACGATAACCACGGTCGCTCCAGGCCGCAGAAAGCGTACCGGACCACCCGTGCGCCCCTCCTCGACCAGACACAGCGGGCGCGGCAGGTCGGGATCGATCAACGGGCGCACGAACGACGAAGCCGCTGCCTCGACCGCAAAGGGCAGGCGCGCCAGCTTCTCCACCACCAGCGCGGCGGTGACGGGGCCGAGTTCCTCCACCGCCATCACGTCGAGGAAGCCGTTCTCCACCAGCGCGGCGTCCAGTTCCGCATTCTCCAGCGCCAGCGAGACGTCATGCAGCGGCACACCCGCGTAAGGCCGCGCGAGACTGTCGATGAAATCGAGTACCTGCCGCTGGTCCTCGTTGAGCGATAACTGCATCAGCGCGGCTCCCGGGGCAGTTCCAGCACGTCGCTGGCGATGATGTTGAGCTGGATTTCCGCCGACCCCGCCGCCACCCCCGCGACGATCCCGCGCTGGTGGTGCATCTTTAGGTAGGGCGAAGCCCCCGCCAGCGCTTCGGGCAGATACTCCACCACGAATTCGCACACAGCCCGCTCGGCCATGACGGTGGCGTAGCGCGCGGAACTGGACTCCGCGCCGATCGCGAGGCCATCGACGCGCTTCTGGACGACCGCGTAATTCGCCGTCCCGGCCGCCTCGCACAGTGCCGCGCAGCGTGCCGCCTCGATCCGCACATGCTCGCGCGTGAAGCGGCCCTGCCCCTGAAGCATCGCCACCGCCCGGTCGAGCGCCGCGCGGGCCAGCGTGAAGCGCGGGATGCCAAGGCGTTCGTTGCGCAGCGAATAGGCGACGATCTCCCACGCCTGCCCTTCCTCGCCGAAGCGTGCGGTCTCGGGCACGGTGACGTCGTCGAAGAAAACCTCGTGGATGTCGCCCTCGCCGATCAGCGAGGGGATCTGGCGCACGGTGATGCCGGGTGTATCCATCGGCACGAGGATGATAGTGATGCCCTTCTTGCGGTCGTCGCTGGTGCGCGTCAGCAGGAAGCAGGTATCGGCAAGCCCGGCATAGCTGGTCCAGATCTTCTGCCCGTTGATGACGTAGTTGCCGTCCGTCAGCACCGCCCGCGTACGCAGCGAGGCGAGATCTGAGCCCGCGTCAGGCTCGGAAAAGCCCTGGCACCACAGCGATTCCCCGCGCGTGATCGGCTCCAGATAGCGCGCCTTCTGTTCGGGCGTGCCATACTTCTCCAGCGTGGGGCCGATCCAGTTGACGTTCATGTACTGGCCGCCGCGCGGCTCGCCGGCGATCCACATCTCTTCGGAGAGGATTTGTTGCTCCCATGGGCCGAGGCCCTCGCCACCCATCTCGACCGGCCAGTGCGGGAAGAGGATGCCCGCCTCGGCCAGCTTCACGCAGAACTCGCGCGCGAAGGCGGTCAGTGCCGGGGACGCGGGGCCGTGTTCGGAGAACGCCTCCCAGTCCTCGGGCAGGTTGGCGTGCAGGAAGTCCCGGATCTTGTGCCGGAAGGCGTCCTGCTCGGCGGTCCATTCGAATTGCATCGGGGCGGCGCTCTCCTCTTTCGCCTCTCGTTAGGCACAGGGAGCCGCCGCTCACAACTACGACCCCGCCGGAATCGCCCGCGCGATTGGCGCATCGCGCGCTTGTGTTGCAAATGGCGGGCAGAGTACCGCTGGAGCCAAACGGAGAGATGCGAAAGGATACGGGTGAGCGAAAAGGCATTCGTCGCGGTGGCGAAACTCGATGAGGTTCCGCAGGGCGGCAAGAAAGTGGTCGAGGTGAACGGGATCAGCGTGCTCCTCGTCGGTGCGCGCGATCAGGTCTATGCGGTGCGCAACTTGTGCAGCCATGCCTATGAAACGCTGGAATGCGGCCGCGTGCGCGCGGGATGGATCTCCTGCCCGGTGCATGGCGCGCGCTTCGATCTCGAAACCGGCAAGCCGATGAACCCGCCCGCCTCGATGCCGATCGATACTTACGAGGTGCGGATTGAGGGCGACGTGATCGAGGTGGCGGTCTAAGGGGCAATATCGCCCGCGCGTACCGCCCTTTGTGGACGCGCCGCCGCCGTCCGTGCTTGGAC
>JASGGD010000254.1:0-6129 GCA_047605225.1 Novosphingobium sp.
GGGTGCAGCCGGAGCCGCCGGGCTGGCCGCGCCGCCGAGCGGATCGGCAGGCTGTACCGGAGCGGTCTGCGCGGGCGCGGTGTTGCGCTGGAGCGAGGTGTCGATGTCGCGGCCACTCGTCTCGTTGACGGCGAGTGCGGCAAGGCCGATGCTCAGGACCACGAAGATCGCCGCCAGAATGCCGGTCGCGCGGGTCAGGAAGTTGGCCGCGCCGCGTGCCGACATCAGGCCCGAGGGGCTGCCACCGACGCCGAGGCCGCCGCCTTCGGACTTCTGCACCAGGATCACGCCAACCAGCATGGCGGCAACCAGAGCCTGCACCACGGTCAGGAAAAGGAACATCTTCGTCTCAGCCTTATGACGGGGACATACCCCGCGTTCTTGACCGGGCAGATAGGCGCTCACAGGCGAGCGCGCAACCCGGCAACTTTATTGCTGCGCCGCCCTGCTGGACGGCGCGGAAATCGAGGTCACTCCGCGAGCGAAGCTGCCGCGCCAACGATCGCCAGGAAGCTCTCCGCCGTCAGGCTCGCGCCGCCGACCAGAGCGCCGCCGACGTCCGGCACGGCGAGCAGTTCGGCAGCGTTCTCGGCCTTGACCGAGCCGCCGTAGAGGATGCGCACTTCGGCACCGGCATCGCCGTAGATGGCGACCAGCTTTTCGCGAATCGCCTTGTGCATCGCAGCAACGTCCGCGACCGAGGGTACGCGACCGGTGCCGATCGCCCATACCGGCTCATAGGCGACCGAGAGCTTCTCCGGCGCGCCGTCCGCGATGGGGCACGAACCTTCGAGCTGCGCGGTGACCACGCCCTCGGCATCGCCCGCATCGCGCTGTGCCTCGGTTTCTCCGACACACAGGATCACCGCGAGGCCCGCCGACAGCGCGGCCTGCGCCTTTGCGTTGACGTCGGCGTCGCTCTCACCGTGATATTCGCGGCGCTCGGAATGGCCGACGATCGTGAAGTCCGCGCCTGCGTCCTTGAGCATCGGTGCGGACACGTCGCCGGTATAGGCGCCACTCTCCTTCACATGGCAGTCCTGCCCGCCGACGCCGATCAGCTCGACCGCGTCACGCATCCGGAAAAGCAAGGTCGCGGGCGGCGCGAGACCGACCTGAACCTTGGGAAAGCGCTGAGCCGAGCGATCGATCGCGCGTGCCTCGTTCAGCATGGCGCGCATGCCGTTCATTTTCCAGTTTCCGACGATGTAAGGCAATCCAGCCATTTCAATCCTTTGATCGATCTCGGCGAACCTTCGGGAACTCCCCCGCGGGTCCCCCTCGCAGATTTCCGGTAATGCCGTTGCCGCGGAACCGGGAATCAGGTCGTCGCTGTCGCCGGGCAGCTAGGGCACCAGAGCATCGCTTGTCAAAATTCATGGATGGTTAAGCGCCGGGATTCTCCACCAGTGTCGTAGTAATGCCACCTTGCGGCTTTTGCCCAAGGCTTGCGCAAGCGGCATTGCAGGATGCGCGAAGGCCCCCTAAAGCCTGCGCCGTTTACATGTGAAGCCTTCAGGTTTCGCGCCAATATTCTGCTGATCGGCACGGTTCATGCTCCATTTCTTCCGCTCGTTTCTGAAGTCCAAGATCGGCGCCATCGTCGGTCTCGTCGTTCTTGGCCTCATCGCCCTCGCGTTCGCCAGTGGTGATATTGCAGGCCTTGGCGGTTCCGGCGGCGCTGCTCCCGGCGTGGCCGTCGCCACCGTCGGCGGCGAGAAGGTGACCACCGACGAACTCAGCCTCGGCGCCAAGCGCGGCCTCGAGCGCGTAAAGCAGCAGAGCCCGACCGCAACGATGAAGCAGCTGATCGCCGAGGGCGGCCTGCAGCAGATTCTCGACAGCCTGATCGACGGCGTCGCCTTCGCGGTTTACGGCGAGAAGCACGGCGTCGTCCTCAGCGACCGCCTCATCGACAGCGAACTGACGCAGATCCCCGCGTTCCAGGGCGTCGACGGCAAGTTCGACCAGAATACGTTCCGTCAGGCCCTCGCCCAGCAGGGCCTCTCCGAGCAGGCCCTGCGCGACGACATCCGCAAGAACATGATCGCGCAGGAACTCGTCGTGCCCGCGCAGATCGGCTCGGTCATGTCCGAATATGCCGCTAAGCGCTACGCCTCGCTGCTGAGCGAGACCCGCAGCGGCACCGTGGTCGCCCTGCCCTCGCTGCTCTTCGCGCCCGAAAAGCAGCCGACGCAGGCCGAACTCGCCACCTTCTACAAGGCCCACACCGGCCAGTTCGTCCGCCCCGAGCGCCGCACGATCCGTTACGCCATCGTCAGCGCCGACAAGATCCCGGCCCCGGCCGCACCGACCGACGCCGAGATCGCCGCGCGCTTCGAGGCGAACAAGGCCGCTTACGCCGCCAAGGACGATCGCCGCATCACCCAGCTGGTCGTGCCGACCGAAGCCGCCGCCAAGGCCATCGTCGCCGAAGTCGAGAAGGGCACCTCGCTCGAAGCCGCCGCTTCGGCCAAGGGTCTGTCCGCCGCCAAGCTCGAATCGTTCAGCAAGGACGACCTCTCGCGCCAGTTCTCGGCCGCCGTCGCGCAGGCTGTCTTCGCCGCCCCGGTCGGCAAGCTGGCCGCGCCGCAGAAGAGCGTGCTCGGCTGGCACGTCATCCGCGTCGACGAGGAGATCAAGACCCCGGCCAAGACCCTTGCCGCAGTGAAGGGTGACCTCACCAGGCAGATCGCCGAGGAAAAGGCCCGCAAGTCCTACAGCGACGCCTTCGGCAAGATCGACGCGCAGCTTTCGGGCGGTTCCAACCTCACCGAAGTCGCCAAGTCGCTCGGCGCCGAGGTCAAGCAGACCCCGTCGCTGACCGCCGACGGTCAGGTCTACATGAAGCCCGGCGAGACGGTGGCCGCAGAACTGCAGCCGCTGCTCAAGACCGCGTTCGAAATGGACCAGGAGCAGCCGCAGGTCGCCGAGATCGAAAAGGGCAAGTCCTTCGCGATCTACGACGTCACCGACATTCAGGCCTCGGCCCCTGCCCCGCTGGCGCAGATCCAGAACGACGTGAAGGTCGCCTGGGCGATCGACGCGGGCTCGAAGGCCGCCAAGGCCGCCGCGCTCAAGATGCAGGCCGCGATCCGCAAGGGCCAGACGATCGAGCAGGCCATGGCCGCGGCAGGCAAGAAGCTGCCCGCGCCGCAGCAGGTCTCGATGTCGCGCCCGACGCTGGCTGCCGCGCTGCAGTCGGGCCGTCAGGTGCCGCCGCCGGTCTCGCTGATGTTCCACATGGCCAAGAACACCGTGAAGGTGCAGGCGGCCGAGGGTGAGCGCGGCTGGTTCGTCGTCCAGCTCAAGGACATCGTCCCCGCCAAGATCGATTCGCCCGACATGATCCGCCGCGCGCAGACCGAACTCGGCCAGCAACTCGGCCAGAGCTACGCCTCTGCCCTTGGCGCCGCGATGCGCAAGGATGTCGGCGTGAAGCGCCACGACGATGCCATCGCTGCCGTGCGCGACCAGCTCGCCGGCACTGCCCCCGCCAACTGATCCGAAGCGAGGGGGCAGCGATGGAGCGCGAATTCGACCGCACGGCGACGCTTGAGCAGCTGGCGCAGGGCAAGCCCGCGCTGGTCTGGCGCAAGCTCGTCGCCGATACCGAGACGCCGGTTGGCGCCGCCCTCAAGCTGATCGAGGACGGACGCGGCGACTTCCTGCTCGAATCGGTCGAAGGCGGCGAGACGCGCGGGCGCTACAGCCTGCTCGGCCTCGACCCGGACCTCGTGTTCCGCGCCAGCGGCGAGTCTTGCGAAATCAACCGCGCATGGCAGGCCGACCGCGAGGCGTTCGCGCCGCTGGACGGCGGCACCCTCGCCGAACTGCGCGCGCTGGTCGAGACCTGCCGCTGCGAGGTTCCGGCCGCGCTGCCCAAGGCGATGGCCTGCCTCGTCGGCTACTTCGGTTACGAGACGATCGGCCTTGTCGAGAAGCTGCCGCGCGCGCCGCAAAGCCCGCTCGAAGTGCCCGACATGCTGTTCGTGCGCCCCTCGCTGATCCTGATCTTCGACCGGCTTTCCGACGAACTGTTCTGCGTCGCTCCGGTCTGGCCGGAAACGGGTGACGCCGCACTGGCAGTCGACCGCGCTGCCGAGCGCATCGACGAAGCCCTGCGCCGCCTCGCCGCTCCCGCGCCCGTCGCGCCCGTCGCCACCGACCTTGCCGAGCCGGTACGCACGCCCGTCGTCGCGCCGGAGGACTACAAGGCGATGGCTCTGCGCGCGAAGGACTACATCGAGGCGGGCGACATCTTCCAGGTCGTGCTGGCCCAGCGCTTCACTTGCGAATTCCCGCTGCCGCCGCTGGCGCTCTACCGTTCCCTGCGCCGTGTGAACCCCTCGCCGTTCCTCTATTTCCTCGACCTGCCCGGCTTCGCGCTGGTCGGCTCCAGCCCGGAAATCCTTGTGCGCGTGCGTGATGGCGAAGTCACCATCCGCCCGATCGCGGGCACCCGTCCGCGCGGCGCCAGCCCGGCCGAGGACAAGGCCAACGAAGCCAGCCTCCTCGCCGACCCCAAGGAACGCGCCGAGCACCTGATGCTGCTCGACCTCGGCCGCAACGACGTCGGCCGCGTGGCCGCTGCAGGCACCGTCGAGGTCACCGACAGCTACACGATCGAGCGCTACAGCCACGTCATGCACATCGTCTCGAACGTGGTTGGCCAGCTCGACGCCGCGAAGCACGATGCGATCGACGCGGTCTTCGCAGGCTTCCCGGCGGGCACCGTCTCGGGCGCGCCCAAGGTCCGCGCCTGCGAGGTCATCGCCGAACTCGAACCCGAGACGCGCGGCCCTTACGCAGGCGGCGTCGGCTACTTCGCGCCGGATGGCTCGGTGGACAGCTGCATCGTCCTGCGCACCGGACTGCTCAAGGACGGCGTCCTGCACGTGCAGGCGGGCGCGGGCATCGTGGCGGACAGCGACCCGGCCTACGAGCAGCGCGAATGCGAAGCCAAGAGCGGCGCTCTCTTCGCCGCCGCACGCGAAGCAATCCGCGTCGCCGGGGAACCCGGGTTCTGGCAGTGAGATCAGTCGCGGGGGCAGGCCTGATCGCCGTTACGGCGATTCTCGCCGCCTGCTCCTCCGACGAACCCGCCGCCAAGCCCTCGCCCCCGCCGCCGCCTCCATGCCAGGGCGCGAGTTTCGAGGGCGCCAGCTTCACGCACTGCACCGCCGTGCCGAGCCGCCACACCATCCACACCGTCCTCGGCCCCAAGGACGGCGCGCCCTATCGCAGCCTCTCGCAACTCGCGGTGGACCGCCCGGCACGCAGCCACGAAGTCGCCTTCGCAATGAACGGCGGCATGTTCGACGCCGATGGTAAGCCGATCGGCTACTACGTCGAGAACGGCGAGAAGCAGCACGCGCTCAACACCAACGAAGGCTGGGGCAACTTCCACCTCAGCCCCAACGGCGTCTTCTACGGCGACGCGGCGGGTAACTGGCATGTCCGGGCCAGCGACGACTTCGCGAAGTCCGTCACCGATCGTCCCGATTTCGGCACCCAGTCCGGTCCGATGCTGGTCATCTCCGGCAAGCTGCACCCGAAGATCGACGATGACGGCAAATCGCTGAAGCTGCGCAACGGCGTCGGCATCGATGCCAAGGGCCGCGCCCACTTCGTCATTTCCGACGAGCCGGTATCCTTCGGCAAGCTCGCGCGCTATTTCCGCGACGCCCTGAAATGCGACAATGCGCTGTTCCTCGACGGCAGCGTATCCTCGCTCTGGGACCCCGAACATGGCCGCGTCGACGGCGGCCCTCCGCTCGGCCCCTTGATCGTCGTCGAGAAAAGCGCAAAGGCGAAGTCATGATCCTCGTCATCGACAATTACGACAGCTTCACCTGGAACCTGGTCCATTACGTGATGGAACTGGGCGCCGAAGTCGAAGTCGTGCGCAACGACGCGCTCAGCGCAGGTCAAGCCATCTCCAGCGGCGCGAAGGGCTTCCTGATCTCGCCGGGCCCCTGCACGCCCAACGAGGCGGGCATCAGCCTCGACCTCGTCGGCGCGGCGGCGGATGCGGGGATGCCGCTACTCGGCGTGTGCCTCGGCCACCAGTCGATCGGCCAGCATTTCGGCGGCAAGGTGGTGCGCGGCGGGTTGATGCACGGCAAG
>JASGGD010000255.1:0-6112 GCA_047605225.1 Novosphingobium sp.
GCGCCGCCGCCACTCCGGCGCGTCCCGGCGCCGGCGTCGTGCTCCTCGTCGAGGACGATCCGCTGATCCGCGTGACCTCGGCCGCGATGCTGACCGATGCGGGCTACGCCGTCGTCGAAGCCGGCAGCGCCGAAGAGGCGAACGCCCTGGCCCTGCGGCACCGTCCGCAGGTGATGGTGACCGACATCAACCTGCCCGGCGCCTCCGGCACGGAACTGGCGGCCGGCCTGCGCGCGCAACTGCCCGATCTGGTCGTGATCTTCGCCAGCGGCGATGCCTCGCCCCTGCTGCGCGGCGAACTCAGCGGCAGCCTGATCCTGGCCAAGCCCTATGGCTCGGCGGCCCTCGTTGCCGCCGTCCAGGCCGCGCTCGAACCAGCCCCGTCGCCGCAGGACGGCCCCCGCGCCAGCGCCGCGGATGGGCGCTCCTGAGGCCTTGGGGCAGATGCCCCGACGCTGAGCGATGATCGACGCCGACCGCCCTCCGGGCTTCCAGGACACGCGTATGCCGCAGACCCCGACCCTCCGCAAGAACGAAGCCGCCCACCGCTACGAGATCCTGCTCGGCGACACGCTGGCCGGCTTCTCCGAATACAACGTCCTGGCCAACGGTCTGATCTTCACCCACACGGAGATCCTTCCCGAGTTCGAGGGCCACGGGCTCAGCGGCACGCTGGTGCGCCATGCCCTGGACGACGTCCGCGCCATGGGCACGCGGGTCATCCCCGTCTGCCCCTTCGTGGCGGCGTTCCTGCGCAAGCATCCGGAATACCACGACCTGATCGCGCCCGAGAGCCGGCGCGCCTTCGGGATCTGAGCGTCGACCGAGGCGCCAGTCGCGCGCCCGCGGCGGACCTGCGCCCCGCGGTGCGTGTAGCCGGGACAGCGCACCGGCATGGCCCTCGCACGAAGCTTGCTTGCGCTTTCCTGACCCACCCACGCCCCCGGCTTCATCCCCATGACCGACACCCCCAGCCCCGCCTCGTCCGACGAAGCTGCCCAATTCGAGGTCGTGGTCGATGAGATCCTGGCGCACCTGCGCGAGCGCAGCTTCTTCATCTCGCGCATCACGCTGCGCAACGGGCTGCTGGCCTATGCCGCCCGCGAAGGTGTGACGCCGCTCAGCGGCGCCCGTGTGGCCGACGAACTGATGCGCCTGCACATGGCGAGCCCGGCCGAACTGCTGCAGCTCTCCTGAGCCACGCCCGTCCGCCCCTGCGCACTTTCACCCCTGCGCTTGACGGGCGCCGCCAAGGCCCCTGCACCTACAGCGGTGCGCGCGGCGCGACGACGATCCGGGAACGTGCTCCCTTCAACGATGTGGACTCATCAGGACAGAACGGCTTTGCCACTGTCCTGGCCTGTCCATCACCATCCATGAAGGAGTCCACCATGGCCCAGACCACCAACGACGTCATCGACACCCTGAACGACCTGCTGGAGAACTCGCGCGACGGCGAGTACGGCTTCCGGCTCTGCGCCGAAGAGGTCGAGAACAGCAGCCTGCGCACCACCTTCAGCACCCGGGCCGCTGAATGCGCGCAGGCCGCGCGCGAACTGGAGGAGGTGGTGATCCGCCTGGGTGGCAAGCCCGCGGACGGCGGCACCGCGTCCGGCGCGCTGCACCGCGGCTGGGTGCATGTGAAGGGCGCCGTCGGCGCCAACAGCGAAGAATCGATGCTCGAAGAATGCGAGCGCGGTGAGGACGCTGCCGTGGCGCGCTACCGCAAGGCATTGCAGCAGGATCTGCCGGCCGATGTGCGCGCGCTGATCGAGCGCCAGGCGCAAGGCGCGCAGAAGAACCACGATCAGATCAAGCGCCTGCGCGACGAGGCGCGCGCCGCCAGCTGATTGCCCGAATCGACCAGGCCGCGCGAAAGCGCGGCCTCCCCGCACTCTGCCGCGCCCACAGCTTCTTGCCCGGGTTCGGCTGATCTTGCATCGCGGCACCTAACGCGGTGCCGTGCGGCGCGTGGCGTCCATCGGCGTCTTGCGGCCCTGCCGACGAAGTCCCCCGGACGATTGCCTTCGCCGGATCAATGACCCCATTGGATAGCGCGGTTCAGGAAGGAGCGACTGCGGCACCATGATGACGCGACCCCTCGCTCCCTTTTCTTCTCGCATGCTCGGCGCCAGCTGCGCGAAGTCCAGGTCCTTGACCCACAGTTGGATGGCCTCGCTGAATAGAAGACCAGCGCTGCACGGCCACCGGGCCAGCAGCCAATACTCCCCTTGAAGCGGGAACAGGTAAGCACACGGCGCACGTCATCAACTCTGAGGACGGCGGGCACGCGCCGGTGGCGCAACGGGGGGCCAGTGCACCTCCGCCCCATCCAGTTCGAAAGGGCGCCGCAGCCGATGGGCGCGAGTGGTTGCCTCACCCGGTAAACACAGGTCTTCTCGATCCGCAAGCTGTAGTGGATCAACCGCAGGCGATATAGCAAATGGTTCGCCGCAACTACCGGAACAACTGGCATCATCGGTGCACTCCAGGTGTCCAGCTGACCTCAGAGAGGTGGTTGCCAGTGTGCCGCTTTTGTCGGAAATTTAATGCTGTAAGAACTCAGTCAAATGGGGAAAATCTCATGACGCATCAACGGCTTACAGTAAGACAAGCATGCCGATCTAGGGCTCAGTGCGTCTGCCTAGGCGGCATTAGCGGTCTCCCGAGAACACGTTAGGCCTTCTTCTCGCAGATATTCTTCGGAGTCATCATGGGACTTGCAAAGCAACTATGGATGGAGCAACAGGAAGAGGAATACCTCGAAGAACGCGCGGCATGGATAAGAGAGCGCCTCGGTGACCCCGAGGCCGATGAGCGCACTGATGGTTGGTCGAGGCTCGAAGACGAGTACGAACTCTTTCGCTCAGGATCTGGGCGCGACTACGATTACGAAGACGACTGGGAGGTCGAAGGGAAATCCACTCTAGACATCTTCAATGAGAACATCGAAGCGAGTAGGGAAATTTTGAGTCTCCCCATATCAAGTGGTTCCAAGAAGAATCTGTTGGTAATGCTTCATGCGCACATAGTCACTGCCGTTGAAGCATACCTTTCGGCGACATTCATAGAAAAGGCTCTTGAAACAGAAGAGCTTATGCGCAAACTGGTTGAAACAGATCCGGAGTTTGCGAAGCGCAAATTCACCATCCAAGAAATATTCACTCGCAAGGAATGCCTAAAGGACGACGTTCGGCAGTACCTGAAGGATCTCATTTTTCACGACATTGCCAAGGTCAAAGAAATGTACAAGGCAGTCTTTGGCATCGACTTCGGCGACGTTGAATGGCTATTCAAGGCTGTAGCCCTTCGACATGACTGTGTCCATCGCGCGGGGTACGACAAGAATGGAAATGAGGCGCCGCTAACAAAAGAATCGGTATCCTCTTTGGCCGATCAATCATCGACGCTGATAGCGACCGTTGAAGAAGTAATCGCCCAGTTGCCGAAGCAGTCCGACCTACTTTGGAAGTTCTAAACTGCATCTCCAACATCGTGCCTTCGGTCCATAGCCTAACTGGTCGTTCAACGCGGACGCCACTACAGGCCATGCCTTCGGCATTTTCATGGCCTGTAGCGGTGCCCTCCGCGCTTCGCGCTCCGGCGCCGGTTAACTAGAGCGTTAGGCTTCAGAAATTCCACTCCGCCACAACACGCCATCCTCGTGTCACTAGACCTGAACGTAATCGCAACGGGACTTGCAGCGCCGGTTGCTGTACTAATCGTCAAGACGCTACTTGATTTTAGCCTTGCACACTATTTTGTTAGGTATCTCTGGTGGTTGCCCGTACGTGGACTCTTCCGGGACCATCCACCAAATCTATCGGGAAAATGGGAACAAACCTGGGGCGCAGGTGGAAGCGAGACATTCAAGGATACCGTCGATCGTCACAGCTATACGAAAATGCGCCAGCTTGGTCGCTATATCTATGCAGAATTCGATGCAAAAGGCGTTTCATACGCTCTATTCGGAAAGATTCGAGGATCTTACGTAATAGCCGAGTGGTACGACAGGGCGGACAAGTATGCATATTTTGGTGCAGCACAGTTCAGAATACTTGATAGCAGCGAGCTAGACGGCTTCTACGTCGGGCATTCACGTCGCACGGCTGCTGTCGGGCAAGACACTTGGAAATGGCGACGGCACTGACACCTAACCATCCGCTCAACCGGACCCATTGGGGCATGCGGCCAAGCGCCCTTCATTTCACTCTGGGCCTTTAGCCACATACCGCAACGGTCCGGTTAGCTCAAACGTTAGCCATCCAATCCAGAAGGAGCCGATCTATGGCAACAGAAGATGAGTGGTACATCTACATACAAGATTACGACCGAAAGCTTTTTGCGCTCGCAGGCCCGGTGCCAGGGGCGCTAGTTGATGACTGGATTGATGCGGTTGTTCAAGAGCGAGAGAAAGGGCGAGAACTGTCCGGTCAGGAAATTAGCGGAGCACAGCTTCTCGAATACCAAACTCATGCAAGAAGCAAAGGGCTTTCTGAAACGGAGGTTGAGAATCTCCTTGCCGCTCCAAGAGACAGAAGCAACGACTATCGCGGAAAACTGCCCAATTACGCCAGCAAAGCGGACCGCGAGAAAGTTGTCCAGCTTCTTTGCAAGGGGAAATGCGGCGTTGTAAGGTGGGCAGAAATGAACAAACCATTTCCAGGAAAAGACGTGCTCCGTAAGGCGATCATGGGGGAATACAAGGCAACTTGCTTGCGTTGTGGTTCCACGGCACTGGACAGCTACAACTGGTATCGGTAGGCAAGATGGCTAACCCGGCGCTCAAACTCGCTCCCTTCGGTCGCTGGACGCTGCGCGATAAAGCCGCGCAGCGCCGATTAGCTCTACGTTAGGCCACTCATGACCGATCACGACGAACATTGGGAGCGCTTCCTCGACCCAGAGGTTGTCCGCCCCTCGCTCTTCATGGCGACAATGTTCATCACGGTCTTTGAAATTCTCAAGAATTCCATAGTTGACCGCATACGAGACTTCTACTCAGTTGGCTGGTTTGAGGGCGGCAACCCCGTTTCTCCAGAATACGCGAGCAATGTCCTATCCCGCAACAAGAGTGCGGTTTACGCATCCTTAAATTGGCTCTTAGAACAGGCGGCAATCACCGAAGCCGATCTAGCCATCTTCGAGCAACTAAAGAGCACCCGAAATGTGCTTGCACATCGGCTATTTGACGTCGTCACAGGCCAAGCTGCTTCCGCACACCAGGAGCAATTCACCGCTCTTGTAGAGCTACTGCGGAAAATCGAGGTATGGTGGATTGTCAATGTCGAGCTTGCCACCAACCCCGACTTCGATGACCAAGAGATCGACGAAGCAGGAATAGTCCCTGGTTCAATCTTGTCCCTTCAAATGTTGTTGCAAGTGGCAAGTGGCAGCACCGAGCTTTTGGAGGCCTGGCGAAATCAACGCGCGAAGGGGTCATCGCCACATGCAAAGTAGCAACCCAAAATCGTGGCCTAACTGGGCGGTCAAGCGGACGCCAACAAGGCCCATGGCTTCGCCATTTATGGGGCTTGTTGGTGTCCTTCACTTGCTGCGCTCCTTCCGGCGCCGGTTAGCCTGAGCGTTGCGTCCCATAAGGGGGGCGAGGACGCGCTTGCGACCGCGCCCCGGACCCGGCCCCAGCCGAACTAAGGCGCAGCGCGCAGGAAGTCAGCGATAGGCACCAGTTGCTCAGGCACGTTCAGCGCAGGCGCATGCCCGCAGCCCGGCACCTCCAGCACGGTCAGCCGCCCCGCCGCGCCCGGCCCGCGGTGGCGCATCGCCTCGACCGTCTCGGGCAGCACCAGGTCCGACTCGGCGCCACGCAAGATCATCACTGGCACCTCGATAGCGTCGTAGTGCGACCAGATGAGGTAGTCGTCGTCGTGCACGGTGAACTGGCGCACCATGGCCGGATCGTAATGCGGCGTGACGCGCCCGTCCGCTAGGCGGCGGGTCGAGGTTTCGGTCATGCGCCGCCATTGCGCATCGCTGAGCCAGCCGTAGGGCTTGTAGACGGTGCGCAGAAAGGCTTCCAGCTCGCTCACGGTGTCGAAGGCCGGCGGATTGCCCGCATAGGCCTTGATGCGCTCGATGGCCGCGGCGGCCA